>JBBIQR010000021.1:0-33493 GCA_037442245.1 Candidatus Solibacter sp. | reverse complement strand
GTTCGTGACGGACGAGTGGCGCTCGTTCCAGCGCAATCAGCTCGGCGCCATCCGCGGGCACGCGGGGCGGGGGCAATTCGTGACCACGAACCTGGGCGGGCTGGGGTGGGCGAACCGGTTCAACCGCACCGATATCGCGGCGGACCTGGACCTGATCTCGTGGGACGCGTACGTGGGGCAGGGGCATCTGGAGCCGTACCGCATGGGGGCGACGCACGACCTGGCGCGCGGGTGGAAGCAGCGCAATTTCTGGGTGATGGAGATGCAGCCGGGAAATGTGGACTGGGCGGGGGTGAGCAATTCGCTGGATCCGGGGGAGACGCGGGCGATGGCGTGGCAGGCGGTGGGGCACGGCGCGGACGCGATCGCGTTCTGGCAGTGGCGGAGCGCGCTCAACGGGCAGGAGCAGTATCACGGGTCGCTGGCGGGGCCGGACGGCGGACCGCTGCCGTTCTACGCGGAGGCGCGGCAGATCGGGGAGGATTTCGCCAAGGCGGGCGAGGCGCTGCGCGGCACCGCGCCGGAGTCGCAGGTGGCGATCCTGCACGATTACGACAGCCGGTGGGCGATCGATTTTCACCGGCAGACGAACCGGTACGACCAACTGGAAGTGCTGCTGGGGTATTACCGGCCGCTGCGGGACCTGACGCAGGCGGTGGACATCGTGGATCCGCGGGCGGAGCTGGGGCGGTACAAGCTGGTGGCGGCGCCGGGTTTGAATGTGATCTCCGGGGAACTCGCGGCGCGGTTGCAGGCGTGGGTGGAGGGCGGCGGCACGCTGGTGCTGGGTCCGCGGTCGGGGATGAAGGACGAGTTCAACGCGCTGGATACGCGGCGGCAGCCGGGCGCGCTGGCGGCGGCGCTGGGCGCGCGGGTGGAGCAGTTTTACGCGCTGCTGGAAGACGTGCCGGTGGCGGGCGAGTGGGGCAAGGGCAAGGCGGCGATCTGGGCGGAGAGGCTGGCGCCGGCGGCGGGGACGGAGACCGTGATGCAGTACGGCGCGGGGAACGGCTGGCTGGAAGGGCGGGCGGCGGTGGTGGTGCGAGCGGAGGGGCGGGGGATGGCGGCGGGGGTAGGGAGGGCGCGAAGTTCGATTGCCGCGCTCTCCGTGAGACGGCGGGGGTAAAGCCGGAGACGCTGGCGGCGCCGGAAGGCGTCGAGGTATGCCGGCGGGTCGCGCCGGGGCGCGAGGTGTGGATCGTGATCAACCACGGCAGGGGGACGGCGAAGGTGACGCTGCCGCGGGCGATGGAGGATGTCTTGAACGGGGGCGAGATCCGGGAGCGGGAGATCGCTCCGCAGGGCGTGGCGGTGGCGATGGTGCGCCGGTAGAAGGGTTGGGAAGAAGGGTTGGCCGCGGATGGACGCGGATGGACGCGGATGAAAGAAGAGGATGGGAGGACCGGTTATGGTGCGTTCGGCGAACTGTCTTAAGAAGCTCGAAAGGATGACGCTCGCTCTGAAGCACGAGGAGCCGGACCGGGTTCCGATCAGCGATTTTTTCTGGGGGGGCTTTCTGGCGCGGTGGCGCGAGGAGTACGGGCTGCCGGCGGACGCGGATATCTACCGCTACTACGATCTGGATTGGGTGCAGCACAACCCCAACATGGACCCGCACATCCAGCCGTTTGAGATCCTGCACAGCGACGAGCACGAGGTGGTGGTGCGGACGGGATTCGGGGCGACGATCCGCAAGCGGCTGGACCTGCCGATGCCGGCGTTCGTAGGGTTCGAGACGGACACCATCGAGGCGATGGAGGCGTTCCGGTTCGACGACCCGTGGGACGAGCGGCGGTACTTTCAGCGGGGCGACGATCAGATCAGCGGGGTAGGGGACGGGTTCACGCGGGACATCGCGCCGTTTGTGGAGCGGGTGGCGGGGAGTTGGGAGGAGTTCCCGGTATTCGGCGGGGTGTGCGAGGGGCACGAGATGCTGTGGCGGATCATCGGGTCGGAGAACGCGATGATGTGGATGGGGATGTATCCGGAGGAGGTGGCGCGGTTCGTGGAGCGGATCAACGCCTTCGGGCTGGAGATCGTGCGGGGGCAGATCCGGGCGGCGGCGGGGAAACTGGACGGGATGGTGATCTGGGGCGATGTGGCGTACAAGAAGGGGATGCTGTTTTCGCCGGATTACTGGCGGCGGGTGTTCAAGCCGGGGGTGAAGGCGCTGGTGGAGGAATGCCATGCGCAGGGGCTGCCGGTGATTTACCACGGGTGCGGGAACTCGAAGCGGATCTTCGGCGACTTCTGCGAGATCGGAGTGGACGCGTACAATCCGCTGGAGGCGAAGGCGGGGATGGACGTGATCGACCTGCGGCAGACGTACGGGCACCGGATCGCGTTTTGCGGAAACATGGACGTGTCGTTGTGGGCGAGCGGGACGCGGGAGGAGTTGCGGGCGGCGGTGCTGCGGAAGTTGAATGCGGGGAAGGGGGGCGGGTTCATTTTCCAGTCGGACCACTCGGTGCCGAGCAACGTGCCGCCGGCGAGTTACGAATACGTGGTGCAGTTGGTGAAGGAATATGGCCAGTACCCGTTGCGGCTGGGGGAGTACGACCTGGCGGAAGTAAAGTAGACTGGCGGCGGTCCGGACTAACGTTTTCGCACGCCGCCTTTTCTCGATAGGCCGAGGCCGGCCATAAAAAGATCGGGGACATCGATCCGGCCGTCGGGGCGTATTTTGAAAACTCCAATCTCGGTCAACTGAGTGATGAGATCGGAGGCGTTCCCGGCCGGAGGTTTCGCATCGCGCTGAGTCGCGCTCCAGGTCCCGTCCCAGTCGGCGCTGAGGAGCCGTTCGGCATCGCGGCGGGGGATGGGGACTCCGGAGTTCTCCAGACGTTGTTTGACGCCCGGCAGCCAAGGCAACTCATGCGTGTTGACTTCCAGCACGTGTTCGTTCGAGACATCGTCGAGGGCGCGGCGCAGACTCCTTGGGTCGAGCAACCGGTTGTGGGTAGCGAATTGACGTTCGATTTCCTGGCTGGCGGCCTTCTCGATCAATCGAACCAGGGCACGGGGCATGGCATGGCCGTTGCCGTCGCGAACATGGGCGAGGAGCCAAGTGAAGGTCCGGCCTTTTTTGAGGTTAGCGCCCATGTATTGTCCGGCGAGGCGTTCCATCAGGGGGCGGGCGTCGGCGGCTCTTTTAATGAGCGGGATTGCCCCAAGTTCGGGGTCCTCTTCAAACTCGACGCGGGCAGCTTTACAGTACGCTTGCAGGCTCTCGGTGGCATTGGCCATTCGTTTCACCAGCATGCCGTAGAGATTTCGATCGCTCCAGGCGATTTCCGCGCGGTTAGCCGCCAGTTTGACGAGGTCGGCGCCGAACGATTGGGCATGCCGGCGAAACAGATCGGTCCGCAGAAAGATTTTCGGCCGAATGCGTTTCCAACGCCGGGCATGATTCGCCCAAAACGAAATCAGTCCATGGATGGACTGAACCATGGCCTCCCAATCAAAGCCGCCGATCACGTCCAGTTCGTCGTAACCGACGATGATCCAGTGTTGCTTCCGCTCCAAATCCTGATCTAGGCGGTCCAACGCCAAGACAGGCGCATTTCCAAGGGAGAGAAAGCCTTCAACGATGTTGTCTACGTCTGCGCCCTGCGAGTTGAATAGTCTGGTATCCGGGAAACTGGCAAGGTCCAGACGCCGGGCGAGAACACGCAGAAGGTAAGCGTTCCAGAGGTTGACGGATGCGTCCGTATCGCGCGGGTGGATCTGGAAATAGCGGCGTAAACCATTCATGTCCGGGAACTCCCGGTCAAGGGGATGGCCGGCGACCCACTCGATGGATTGGGGGACGAGGCGTCCGAGCGACCCGCCGCTGACGCGGGCGATTGCAGGCAGTAACTGCTCCCGCACCACAGCACGGAACAGTTCGCTCTTTCCTGCTCCGCGGCTGCCGATTACAAGGGCGACATCCGGGTCAAACGCCCGGCTGTGCTCGGCAACCGGGTAGAAGGTCTTGCGGAATGTAGCGTCATTTTCCCTTTCCGCGATACCGCTGCTGCCCATGTTCGCAAGATCGCGGAGTAGGACATCGCGGTCATCCTGTTGGATACGGCTCATTCCTCCTCCATTCCGAACCGAGCGGCGATACGCGACTCGAGGGCGCGGTACTCGGCATCTTCAAACACCGGGAGGGCGTCGTCAATGGATTTCAGGAAGGCGAACCGGGGCTTGTAAGAGATGAGAACCGGGACATGAGGGGCATCGCCGGTCTCCATATCGCGGACGTACCAAAAGAGGTCTTCGTCAGGGTCAGAGGGGTCCTCCGCGTAGTAGTTGTTTTCGAATTCCTGTTCGGCGCGCTGGGCAAAGTGTTCGCGGGCGAGTTTACCGTTGTTCGGATCGTCGGGCACCATCGCCTGGACGACCAGACACTCCGCCTGGGGCCGGGACCTGCGAATCCGCTCGGCTCCGAGGCGGCGCAGAACGAGGGCCAGCCCCGCCCAACTCTGATCCGAAGCCGTGCCCAGCAGGACGGTGAGATTCGCCAAACCACTCAGGGCGAAACCGGAGGCTTCGGAAAGGCCGGCCCGGCAATCCAGAAGGATCCAGGAGGGCTGGAGTTCGTTTCGGACCTGTTCCAGCAGGCGCAGGAGCGGATGGCGTGTATCGGACCGCGGCTCCAGATCGAGTCGCGAAAGCGTGGTCAGGTACCCGGAATCGACACGACCGGATGGGAAGACGAAAATCTCTCCCGCGCCGGTCAGGGGTTCGCGCGCGCACACGTGGTAGTAGTCTTTGAGGTCGATGTCCTTTTGGGAGGGAGCTTCCAGCAGGTAATCCACCACGCCCCACTGCGACGGCTGCGCGAACTCACCGGGATCGAGCAAGAGACCGACGCCCGGGGCGTCAAGGTCAAGATCGACGACCACGACTCGCTCGCCCTTTCTGGCCCGGCGAACCGCAAAAGACGAGAGCGCGGTGGTACGGCCGACTCCGCCCTTGAACGAATAGAAGGCGACGATTGGCGCGACGCCGCCCTCATCCGGAATTTCCCATGCGGGCCGGTCCGGTGGATCGAGCCAGAAACCGTGAGTCCGGCGCCGGCCCGACCTGCGAATCCTGGAAGTGATTTCTTCGCCTTCCTGCCACACCTGTTCAAGGACTTCGAGATCGGCGGAGGAGGAGCCGTTTGCAATCCAGAGGTCGCCCGACCAGAATGGGCCGGAGTCGCGGCCGAGTTCCTCGCCCAGAGTCTCCAGCGCGGCGGCTTCATGGTCGGCAGCGGCCCACACGATCACGCGAATCCTGGCAAAAATGTCTTCGATGATCACGGCCCGCTCGAATCGAGCCTCCCATCGTTCGAGTGCTGCTGCCACGTCGTTGCTGGCTTGCCGGAAGTGCATCATGGGAGATCTCCGTTCAACCGCATCTCGACGATCACTTGACGGTAAAGGCGCCGCGCTTCGGCGACCCAGGCGGCGGCCAACTCTTGCCGCACGAGGCCAGCGGCCTGATAGCGAAGTGTTTCCTTCCATCCGGGCGGATCACCGTAGCCCAGAGTGGTGACGTTTGGGTTGGTCACATAGCGGGCGGTGCGGTTGGAAGGCGACGCCAGCAGTTCTAATGCCTTGCGGCTCAGAACGCCGAGGTTATGTCCTGTGAGGGGCGCCCCCTCCGCTTGGGCCAGGGTCTTGATCGTGCACTCGACGGCATAACCCGCCAGGTATCCGGCACCGTCAAAACGTCCGGCAGCCAGCAAGGCTTCGCAATCGACAACGTGTTTCGAAGCCGCGCCCGGATAGTCATCAGGCGGCATCGCGGGCCTCATGTACAGACGGTTTCAAGGGGTGCCGCCGGAACTGGCTTCGGACTCGCATGGACAACACGATTATATTCAATAGCGTTGGATGCTCGGGACGGGACGGCGGATCGCGCGCTGGTGAAGGAATATGGCCAGTACCCGTTGCGGCTGGGGGAGTACGACCTGGCGGAAGTAAAGTAGACTGGCGGCGGGCGTCCTGCGCTAACATACCGTGAGGGCGATGACTCGGACGGTGTGGATGGCAGGCGGGAGAACGGATGTGCCGCGTCGCGCGAGGTGCGGGCATGTTTGAGGGCCCGCGCTGGCGCTGGACGATTGTCCGCTTCGAGGAATACGCCAAGCCGGACGTCCTGCTGGAGATTCCGGAGCGGGACGAGGCCGCCGGATTCCTGCGGCGGTTTAAAGAAGACCCCGATGTGATGGAGTTTCTGCGCGGGCTGCTGGAGGATCTGTGCCCGGTATTCCTGCTGACCGACGATGAAGTGATCGGGACGGTGGCGTGGCGCATCGCGGACCGGCAGTTGTTCCTGGTGCGGAAGCAGCAGGAGTACCGGGGTTCGCACGGCGGCAAGGATCCCGACAAACCGGACCCGCACCACGACGGGCCGGGGCCGAACGGACCGGACGGTCCGGTGCCGCCGCCGAAGCCGAAGAAATCGTGGTTCGCGGTGACGGTGTATTCGAAGATGGGCGGCGCGCAGAAGGTGGTGGACGGGATGTCGCTGGTCTGCAAGCTGCCGGATTCGGGGGAAGTGAGCGGGACGTTGACGAAGGGAACGCCGCGGGTGCGCTGGGACGATTTGAATCCGGGGGGGACGGGCAGCGTGGTCCAGACATCGCACAGCGAGGTGTGGGAAGTGGACGAGGATATCGAGTAGGCCGGAGAGACGATGGGTCGAGTATTCCTTCCCCGATATACCGCCACCGATTACGCGCCGAAGGCGGGCGAGACGCTCGCGGAGATTGTCGCGGCCAAATGCCAGAAGGCCGATCCGCCGGTCACCTGCGAGGAAGTCGCGCTATTCAACTGGGGCACGCAGGAGGCGGAGGAGGTGAAGCGGGCGCTGGTGGAACTGGTGGGGTGCCGGAAGGTGGCGGACGATCCCTACCTGTGCGAACTGGATCCGGCCAAGGGGTTGCAGGGGAAGATCCGGCTGCCGAAGGTGTGGACGCGGACGGACCTGGCGTACGAGAAGGAGCACAAGCTGGTGGTGAAGAAGCAATTGCCGGCGACGGCGATTGCGATCACGAACCTGGACGCGTGGTTCCTGCCGGGGGAGGAGACGTGCGGCATCTCCTACCGGCTGGAGGGCATCAAGGAGCGCGGGCAGTTCGTGGATTTCGACGTGTACGCGAGCAACTACTGCAAGGCGTCGGCGAGCGTGCATGAGGACCTGGTGGACTACACCTACACGGCGACGCCGGACGTGCCGATCCTGCAGCGGGCGGTGAGCACGAACGCGGCGGAGCGCACGAGCGGATCGATCTCCGACTGGCAGGGAGAGAGCGAGGCGGCGAGCGGGGTGCTGGCGCCGCGGGCGGGGAAGAAGCGGTACATCAACGCGGCGTCGTCGCCGTACTCGGTGGTGCTGCGCTACGCGAAGACGGACGCGCACAAGAACGCGTTCGTGAACCTGCACTCGTTCTGGCCGCGATTTACGGGGACGGGAGCGAATCGGGCCGTAGTCGCGGACTCGTTGAAGATCCAGTGGACGGCGAAGAACTGTCCGGGGGGATTGCAGGGGCAGATTCAGGTCTTCGACAAAGACGGGATGGTGTGGCGGGCGTACCTGCCGGCGGGCAAGACGGGGAACGGGGAGCAGGAGTTCGACTGGTCGGCGGAGGGGCAGGCGATCGTCAAGGAAGCGCAGATGCCGTACCGCGCGCAGGTGCAGTTGCACACGGACAAGGACACGGACGACGGGTTCGCGGTGGCGGCGATGCACACGGAGGTGCGGCTGTTCACGCATCCGGAGATCGGCACGCACGGGGCGGATCACGAGAAGGAGCCGCAGGTGCTGGAGTTCGCGCTGGCGCCGTATTACGCGGGTCCGGCGCCGCCGGAGGATTCGGCGAAGGGGCGGAAGCTGCGGCTGGCGAAGGGGGGATACCATCCGGGTCCGGTGAAGGACGGCGAGGGGCAGCCATCGTACATTCGGGCGGTGCGGGAGTTTCAGCGGGACACGGTGAAGCCGGGGAGCAATCCGCCGGAGCGGTTGAAGAATGATGGAACCATCGACGGGGACACGAAGACGGCGATTGCGGCGCTGGCGGTGGGGCACCGGCCGTTGTTCGGGGACGACAGCGACCGCTCGAGCGTGACCGCCGACGATGACATAAAAGACGCCATCAACGACAAGGACACGGACCTGATCGTGTGGGTGGACGACCGGCACAATTACACGAGGCCGGGGCCGGCGTCGGCGCCCTATCTGCTGCCGCACATGACTCTGGCGGACTACCACGGGACGATGGAGGGGACGGACATCAAGCAGGCTCGGGACCAGGCGGCGACGTGCCGGCCGTGGATTCCGCTATCGGTGAGCCTGCCGGTGCTGCGCAAAGGGGACTCGCTCGACGGCAACGTGGCTCCGGCGATGAACGACGCTTCGCGGGCGGCAACGGGGCCGATCCGGGTGGACTGGACGTTCCGCGACCTGGCGGTGGATTACCGGATCGACACGTCCACGTACGATCCGAAACGGTCGCGCCCGCTAAAGCATCTGACGGACGTATTCAACGCGATCAAGGGCACCCACAACGGCAAGGACGCATGGAACTGCACGACGGCTCTGGGCGGGTTGCGCGGCGCGGATTACTACAAGGCTCCGTTCGGACTCGAAGCCGCGGAGAGCCTGATGCCGTGGAAGGCGGTGGCGGATTCCGGGGTGAGCGCGGCGTGCTCGGTGGCGCACGACGATCTGGGGCAGGACGAAAAGCAGATGTTCGAAGCCCAGAAGGGCCGCGCGGGGGTGTACTTTCATCCGTCGATCATCGGCGGGGACGGCTACCAGTTGCGGGCGCAGGTAAGTTTCCGGGATCTGCCGTCCGGCTCGACGCATCCGAACTGGAAGGTGCTGCGCGAGCGGTACGATACGAGCAAGCTGGCGCAGGCGCACACGGCGCCGATGCGGCTGTGGCGCAAGGATACGATGCGGGCGCACTCGTTGTGGGCTCCGGCGGCGGAGGGGACGTGGGGGACGAACGACGTGGCGTTCATCCCGTTCTACGAGCCGGCGCTGGTGCACATCGAGTACGAAGGCGGCGCGTCCACCGACATCGCACTGAGTACGCTGCTGCCCGATGGCGCGGATTACGTCAACCTGGTGGACCGGTGCATCACGTCCCGGAAGGGGACGAATGCGAAGACCGATTACTTCCGGCCGAAATCGGAGATGGAGTTCAACCGGGAATATCTGTGGCCGTGGTGGAAGGCGAAGCACTACGGAATTCAGGCGGTGCCGCCGCCGGGGCTGGCAATTGCGGATTACGAGGCGAAATTTCTTACCGACCCGGATAAGACGCTGGACAAATCGTGGGGGATGTATGCGGAGCCGCTGGCCCATCTGCTGCTGGCGCGGATCGAGCGGCAGCGCAAGCTGATGCGGGGCCACACCATCATCGAATTCCACTCGACGCCGCTGTACTGGAAAGAGATCTACCGGTGCGGGCGGTGCCATACGCTGGAGATTCTGCTGGAGCGGGATGGCACGGGAGGCAGCGGCGCGGGCGAGGCGTGCCGCGTGGCGGTCTGCGCGGGGACGCTGGAGATCGTCGGCTCGGAGGAGTTTGTCTGCAACGTCTGCGGCGACAACCCGCGCCGGATGCTCTTCCAGAATCCGGAAGGGACGGCGTGTCACCAGAACTGTCCGGGGACGCTGGCGGTATCGTCGGTCACGCCGGTGGCGGATTCGCCGGGGCGGAGCACGACGGTGTACCGCTGCACCGTCTGCGGGCGCACGATGACGTTCAACGAAGCCACGGACGCTACCGGGGGACACGCGGGAGAGGTCTGCGGGTTACCGTGCACCGGGCACCTTCATGGAGACGCCTCCACGGCAAGCGCGCACACGATTTTCGGCGCGTTCAACCGTCTGCCTTTCCCGGCGTACGGCTGGGCATTGGGCGCGCTGTGGCTGATGACCGGGACCGGAGGGCCACGCGCCTTCTGGGCGCACGAGGTAGGCCACCACAAACACCTGGAGCACGCCGCCGGTGCTCCCCAGGCCAAGGCCAGCCAGCACGACCACGTAGCCAACAGCGTGGATGCGCCGGCGGATGCGCCGCCGGCGTCGGCCTGCTGGGATCGCGCGTGTATCATGAGCTACGACAGCGTGGAGACCGGTCCCGACGCGGCGTTTTTCTGCGGCAAGTGCATTCTGAAACTACGCGGATGGAAGATCGAGGGCAGCGGAGGGGCGGCGGGACCGAACTCGGGGGACAAGATCAGCAATCCGGCCGGAGGCGTGGCCGGGCCGTAATGCCATGCGCGAACTTCACAGCCACGGCCCCAGCGGGCGGGGTATCGCGCGGCGGATGGGATCCGCCGCCATACTCGTTCTCGCCCTGGCTCAGGGACAAGAGAGAAAACCAATGGAAGGCTTGGTGATTGCAACATTTCCAACGGCGGCGGAGGCGATTTCGGGAGAGTCGATCCCGTTTCGCACCGTGGTGGAGAACCGCGGGACGGCGCCGCTCCGGGTCCCGAGTCCGGAGTCGCCCTCGCAATTCGCGTACGAATTGCGGTCGCAGCGGGAGGGAGGCCGCACGTACCTGGTATCGGCGGCGATCCGCAACCAGCGGCGGTCCACACACATTCCGGTGCCGGTGCCGATCCGCTACGAGATGCTGGCTCCCCGGCAGCGGCTAGAGTGGAACGAGGACCTGGCCGAATTCCTGGATGAGGGGATCGAGCCGGGCACGTACTCGGTGACGGTGATGTATGCCGCCGCCGGCGCGACATCGCCGCGAGCGCGCCTGACCGTGGCGGCGGACCATGTGGAGAGCCTTTCGAGCGCTCCGAGCGAGCGGACGCTGACCAGTGTGCAGGCGTACCGCGGGACCGATGGCGGGGTGATTCTGCTGCAGCGGGAGTCGCTCCTGGATCCGCGGGAGGGCGTGTTTTACCGGCGGCAGACGCTGCCGGGAGGCGCGCCGGTCGCGGTGGCGAATGCGATCGATGTGGTGGCCGCGGGGTCGGGACGGTGGTTCGCGTGGCTGCGGGATCACGTGCTGACGGCGAGTGTGGGGTGGGGGGATCGCACGATCCTCACGCCGGAGGCGGTGCGGCTGGAGGTGACGCAGCCGGAGTTACTCAGTCCGGGGTATCAGGTGGATGTGGGGACGGCGCTGTTCGGGGTGATCGACCGGAGGGGGAATCATGTGCGGCTGCTCACGTTCCTGGCCGACAGCGCGGGGCTGAAGGCGCATTGGGCGGCGGAGTTGACCGCGGCGGGCGCGGGGAAAGTGGAATGGAACTGCCAGCCCGATGGGAGCGTGACGGTAGTGTGGGAGGAGCCGGCGGCGGGGCGGTTGTTGAGCCAGGAATTCCGCGCGGACGGGCATCCGGTGGAAGCGGCGGCGCGGGTGCGCAGCAGTTCGCGTCCGGTGGCGTGGGCGGTGGAGCCGGCGGGACCGCTGGCGATTTCCGTGCTGCGCGAGGTGGAGGGCAGCTACCGGTACGCGCGGCTGGGGGCGGCGGCGATGGCCGATCCGCACGCGATCGCGCACCTGGCGGGGGTCACGGGGTGGGCGTTCCATCCGGGTGCGGAGAGCGTGACGATACTGGCGGCGACGGCGAACGGGATCTCGCGGGTGCGTCCCGGCGGAACATGGGAGACGCTGGTGGAGACGCGCGATCCGCGGATGGTGCACGCGTTCACGATCGAAGGCGGGGCGTCGTGGGTGGAGTGGGTGCAGGCGGGATACGGCATCCGGCGGGAGCGGCTGCGGTAGGCGGTGAGCCGCGCCTAACCCGGCGGCTCGACGTCAAAAATATTTCCTGGGAGATGTCGAAATCCGGGTGTTGTGCTCCGACATAGGGGTGGACGCGCGGAACCGCGCGGATTGGAAAGGAGCGACACGACGTGAAGTACATCCTCATGATGAACACCATGCGGACCGGGGAGGGGATACCCAACTGGCCGCACCAGGACCTGCAGGCGCACATCGGGTTCATGATGCAACTCAACCGCGACCTGCACGGATCGGGCGAACTGGTCTCCGCCGAGGGACTGTCCTTCCCCGAACAGGGACGCTTCGTGCGCGCCGGCAAGGACGGGATGCCGGTGACGGACGGGGTTTTTCCGGAAGGCAAGGAATTTCTGGCGGGCTTCTGGATCGTGGACGTGGAGTCGGCGGATCGCGCCTATGCGATCGCAGCGCGCATTTCGGCGGCGCCGGGCGCGGGCGGCGTGCCGCTGAACATGCCGGTCGAAGTCCGGCCGCTGATGAGCGCTCCGCCGCCGGAGATGCTCTAGAGCAGGGGCGGCATGACGGCGCGCGACGAAGCCGCGTTACCGGAACTGCTGCGCGATCTCGCGCCGCGGGTGCTGGGCGCGGCCGTGCGCCGGTATCGCGATTTCGCCGCCGCCGAGGATGCCGTGCAGGAGGCGCTGCTGGCGGCCGCAGTGCAGTGGCCGCGGGACGGTGTGCCGGAGAACCCGCGCGCCTGGCTGGCCGAAGTGGTTGCGCGGCGCATGACCGACGAGGCGCGGAGCGCGGCCGCACGGCGGCGCCGCGAAGCCGCCGCGGCCGGCGAGACGGAACCTATCGCGCCGGCGGCCGATGCGGGGCTCGATCCCGAGGGGGACGATACCCTCATCCTGTTCTTCATGTGCTGCCATCCCGCGCTGACCGTGTCTTCGGCAATCGCCCTCACGCTACGCGCAGTGGGCGGCCTGTCTACCGCCGAAATCGCGCGCGCGTTCCTGGCGCCGGAGGCGGCGATGGCGCAACGCATCAGCCGGGCCAAGCAGAGCATCAAGGCGTCCGGTGTGCCGTTCCGCCTGCCGGACGCGCGCGAACGCGGTCTCCGCCTCAAGAGCGTGCTGCACGTGCTCTACCTGATCTTCAACGAAGGGTACACCAGCAGCGCGGGCGAGCGCCTGCATCGCGTCGAGCTGGCGCGGGAAGCGATCCGGCTGGCGCGCGCCATGCGGGCGCAGGTCCCGGAAGACCCCGAGGCGCTGGGCCTGCTGGCACTCATGCTGCTGACCGACGCGCGGAGCGCCGCCCGCACCGGAAGCGCGGGCGAGTTGATTTCGCTTTCCCACCAGGACCGCTCCTTGTGGGACCAGGCGGAGATCGAGGAGGGGACGGCCCTGCTCACGGCCGCGCTGCGGCAGGGCGCGGCCGGACCCTATCAGGTGCAAGCGGCAATTGCCGCGGTACACAGCCAGGCGGCGCGGGTGGAAGAAACCGACTGGCCCCAGATCCTGGCGCTGTACGATCTGCTGCGGCCGATGGCGGACAACCCGATGGTGGAACTGAATCGCGCGATCGCCGCGGCTATGGTGCACGGACCGGCTCACGGACTCGTCCTGCTGGCCAGGCTGGAGGAGGACGCGCGCATCGCCGGGCATCACCGGCTTCACGCGGCGCGCGCGCACCTGCTGGAGATGGCGGGGGACGCTCCGGGAGCGATCGCGCAGTATCGCGCCGCGGCCGCGGGCACAACCAGCATCCCGGAGCGCGATTACCTGACGGCGCAGGCGGCGCGTCTCCGCGGGGCGGGGCTACTGTAGCTGCGCGACCAGGGTGACGGTGGCGCTGACCGTCACGGCGCCGGTCACGACCGGGGTGGAGGCAGCCGCGCCGGCGGCCACGCCCGATACCATCACCGGCGTGTACGAGGAGCCTTCCTGCGCGTTGATCACGGCGCCCAGCGTGCCGCCGAGTCCGGCGGCGATGGCCGCGGCGTGGGCCAGCGCCTGTTTGGCGGCGGCGGCCAGCGCCTGCTGGGTGAGCGGGTTGGAGTCCTGCATGCCGAAACTGATGCCGCCGATGGAGTTGGCGCCGGCGCCGTTGGCCGCATCGATCAGTTTGCCGATGAGCGAGAGGTCCGTCGAGATCACGTGCAGCGTGTTGTTGGTGGTGTATCCGGCGATGGCGGCGGAGTTCGGCGCGTAGCGCGGCGTCACCGAGTAGTACTGGGTCTGGATGGTGCCGTTGCCGGCGAGCACGGTCTTCACCGCGTTAATCACCGCGGAGGTGAGCACCGCGTTCTGCGCGGCGGAATCCTGCGCGGTGGCTGCGTTGGTGACCACCCCGACGTCGAGCGCCGCCTGGTCGGGATTCGAACTTACGGTGGCGGTGCCGGTGGCCTGAACGGTCCGCGCAGTGGCAATCTGGGCGGCAGCCGGCGCGGCGAAAGCAATCCACAAGACGCAAACGCGATACAACATGCCCACAGGATATGCTTCCGCGAAGCCGGTGGGAAGGGGGCGAATTACCTAGCTTTACAGAAGCCGCGCAACTCCAGGCAGTGTGCCGCGGTTTAACCAACCAGAGGGTAAGAGATGCGCAATCGTTCTGTGGGAGCGCTGGCCGCGGTGTTGGCGCTTGCGGCGTTCACCGGTTTAAAGGCCGCGGAACAAAAGAAGCGGACCGCCGAAGCAAAGCAGTTTCTCGATCAGATTCGCGGCGACGACCGAATCCGCCAGGCGCTCAACCGGCTGACGTTTGGGCCGCGTCCCGGCGATGTGGAGGCGGTCCGCGCCATGGGGTTGCGGAAGTGGATCGGGCTTCAGCTTCACCCCGGTGAGATCGCCGAAAATCCTGTACTGGAAGACAAGCTGAAATACTTCGACACGCTTTCGATGAGTGGCGGCGAACTGGTACGAAATTATCCGACGCCGCAAATCGCGCGGCAGATGATCGAGGGCCGCATTCCGTTTCCCGAAGATCCCGGGCGCCGGCTGCTGCTGATCAAAATGATGGAGAAGTACGAGAAGCGGCAGGCGGCGGGCGGCGACCCCAACGCCGCGGCGCAGCCCGGCGCGCCCGATATGCAGACGCTATCGGAGATCGTCACGCCCGCCGAAGCGCGCGCTCTCCGCCAGGGTACGGCGCGCGACCGCATGCAGGCGTTGCTGGCGCTGCCCCCCGATGCGCGGCGGCGCGTGGAAATGGCGGCGGGTCCGCAGCAGGTGATCGCGCGCGACCTGATGGAAGCCAAGCTGCTGCGCGCGGTCTACAGCAACCGGCAATTGGAAGAGGTGCTGACCGATTTCTGGTTCAACCACTTCAACGTCTTCCTGGATAAGGGCGCGGACCGCTACCTGGTGACCTCCTACGAGCGCGACGCCATCCGTCCTCACGTGCTGGGGCGGTTTCGCGACCTGCTGGAAGCGACCGCCAAGAGCCCGGCCATGCTCTTCTATCTCGACAACTGGCAATCGGAGGGGGCGAACTCCGTGGCGGCGGGACGCGGCAGGAAGGGCGCCCGCGGGCTCAACGAGAATTACGGCCGCGAACTCATGGAACTGCACACCCTGGGAGTCGACGGCGGCTACACGCAGAAGGACGTGACCGAAGTGGCGCGGTGTTTCACGGGATGGACCATCCGGAATCCGCAGCGGGGCGGCGAGTTCGTCTTCAATCCGCGGATGCACGATGCCGGTGAAAAGACTGTGCTGGGCGTGGCGATTCCCTCCGGCGGCGGCATCGAGGACGGCGAGAAAGTCCTGGACATTCTGGCGCGGAATCCCGCGACGGCGCACTTCCTCTCGAGGAAACTGGCGATGCGGTTCGTCGCCGACGACCCTCCCGAGGCGCTGGTGGAGCGCATGGCCCGAACGTTCGTGAAGACGGACGGCGATCTGCGCGCCGTGCTGCGCGCCATGATCGAGTCGCGGGAATTCTTCAGCGCCGGGGCGTATCGCGCCAAGATGAAGGCGCCGCTCGAATTCGTCGCCAGCGCGGTGCGCGCGGTCAAGGGCGACGTGGAGACGGCGCTGCCGCTGGCCTTGCAGGTGGCGCAACTGGGGCAGCCGCTATACCGCAAGCAAGAGCCGACCGGCTACTCGAATTCGAGCGCGGAGTGGATGAACTCGGGCGGGCTGGTGGGGCGCATGAACTTCGCGGTGCAATTGGCGGACAATAAAGTCCCGGGCGTGAAAGTGGAACCGGAACGGGGCGCGCGTCCGGGCGGCGTGCCGGCGGGAATCGAGCTTGGCTCGCCGGCGTTTCAGAAGCATTAGGAGCAGAAGGGGGCAGTCATGAGAACCCGTCGCATCTTCCTGAAGGAATCGGCCCTGGCCATGGCCGGGGTGGGGACCGCGCCTCTATGGTTGGAGCGCGCGCTGTACGCGAGGCAGGACACGGGAGCGCGCCGCAAGATTCTGGTGGCGATCTTCCAGCGCGGCGCCGCCGATGGATTGAACGTGGTGGTGCCGCACGGCGAGAAGGCGTACTACCGGCTGCGGCCGGGGATCGCCATCCCGCCGCCCACGGGCGATTCCGCGCGCGCCGCGGATGCGGCCATCGATCTCGACGGGTTCTTCGGGCTGCATCCGGCGCTGGGTCCGCTCAAGCCGCTGTGGGACGCGCGGCACCTGGCGATCGTCGACGCCGCCGGATCCCCGGATCCGACGCGCTCGCACTTCGACGCGCAGGACTACATGGAGAGCGGCACGCCGGGGGTGAAGGCGACCGGCGACGGGTGGATGAACCGCGCGCTGCCCAAGACGGAAGCGGACGCGTCTCCGGTGCGGGCGGTGGCGCTTGGGGCGGTGCTGCCGCGGGCGCTGCGCGGGGCGCAGTCCGCGGTCGCGCTGCGCAGCATCGACTCGTTTCAGGTGCGCGATCCGCGCGCCGCCAAGGCGTTCGAGGAAGCGTACGCCGAAGCCCGCGATCCCCTGATGCGCGCCACAGGCAAGGATACGTTTGAAGCGGTGGCGCTGCTGCAATCGATCCAGCGGCAGGGGTACACGCCTTCCGGGGGGGCCGAGTATCCGCGCGGCCCGTTCGGGGAGAGCCTGCGGCAGATCGCGCAACTGATCAAGAGCGGCGCCGGCGTGGAGATGGCGTTCGCCGATATCGGCGGATGGGACCACCACGTCAACGAAGTCGCGCAGCGGCCCGGCGAAGGGCTGCTGGCCAACCGGCTCGCCGAGTTCGGCGGCGCGCTGTCCGCCTTCTGGCGCGATATGGGCGACCGCATGGAGGACACGGTGGTGGTGACCATGAGCGAGTTCGGCCGCACCGCGAAGGAGAACGGCGATCGCGGGACGGACCACGGGCACGCCAACTGCATGTTCGCGATGGGCGGCGCGGTGAAGGGCGGCAAGGTCTATGGCCGGTGGCCGGGGCTCGAACCGGAACAGTTGTACCAGGGCCGCGACCTGGCGCTGACCACGGACTTCCGCGACGTCCTCGGCGAAGTGGTGGCGCGGCAGGCGGGCAGCCGGAGTTTGCAGGCGGTGTTTCCGGGCTACCAGCCGAAGCCGGTGGGGCTGGTGTGAGCGCGCGCCGGCGGCATCCCGCTTCGTTCCAGGCGCGCGCGCAGTTCGTGGCGCGCCCGCAGCAGACGCGACTTGGCCGCGGCGAGAGAAATGCCCAATTCGCCGGCCACGTCCGGCATCGGCATGCGGTTCACGTCCCGTAGCACCAGAGCGTGGCGCAGCAGGGGAGGGATTCGCGAGATCTCGCGGCGCAGCAGCGCGCCCTCTTGCCGTTTGCGCAGACCGCTCTCGGGGCCCTCGGCGTTGTCGCGCAACTCCATCCACGGCGTATCCGCGGCATCGGGCCGGTCGATGGAAACGAAGCGCGCGCGGCGCGCCTGCCGCAGGCGCATCAGGCACTGGTTCATGACGATCCGGGTCATCCAGGTGGTGAACCGCGCCTCCCCCTCGAACTGCCGGATGTGCCGCCAGCCCTTCCACCACGCGTTCTGCACTTCGTCCTCGGCCTCTTCGCGGTTGCGCAGGATGGATATGGCCGTCTGCAACATCGTCCGGTGGTGACGCCGCACGAGTTCGTTGAAGGCGGCGTCGCTGCCCTGCCGCGCCAGGCTGACCAGATCCGCCTCGGAGATATTTTGCACTTTCGGTCCCCCTCCTGAGTCCAACTTAGCAGTCTTCCCAGGGGGCGTTAAGTGTTGTATGGGTCCGATTTCAGTACAATTGAAAATTACGGTCGAACATTCAGCATGACTGATATGGATTTGAGAAATACTGAAAGCAGCGAACAGACGATCCAGCGGGTCCTCTCCGGCTACGAGATCGGCCGCAAGCTCCGCGCGCTGCGCCTGCGCAAGAAGATCGCGCTCGCCGACCTCGGCCGCCACACCGGACTCTCCGCCTCCATGCTGTCCCAACTGGAGAACGGCAAGCTGGTCCCCACGCTGCCGACACTGGCCCGCATCGCGATGGTCTTCGATACCGGGCTGGATCACTTCTTCGGCGCGCGACGCGGCCGCAAGACCTTCTCGGTCGTGCGCGCCGGTGATCGTATCCGCTTTCCCGAGAGCGCCGGTTCGCCGTCGCCGGCCTATTTCTTCGAGTGTCTTGCGTACGCCGCGCAAGGCAAGGGATTGCAGGCATACCTCGCCGAATTCCCCCGGCACAAACACGGCGCGATTCGGGAGCACGTGCATGAAGGCGTGGAATTCGTGTTGGTGCTCGAAGGGTCGATCGCCATCCGGTTCGAGGACGAGGAGCACGTATTGAAACGGGGCGACAGCGTTTACTTCGACGCCACCGAACCGCACGCATATCGCGGTCTGGCCCGGCGCGCCGCCCGCGCCGTGGTGGTCACGGTGCCGCCGCGCGCCTGAGCGCGCGGGCGGCTGCCGCGCTTCTAGCGCTTGCGGCGGCGCTGGAACAGGCCGATGAGACCGGCCCCACCCAGCATCATGGCAAGGGTGCCGGGTTCGGGCATGTTGAACGCCGCCGAAAAGGCCATATCCTCGCCGACGTTGAAAATCTGAGCCAGTCCCGAACCCTGGTTCACTAAGAGATTTCCTCCCGCGTAGACATTGCTAGGGTACCCGAACCATGCCAGGTTCCCGGAGAAGCCCGTGCCCCCGAAACTGAGGAACAATAACTCGCCGGCGGTGACTGCCACATTGGTGGAATACGTGTATGCGTAGTAAGACCCCAATACCTGCGTGGTTCCCGTAGCGGACGGCGTACTGATGTATACCGGAGAGTTCCAGGAGCTGGTTCCGGTGTTCCACGTCTGGACCTGGCCCGAGAGCGGCACGCCGGTCGAATTGTAAAACACGAGCGAAAAGCTGGTCAGATCCGTGGCTCCGACCGGGACGGTAACCGTTTGGCCCGCCTGAGAAGCGTTATTGATGCTGAGGCCGTTGCTTGAGGTGAACGGGGTGACGTAATCGATGACGATCCCGGCGAAGGATGGGGCCGCGAGCAGACACCCGGCGACCAGAACTTGAACAATGGATTTCACGATTCTCTCCTGTAGATTCGGCAGGCGGAGCCACACGCCCTCCGGTGCAATCCTGACTATGATATCCGGCCCGGAGTGAACGGGTCAACGCGCGGGAGTACTGTGATCCTTGGTTATCGCGCGGCGGCTGACGGGATACAGTTGCCTCCGCTGGAGAAGCGCCCGCGCGCGATAATAGGCGCATGCGGCGGGCCATCCTTCTTCTCAGCCTCACCCCGCTTGCGTTGTGCGCGGAGTCCTGGATCAAGTTCGCACGCGGGCCGTTCGAGGTCTTCTCCGACGCCGGTTCCCAGCGGGCGCGCGAGACGATGATGCGGCTGGAACAGTTCCGCAACGCGCTCGGCACGGTGCTCGGCGAGAACGACCTCGAAACCGCCGTACCGATCCGCGTCTTCGTGTTCAAGAACCCCCAACCGTGGGCGTCGGTGGCGCCGCTCAGCGAAGGACGCGACCGCTACTCGCTGGTCCTCGGCGAAAAGTCCACGATTTCGCCCGAGGTCTACGGCGCGCTCGTGCGGCTCTTTCTCCACGCCAACACGGCGCAGATGCCGCCCGCTTTCGAGGCCGGCCTCACCGGATTTTTCTCGACGTTCGCGGTGAAAGGCATCCGCATCACCGCCGGCGTGCCGCCCGCGAAGCCCGATCTGGATTGGGCGCGCATCCACCTGCTGATGACGTCCGCCGAATATAGCGGCCGTCTGCGCGTGCTGCTCTACAATCTGCGGCACGGCATCACCGGCGACCCCGCCTACCGGAACGCCTTCGGAGTCCCCGCCACGGAGATCGAAGCCGCGGCGCAGCGCCATCTCGCCGCCGGCAACTTCCAGACCGTGCAACTGCCGGGCGCCGCGCTCGCCGAGCGCGACTTCACGGAGCGGCAGGTCTCCGATGCCGATGCCCGGCTGGCGCGCGCGGATCTGCTCGCCGGGGCGGCCTCGCTCGACGAGTATCATAAGCTCCTCACCGCGCACGAGAAGACCGCCGAAGCCGAAGAGGGCCTCGGGCTGCTCGCCCTGCGCGACGGCGCGACGCGGGAAGCTCACGGCGATTTCGCCGATGCGATCGCCGCGGGCAGCACGAGCGCGCGCTGCTACATCGAGTTCGCCAAACTGGAGCCGGACAACGCCAAGGCGATGGACGCGCTCCGCAAAGCGGCCGGCATCAACCCCAAACTCGACGAGCCTCTTGCCCTGATGGCCGCGCGCGACACCGACCCGCGGATGCGCATCGCCCACTGGAAGGCCGCCACCGAGCGCAACCCGCGCAACCCGGCGTGGTGGAAAGCTCTCGCCGAGGCCAACCTGGCCGAGCACGACTACGCCGCCGCCGCCAAGGCGTGGACCGCGGGCGAACAGGCCGCCACCGATCCCCAGGTACGCGCGGAAATGCGCGCCGCGCGCCTCGCCGTGGAGCAGCAGCGGCTCGATTACGAGGCCGCGGAGCGCCGCCGCCAAGCCGAGGAGCAGGCCCGCGAGATCGCACGCCTCAAGGCCGAGGCGCAGGCCCAGTTGCACGCGGCCGAGGCCAAATACAGCGACCAGCCCGCCAAGCCCGCTTCCGAAGTCGTGCCCTGGTGGGACGGGCCGCAACCCGCCGCCACCGTTACCGGTACGCTCAAACAGGTGGACTGCCTCGGCAAACAGGCCCGCCTCGTAATTGAGACGGCTGAGAGGAAGATCGTCCGGCTGCTCGCCGCCGACCCGTCCCGGATCGCCTACGCCGGCTCCGGTTCCGGCGAAGCCGCGCTCACCTGCGGTGTGCAAAAGGCCCGCCGCGTCACCGTAGGCTACAATCCGAAAGTGAATTCCAAATTGGCCACCGCGGGCGAGGTCGCCACCATCGAGTTCCAGTGAGCGGCATCCCCGCCTCGCGATACCGCTGGTTCATTCTCGCGGTCTTCGTGCTCTCGACCACCATCAGTTACCTCGACCGCCAGATTCTGGCCGCGCTCGCCCCCACGATTCAGTCCGAGTTCTCGCTCAACGATGCGCAGTACGGCCTTATGCTCACCGCCTTCTCCATCCCCTACGCAGCCATGGCGCCCTTCGCCGGGCTGTGGATCGACCGCGTCGGGCTCAACCGTGCGATCGCCATCGCGGTGGGCCTGTGGTCCTGCGCGGGGATCGCGACCGGGATCACCACGGGACTCGCCAGCCTGATCGTGTGCCGCGCGCTGCTGGGCGTGGCTGAAGCCGCCGGCATTCCCGCGGTGGGCAAGGCGATCGTCATCTATACGAAGGCCGGCGAACGCGCGGTGGGCCACGCGATGAACCAGGCCGCGGTCACGCTCGGCTGGATGTTCGCGCCGCTGCTGGCCACGGGCCTTGCGCTGCCCGGCACGTGGCGCGCGCGCTTCATCATCACCGGCACGCTCGGACTGCTTTGGGTGCCGCTGTGGCTCTTCACCGGACGGGGCGCGCCACCCGTGCCGCGGTCGCTCGCCACCGCGCCCTTCCGCGACCGCCGGCTGTGGATCTTCGCCGCCGCCAACTGCCTCAACGGCATCCCGTATTCCATCTGGTCGAACTGGACCACGAAGTACCTGGTCACCGAGTTCGGACTGAGCACCGCGGCGGCGAACACGTTCGCGTGGATCCCGCCGGTCTTCGCCATGCTCGGGGGCTTCGTCTGCGGATGGGCCTCGTTCGAACTGGTGCGCCGCGGGTTCGCGCCGCCGCTGGCGCGCTTCCGCGTCTGCGCCGCCGCCGCGGTGGTTGCGCTGAGCGGTCTGGCACTGCCGCTCGCGCCCGCACCCCTGTGGGCCGCGGCGGGCATCTCGCTCAGCATGGGTGCGATCGCCGGGCTCAGCGTGAACCTCTACGCGCTGCCGCTCGACACCTTCGACGCCTCGCGCGCCGCGTTCGCGGTCTCAATCCTGGTGGCCAGCTACGGCGGCGTGCAGGCCGTGATCTCCGGTCCCATCGGCTGGGTTCGCGACCACTACGGCTACCTCCCCATCACGCTGCTGGCGGCGGTGATGCCGCTCCTTTCCGCGCTGACTCTGCTGGCGGGCTCGGCCGCGCGGCCGGCCACTGAATCGGTCCCGGCGGGTCCGCCGCGATGACCTCGCTGCTTTGGCGCCTGCTCGGCAAAGGGCCGGAGGTGGCGGTCGTCACTTTCTGTACCGGTCCGGAAGACCTCTGCCGGCGCATGGCCGGGGAAGTCCGCGACCTGCTCCCCGGGCACAGGCATTTCACCGTCACCGAAGACAACTGGCCGCAGGTTCGCCGCGAGATCCGGCCCTACCGCATCGGGCTGGTCCCGGTGCTGCTCGGTCCCACGCACGGCAAACTCCGCCGCGCCGCGTATCGCCTGGCGCCGCACAAGATCCTCGCTTACAACTCGCGCCTGGAGCGCCATCAACTGCACCCGGACCTTGCTTCACTGCTCTTCGCGCGCGGCGTGCCGCTGGACCGCATCCACCTGCGCCCCCGTTGGTGGCCCCTGCCGCGCCGCGACCGCACCACTATCCCGGAGGGCCACACCGTCATCGAAGGCCGCCCCTGCGACTCCGCGCGGCACCGAGTCGCGGTGCTCTCGCCCTACCTGCCCTACCCGCTCGCCCACGGAGGCGCGGTCCGCATCTATCACCTGCTGCGCGAGATCGCCCGCGAGTTCGACGTCGAGTTGTTCGCCTTCCATGAAGGCGGACCGCGGCCCGAACCCGGCGACCTGCCCGGGTTCCTGGCGCGCATCGTGCTGGTGGAAAAGCCGCGCTACCGCGAGCCGCGCTGGAGCACCCTGCTGCCGCCCGAGGTCCACGAATACCGCTCGCCGGCGATGCGCCTCGCGCTTGCCGAAGAGAAGCGCGGCTTCGGCTACGAAGTCCTGCAGGTGGAGTACACGCAACTCGCCGAGTACCCCGGCGGCATCCTCGTCGAACACGATGTCACCTTCGACCTTTTCCGGCAGATCGCGCGCCGCGACCGCACGCTGGCCTCCGCGCTGAACGCCCGCCGCTGGCACCGCTTCGAAACCGCCGCCGTGCGACGATTCCCGCACGTGGTGGTGATGAGCCCGAAGGACGCGGAGATGCTCGGCAAAGGCGCGGTGCTCGAAAACGGGGTCGATCTCGAACGCTTCCGCCCCGAGCCGGAAATGCCCGGCCAGCGCCTGCTCTTCATCGGAAGTTTCCGCCACTTCCCCAACATCGCCGCCTACCGCTACTTTTCCGAAAGCGTGTGGCCGCTGCTGCGCGAAAAGTTTCCGGAGATGACGGCAACGGTGGTCTGCGGTCCGGACTGGCTCACCTACTGGCGCGCCTTCACGGATTCGCCCGAGCCGGCGCCGGACCCGCGCATCGAACTCCACGGCTTCGTCGCGGACGTGCGCCCGCTGTATGCCGCCGCGAACCTGGTGCTCGTCCCCACCACGGTTTCCGCCGGAACGAATGTGAAGGTGCTGGAGGCCATGGCGATGCGGCGCGCGGTGGTCTCGACGCCCTCCGGCTCCGCCGGACTGGGACTGCTCCACGGCCACAGCGTGTGGGAGGCGGACACGCCCGAGGGCTTCGCCGCGGGCATCGCCACCCTCATCGCGGACCCGGAACGGCGCGCGCAGATCGCCGAGGCCGCCCTGCTCCACGCCCGCCGCAATTTCGACTGGCGCGCTATCGGTGAAAAGCAGCGCGAGATTCTCCGCCGCGCCATGCGCGGGTAGTGTGGGTTCTCAGAGCGCTCTGGATCAGAGGGCTTCGCCCTTTGCAACCTGCCCTCGGAGCAGGAATGTTTTTGGGTAGGAGCCGCGGCCGCATATCTTGAAAGAGCCAAAATCCTTGTACCAGTCGCCCTCGGGTACAGCAGGTCGCGTCTCGACCCAGAGGCGAAGTTGATTCAGGTCCGAAAGACCGATCGCGCGGTCACGCATCCGCTCGATCAGATGCCGCCGTTCCCCTTCGGGCAGACTGTCCCAGCGTTCGAGTTGCGGCATTAGCCGCCGAAGACCATTCGGCCGAGTTCATCGCCCAAGCGGTTGGCCGCTTCCGGATCCTGCTCGTTGCGGAAACGCTCAGCCAGGGCAAAAAACTGCTCCTGCTTTCGCTTCTCTGCGTCGATTCCGTTCTCGATCAGTTCCAACAGCATGCGATTCTTGCTCAGCTTTCGACTCTTGGCCATGCTGCCCACCTGCTTCGCGATCCTGGGCGGCAAACTGACGCTCTGGCGAACTGCTTTCTCGGCCACCTTCATGACACCATTATGCACCAAAACGGTGTAATGCGATCAGAGGCCCAGGCAAGTGGCGAGACTTTTCCGTAATTCGGACAACCAAGCTGTAACCTTTCTCCGTTCCGCCGGTATTCTGACTGACGGCGCAACCGCGGGCTTCTTCGAGTCCGGCGGTGCCTCCCGTCCAGCAAGGAGGATCGAATGAGACCGGGATTCACCGGCGCGGCCTGGATCGGCTTCGCCATTCTCTTGACTAGCGCCGCGCTGCCCGCCCAGTTGCGCGACAACACCGAAAAGCAGTTGACCTGCGCCAACCGCGGCAATTCCAACGATGCCGCGCGCCACTGCGAGATTCGCGAACTCAGCCTGCCTTCGATCGGCCAGTTGAGCGTCGATGCCGGCCAGAACGGCGGAGTCACCGTCAAAGGCTGGCTGCGCGGAGACGTGCTGGTTCGCGCACGCATCGAGGCCTCGTCCGATACCGAAGGCGCCGCCGCGAACCTCGCCGGACGCGTCACCATCGACGGTTCCGGCGGACAGGTTCGCGCCACCGGACCGGAGTCCGAAAACAACTCGTGGTGGAGCGTGGGCTACGAAATCTTCGTGCCGCAAGCGCAGAACCTGACGCTCAAGACCCACAACGGCGGCGTCTCCATCTCCGACGTGCGCGGGCAGATCCATTTCGATGGACTCAACGGCGGCGTGCATCTGAAGCGGGTGGCCGGAGAAATCGCCGGCCGCACAGTCAACGGCGGTATCGACGTGGAACTGGACGGCAACGGACTCGACGCGCGCCAGATGGAACTGAGCACGACCAACGGCGGCGTCCGGATCACCATGCCGGCGAACTACTCGGCCAACGTGCGCGCGGAAACCGGAACCGGCCGCGTCCAGTCGGATTTCCCGCTCCCGCTGGAAACAGGGAAGACCCGATCGCAGCACGTCGAATTCGCGATCGGCTCCGGTGGTCCGCCGATCCACATCACGACCGGGAACGGCTCCATCCAATTGAAGCGGGCCTCCGCCCAGTAACGCGCGTTCACGCCCGCAACCGCGTCTTGAGGTAGCGGCCTGTATGGGAAGCCTTGCAGGCCGCCACTTCTTCCGGAGTACCGGTCACCACGATTTCGCCGCCCGCGTGCCCCCCTTCCGGTCCCAAATCGATCACGTGGTCGGCTTTCTTGATGACGTCCAGGTGGTGCTCGATCACGATCACGGTGTGGCCGGCGTCCACCAGCCGCGACAGGCACTCGAGCAGCCGCTCGACGTCGGCCAGATGCAGCCCGGTTGTCGGCTCATCGAGGATATAGAGCGTGTGCTTCGCCCGCTGCAGCTTCGATAGCTCGGCCGCGATCTTGATGCGCTGCGCCTCGCCGCCGGAGAGAGTGGTCGCGGACTGTCCCAGGGTCAGGTAGCCCAGCCCGAGATCGTTCAGCACCGCGATCTTCTTGCTGATGGTGGGTTCGGACGCGAAAAAGGCGGCACCTTCCTCGACCGGCATGTTCAGCACGTCCGTGATGGTCTTGCCGCGCACCGTCACATCCAGCGTCTCCGCGCTGAAGCGGGCGCCCTTGCACACCGCGCACGTCACTTCCACGTCCGGCATGAAGTAGAGCTGCGTGGTGATGACGCCCTCGCCCTGACACTCCTCGCAGCGCCCGCCTTTGACGTTGAAGCTGAACCGCCCCGGCGTGTAGGCGCGCCCGGCCGCTACCGGCGCCGCCGCGAACAGTTCGCGGATCGAATCGTAGAAACCGATGTACGTGGCCGGATTCGAGCGGCTGTTTCGCCCGATCGGCGACTGGTCGATGTTCACGACCTTGTGCACGTGCTCGATCCCGTCGACCCGGTCGTGATCGCCGGGCAGCGTGCGGGTATCCACGAGACGCTTCCACAACGCCTTGAAGAGCACTTCGTTGATCAGCGAGCTCTTGCCGGAGCCGGACGCGCCGGTGACCGCGATCAGCCTTCCGAGCGGGAACTCGACGTCGATCGACTTCAGGTTGTTTTCCCGGGCGCCGCGGACGGTGAGCGCCGCGCCCGCGCCCCGCCGCCGCCGCGAGGGCGTCTCGATGCCCCTGCGGCCGGAGAAGTATTGTCCCGTCGGCGACGCGGCGCAGCGCAGAATATCGTCGAGCGTCCCTTGCGCCACCACGGACCCGCCGTGAACTCCGGGACCCGGTCCCATCTCGACGATGTGGTCCGCCGCCCGGATCGTGTCCTCATCGTGCTCCACCACGATCACCGTATTGCCGATGTCGCGCAGACTCTCGAGCGTCGCGATCATCTTGGCGTTGTCCTTGGGATGCAGCCCGATGCTCGGCTCGTCCAGCACATAGAGCATCCCCATCAGTCCCGACCCGATCTGGGTCGAGAGGCGGATGCGCTGCGATTCCCCGCCGGACAGCGTGCCCGAACGGCGATTGAGGTTCAGGTAATCGAGCCCGATCCCCAGCAGCAACTCGATGCGGCGCTTGATCTCGCCGATGACCTGCCGTCCCGCCTGCGCTCCCCGCCCGGACGGCTTCAAACCGCTCAGGAAGGTGTGCAACTCATCGAAGTTGAGCGCTCCGGTTTCGTGGATGCTCTTGCCCGCGATGGTGAACAGCAGGCGCGTGGAGCGCAGCCGCGCGCCGCCGCAGTCGGGGCAGGTGCGCTCGACCATCACCCGGTCCAGCCACTCCTCCATGCCGGAACTGGCTTCGCCGCGCTGCCGGTAGCGGCGGTAGTTGCGCTCGATCCGCCGCGCGATGCCGCCGAAGCTGACCTCGTGCCGGTCCCAGTTCTCGCGCTGCACCTTCGATTCGGGCGGCGCGATGGTGCGCAGCTTGCGTCCGTCCAGACCGTAAAGGATGGAGTGGCGCACCGTCTCCGGCAGCTTCTCCCACGCGGTATCCAGCGAGAATTTCAGGGTCGCCGCCAGCGTGTACATGATGCGCCCGTCCCAGGTGTCGGGATTGTAGCGGTACGCTTCCTTGACGAAGCAGCCGCCGCGAATACTGCGGGTCACGTCGGGGACCAGCAGCTCCGGATGCGTGATCTTGTGGACGCCCAACCCTCCGCACGTCCGGCACGCGCTCTCCGGATTGTTGAACATGAAGTACTCGGGCTCGATGCCGCCATACACGAAGCGGTGCCTGGGGCTGCAGAGGCCTTTGTAGAAGCGCTCGGCATCGCCCTTGCCCGCGCCTTTCACCACTTCGATGCGCATCAGCCCGTCGCCGATGAGCAGAGTCGCCGCGATCGCCGCTTTGAGCGCCTTCTCGTGTTTGCGCCCGGCGATGACCCGGTCCACCACCGCGTCCATGTCGGTGACGTCCGCGGCATCGAGCGACATCTCCTCGGAGAGATCCACGCGCTTGCCGTCGATGAGCATCTGGCGGCAGCCCTTCTTGCGCACCTCCGTGAACACGAAGTCCAACTCCTCGCCGTACACCTGGAAAACCGGAGCGCGCAGTTCGACCTCCGCGCCTTCCGGCAGCCCGAGGATCGCCTCCAGAATCTGATTCGGCGTGCGGCTGAACACGCGCTCGCCGGTCCGCGGGCAGTGCGGCTCGGCGATGGTCGCGTAGAGCAGATTGAGGTAGCTGGCGATGTCGGTCATCGTGCCGACGGTCGAGCGCGGGTTGCTCCCGGTGGTCTTCTGCTCGATCGAAATGACCGGCGAAAGGCCGTACACGAAGTCCACGTCGGGCTTGGCCACCTGCGCCACAAACCGTTTGGCGTACGTGGAGAGGGACTCCATGTAGCGGCGCTGCCCCTCCGCGTAAATCGTGTCGAACGCCAGGCTCGATTTGCCCGACCCGGAGAGACCCGTGATCACGATCAGGCGGTCCCGCGGAATCTCCAGCGAAACGTTCTTCAGGTTGTGCACGCGCGCGCCCTGCACCGCGATGGTGGTGCGCGCGGCCGGCCTGGTTTGCGCGCGGGCGGAGTTACCAGGCATCGGGAGCTTCCGATCCGCGAAAGAAGGCCAGTTCGTTCACGTCCACGTTGCTGCGCCGGGTCAGGCGGACCGGCAGCGGCGCTTTTCCGATCAGCCCCTGGTCGGCCAGGTACTCGCACGCCATGGTGGCGCCGCCGATGCCGAAATTGCGCCGGAAATGGTCTTCGATTTCGGTGGCCGACCGCGCCTCCGCGACTTCCGCCAGGTGGTCGAGGAGGGGCGCGAACACGACCTTCGCCCTGCGCTCCAGGTATTCTTCCGCGGCGGCGAGCGCGGCTTCGACGCCGGCCCGGGTCTTCTTCGCATTCAGCAGACCGGTGTAGATCACCTGGAAGACCGGTGGATTCAGCTTGAGCGCCCGCGGCAGCACCTCGCGGTCCGCCAGCAACCCCGCCTGCAACACCTCGATGCGGGCGAGTTCGTTGGCCGTGTAGAGGAGCCAGAGCGCGGTGTAGTCCAGGTCCGCGCGCGTCAGCAGCCACTTTCGCGCCTTGTACAGGCAGGGCAGCGCGTGACTCGCCGCCGTCAGAAGCTGCAACTGCGTGTCGCGTTCGCCGATCTCCCCGAGACGCCGGCACAATGCGGCGATGGTCTCATCGTGCGTGTACAGCAGGCGCCCCTTGGCGAGCAGCGCGTGGAAGAACGAGTTTCCCAGCGAGCCTTCCACCGCCTTGCGAAAATCCGCGCGGGTCATCAGGCTGGCATGAACGTTGATCCCGTCCGCATACAGGGAAAGGCTCTGCCGGTCCGCCTTGCGGTCGTCGATCGTTACCAGCATCAGATCGATATCGGACTTCTCCCAGACCGTATCGTGCGAAAGACTGCCGCACAAAATCGCGGCCAGGATCGACCGGTCGAGCTTCACCTGTTGGATCAGTTCATCGAGCGCGGATTGGAAGCGGTCCAGGACGGGCGCCGTTGTCCCCTGCCGAAGTGCTTTTGCCATGCAACCCTGTTGGGGCGATTATATCGCGCACGGCGCGCGCCATCAGCTCGTGCACAGCCCCGGCGCGTCGAGCCCCGCCGTTTTCAACCACCCGTCGCGCACGTCGAAGATCCCGGGAAACCGCCGCTCCCACCCCTCGCTGGCCGACGGCACGTACTCGCGCGCGTTGGCTTCGAGCGCCGCCGTCCCCGGAATGTGCGCCGCGATTCCCACCGAATGCACCAGCGCCGCGCCCGGACATGTGAGGTCCTGCACGCAGCGGAACATTCCGTACTTCTGCGCCGCCGCTGCCATGAGCAGGGTCTGCGATTGTCCCTTGCACGCCTTCAGCGCCACCCCGCTATACCCCATTTCGCGCGCCAGCAGCAGCATGTCGAGCCCGGTGAGCGATTCGTCGATCACCACCGGGCGCAGTTTCGCCGCCTCGAACATCGTGTTCCCGCGGTTCGCCGCCAGGTCGCGCGCCGTCGGCTGCTCGATGTATTGCACCCGCTCGAACGCCCCCGGCGCCTTCCCCCGGATGCCGCGCTCGAACTCCAGCAGGT
This sequence comes from Candidatus Solibacter sp., assembly GCA_037442245.1. Lineage (GTDB taxonomy): Bacteria > Acidobacteriota > Terriglobia > Bryobacterales > Bryobacteraceae > Solibacter. The sequence goes on along the minus strand of JBBIQR010000021.1, from coordinate 3,696 downwards.
ACTCGACGTTCGGGCAGCGCTCGTTGAAATCCAGCGAATAGATCCAGTCCGCGAACCCGCGCTTCGCCTGCGCCTCGACGGTCACCCGGTCGATCGCCGCCACGCGGTCGAGGTCGGCCGCGAGGTCCCCGCCGTTCAGCTTGATCTTGAGCGCCGTCACCCCGCTGTACGGAATCCAATCCGCCAGGCACTCGGGCAGCCCGTCGCCGATCCGCCGCTTGACCTCGTCGCGCGTCAGCGGATCGCTCGCGCCCACCGAGTGGTACATGCGCACGCGCGGCGCCATTTCCTCCGCGACGTAGCGGTCCAGGTACTCGCCGCGGAACTCGGGGTTGAGGTAGTGGGCCAGGTCGTGCGCGACGAACTCCCGCCCGCACGTGTGGAAGCTGTTGCGCCCGTGCAGATTGCCGAACGCATCGTGAATCGCCGCGTCGAACGCGCTGGCCGTCACCATCGTGCACAACTTCGGCACCGGCGCCGGCAGTTTCAGTTCGCGCGCCGTCTCCTCCGCGCTCTTGAGGTACTCGGGCTCGAGCGCGCGATTCACGTCCAGCGGATGCGCGTACTCGCGGAAGCTGCGCGTGTCCCGCTCGATCTTCCCGGCGAGCGTCTTCATCGCCCCCAGGGTCGTGTCGTACCCCAAGCCCGGCGCGGGAAAACTCCAGACGTTCCCCATGGGCATCGCCGCGGCGCCCGGAGCGGATTTCCCGCCGCGCGTGCTCAGCCGGCAGCGCACCTTAAGGACGGTGACCCGGTCCACCTCGCGCCCGCCGAACATGTAGGGCGCGCGGTAGCGGTAGTCCTGGAAGCCGATCTGCAGGTCGTCGATGCGCGCGTCCGTCGAAGGCGCGGCGGCAAGAATCGCGGGCATGGAGAGAAACGCCCGCCGCTTCATAGCCCTGCCCGCGCCATCGCTGCGCGCGTGCTCGCCAGGTCCTTCTTCATCGCGCCGATCACTTCCGCCCGTGGCAGCGTCAGGGTGCGCGCGCCATTGTTCGCGCCGCCCAGCGGATATTCGAAGTGAAGCTGCACCGGACCGTCGAAATCCGTCGCCGCCACCATCCGGAAAAACTCGTCCAGCTTCACCATCCCCTCGCCCACCGGACACCATCGCTCGCGCCACGCGCCCTTGGCGTCCTTGGCCCACACGAAGTCCTTCACCGCGATGCCGCGCAAATGCCTGCCGCAAATCCGGAAGCTCGCGATCCATCCGCCCAACCCGCCTTCGATGGTCGCGTGCCCCACGTCGTAGTTGATCCCCACCGCCAGCGGATCGATCCCGCGGAGGATCTCGTGCAGGTCCCAGATCGAGGCGCCCACCAGTCCCACCCCGGAGTGCGTGTGATACATGGCGCACATGCCGTGCCGCCGGTTCATCTCCGCCAGCCCATCGAGCCGCTTGCGGAATCCTTCGATCTGCGTTTCGAGCGGCACGCCCTCCGCCCACTTGAACCCGCCCGAGCGATAGCGCCGGATGCCCAGTCCCGACGCCGTCCGCAGAATCTCCCCGGCGTACGGCGACCCGGCGTCGGCGATATCGGTGGTGATCATCGGGACATCGAGCCGCTGCGCGCGGAGGAGTCCGACGAGCGGCGGCAACTCGCGCGCCACGTTTGCCGGCTCCACGTGTCCGCCCTTGCGGACCGTGAGATCGACAGCGTCGAACCCGGCTTCCGCCGCGCCGCGCGCCAGTTCCTCGCCTTGCAGAAATTGCAGGTGCTTGGAGAAGATCGCCACCTTCAACTTCGTACGCGCCGCGGCATACGAAGGCAGCAGCAGCGCCGCTCCGCCCGCCAGCAGAGCCCGCCGCGAAACCAGGGATTCTCGCACGGTTCTATCATATCTGGTAGACCCCTTATGCCTGAAAGCCGCAGAACATTCCTGCTCGCCGGCGCCGGCGCGCTCGCCGCCCATGCGGCTCCGCCGGGCGACCGGATCGTCCTCGGCGTGATCGGCGCCGGCGGACGCGGCACCCTCGTGATGAGCACGTTCCAGAAGGACGCCGCGGTCCGGGTCGGCGCCATCTGCGATGTCTACGAGCCCAACCTCGAGCGCGCCCTCTCCACCGCCTCCAAAGCCGGCTCGCAGCCCAAGGCGTATCGCAATTATAAGGAGCTGCTGGCCGACAAGGACGTCGAGGCGGTCCTGATCGCGACTCCCGAACACTGGCACTACCAGATGGTCCTCGATGCCCTCGCCGCCGGCAAGGACGTCTACGTCGAAAAGCCGCTCTGCCAGACGCCGGAGCAGGGCGCGGCGCTCGTCGAAGCCGAACGCACATCGAAGAACATCGTGCAGACCGGCATGCAGCGCCGCTCGTACGATCTCTACATCGAAGCGCGCGGCGTGGTCGCCTCCGGGGAACTCGGCGCCGTCCGCATGGTCCGCTCGTGGTGGCTCAACAACTACCTCACCGCGCCCCCGGTCAAGCTTGACGGCAAGCTCGATTGGGACCAGTGGCAGGGACCCGCGCCGCGCCGCGCCTTCGATCCCAACCGCTTCCGCAACTGGCGCTACTACTCCGATTACGCCGGCGGCATCCTCGCCGACCAGGGCGCCCACGTCTTCGACGGCATCCACATGCTGATGAACGCGAGCTACCCTCTCGCCGTCACCGCCGCCGCGGGCAAGCCGCACAAAGCCGGCGTCGACATGCCGGAGAGCGTCGTGGCCACCGCCGAGTACCCCGAAGATTTTCTCGGCGTGTTCACCATCAACTACGCCGCCATGCAGTACCGCACCCGCAACGATCAGCTCAATCAACTCGACGGCGACCGCGCACGGATGGACATCGGCCGCGAGGACTTTCGCGTCTACCGCAAAGGCGCCGAGGATCAACCCGCCATCGAGCGCAAATCCGAAAAGGGCTTCGCCTACGCCACCGATCTCCACGTGGCGAATTTTCTCGAGTGCGTGCGCACGCGCAAGACGCCCACCGCTCCCATGAGACTCGCGTTTCAGGCGGCGCTGGTCGTCCAGATGGCCAACCTCTCGCTCAAGCACGGGCGGCGCGCCCGCTGGAACGCCGCCACCAACCGGGTGGAATTCTGAAAACCGCAACCGCAGTCATCGACGTCCCCCGCGCCCCTGCCGCCGCTCTCCGCCGCGACCTGCCCGCGCTCACGGGACTGCGCTTCTTCCTCGCCCTCTGGGTGATCCTGCATCACCTCACCGGTCCCGGACAGGACCTCGAACCCCTCGCCCGGCAACTGCCCGGCGGTCTCTTCACGCTCATCCGCGATGGATTCCAGGCCGTCACCACGTTCTTCGTCCTCAGCGGCTTCGTCCTCACCCGCACGTACGCCGCGACCCTCTGGGACCGCCGCAGCCTGGTCAACTACTGGATCGGCCGCGCCGCCCGCATCTACCCGGTCTACCTGCTCTCGATCGCGGTGATGATTCCCTTCCTGATTCAGGACCGCACGCCCGGCAAGGGCGGCTACATCGCCGCCTACCTCGCGCTCCTTCAGGGCTGGCTCGGACCTCTGCCGGTGGGCTGGAACACGCCCGCGTGGTCGCTCTCCTGCGAGATGTTCTTCTACGCCCTCTTCCCCCTCTCGGCGCTTCTCATCCGCCGCGCCGCCTGGCGCAACGTCCTGCTCGCCGCGGCTGCCGCCATCGTCCTGACCCGCCTGATGTGGGCCGCCGGCGTGAGCGACAACGTCAAGCCGCTGGTCCATCTCGCCGACTTCCTGA
>JBBIQR010000020.1:0-33592 GCA_037442245.1 Candidatus Solibacter sp. | reverse complement strand
GACGAGCGCGACGCTTGGCTGTACGTCGAGCGCCTGGGCCAGCTCGGCTGGCTGGCCCCCCGTGCCCGAGATGAGGTCGTCCGACGACCAGCCCGAATGGCCGAGGTTGACCACCTTCGAGCCGGGGCCATCCGCACCCGCCGCCTGGCACAGCATGGCGCAGAGCATCGCTGCAACGCCAGCGGTGGCTCTCACCCCGGTCGACATGTTGCCCCTGATGCCGCGCGCCCCAGGCATCTCAGCGCTCCGTCAAATCGGGCAGACGAATCGCGAAATAGCCTCGCAACCGCCTCCCTTGTGCTCCCGGCATACACGCCCGTCCAAACCTTCATTATCGCCCCCGACTTCGCGACAAGAATGGTGGTGGGCGTGGCAGTTCGGTACGCCTTTGCGGTGGCGGGCTCCGCGGCATAGGCGGGAAACGTCCAGCCGCTCCTGCTCCGGAATTCCTCTAACCCGTCGGGCGACAGGGACACGGCTAAAGTTCGGACCCGCCCCTCCGTCTGGCGCGCCAGCGCGTCGATGCTTCGCATGTTCCGCCGACACCAGACGCACCCTGGCAGGAACAAGTACACCAGAGTCGGATTCGGCCCTTCGTGGTAGTCGATCCGAATGATCCTCCCCGCCGCATCTCGCGCCTCCAGCGGAGGAGCGGCCATGCCTTCGACCAGGGTTGCGTTGGCGGTCGGCGACTCTAGCGCCTTCTCCAGCCAGAGTATCCGGCCGCCTTGCAGTCCATTTACTACAATCGTGACCGCCAAGCCCGCCCAGGCGACCCTATCCAGCCTCCTCATCGCGCGCGCACCTCAAACTGGCGCAATCTGTGGGAACCCTCAGTCGTCTGAAACACGAGCTTGTCGCCGCTTCCTCCCAACAGCCATGCCGTTGCGGCTCCAGATCCCCCTTCGGGCACTGGCATCTTAATCCAGCTTCGGCCTTGCCGGTTAAGCCAGTATAGTTGCGGGTTATTGCCATGAACATCTCGCGTGGCAAATACGTCCCCATCCTCCGTTACGGCCAGCCCGAAGATCGATGCATCCTTGTCCGGTCTCGCCTCGATAGGCGGGTAGTGCTCTAACTTGCCGCCGGCCACCTCGAAGTAGCCCGCTTGCCCCATGCCCTGATACCACCCAACCCGTGTCGAACTGGAGACAAGATGAGACACGCCAAGCTTGATGTCACTCGGCACCAGGCCGGACTGGGACACAAAACCCGCAAGCTCCTTACCGGTATCATCGAAGTGACGAATAATCCCCTTTTCAGTATCACGCGGCCTCAATTTGTCGCGATCCACCTCGATGCCCGTCGTCCAGATACTGCCATCGGGCGAAACAGTCACTGAGCTGGGCACGTAAGGCTCGGTCCTGACAAGGGTCCGGAACTCGCCGTCGCGCCCGATGGCGAAGAAGCCTGCGATGTGCTCCTCGGAGTCGGTGGCCGTGCCGCAGACCGCTGTCGAGCCGCCGGCACCGTGAGCCGCCCGGCGTAGCAGGACCCTTTTGGCCCCGGGTATCTTCACCTGGAACACCGCGATCTCCCGGCCGTGCTCGTCGAAAACGCGGATCCGGGGCTGGGCCGTGGAGTTATTCTCCATCACCACTACGGCGCCACCGCTCCAGCGGGGAATCGTCTCGAACTCGCGATTTAGGAGTATGTCCCCGGCCGCGCGCAGTTCCAGTCCCACCTCGCCACCCGGGAGGACTCCGCACCACACGAGGGCAATCAGCGGGCAGGCACGTCTCCAGACGCGCCTGCCCTCCCTTGGGCGGCTCACCGGGATCGCAGGCTGCGGCTCCCGGCCAGGGTCCTCGTCTTCGACGCCGGTCCCGCCCCTGCTCCAGTTCCGCTTCATAGACACCCCGTGGCAACTGCGATGGACAACCGGCGTCCCCTACCTAGTTTATGGCGCATGTATGGCCGCCTTGACTGGTGGAGCACTGCTCGCAATAGTTCGCAACTTCAACCCCAGTTCCCATATTCGGGCCATCGCAGGAAGTACTTTCTCTCTTGCCACAGCCGCAATCCGTAGGTTCGTTCTGCACTTCCTCGCAGCTACTGGAGCAGACGCTCGGGAGTCCTTGAGCAAACACAACCGCGCCAAATCCGAAGAAATGCGCCGCCTTCTCCGCGAACGCCGAGAGTCCGCGCGGCCGTGGGGTTCGTCTTCTGTCATTGATCGCGTTCGCTTGGTTCACCCCCGGCGTGACGGGCAGGCCGTCAAACAGGCTCGCCAGGCGCGCGCCGGAGCTGGATCTCACCGCTACTCCAACCGGCAGACCGCCGCGCGTTCCATGGCGTGCCAACTCCATGCCACCAACACATAGGGCGGCGGCGAGCGAAATCACAACGTACTGTTGACCTGCCATACTAAGTCATCCTGCCTCCTTTCTAGCGAGCAACTACCACAGGATGCTAGCATGGGGTTTCAGTTATGTCTACTTGGGGGTATCCCGGTTTCCCTGAAGTTGTTATGTGCCCTGTTCGGTCCAGTTAGTTCGCGTTAGGACGTGAAATGTCCTCTTGACGCGACGCTCCGAACCATGATGGCTGAGAGCGTGGACCGGCCTGAGGCATTTCCAACTGGAGAACCGTGCAGAAAGTGCAGAAACGCAAACACGCCCGCATGTCGGGGATACGCATGCGACGCCGGGCCAAGACGGCGTCAACGAAATCGGCGGTGGGAAGTTAGCTCTCGGGACGGTGGCTCCCTAACATGTTTGCCGGGGCGGCCGGTCGATCTGGTTTGGCCGATCTGGCACCGGTTTCGCAAGGCGCGCAGTCCCGAAAACCGGACACATCCCTTGCTCCGCACCCCCGCGCCGTCTTACCCTCGAATCATGCTGTCTGCCGGCCCCACTCCGCGGACCCGTTTCCGCGCCCAGCGCATCTCCCGCTTCACCGAAAGCGTGATTCGCGAAATGACCCGCCTCGCCGTCCGCCACCGCGCAATCAACCTCGCCCAGGGCTTCCCCGACTTCCCCGCCCCCGCCGCCCTCAAGCAAGCCGCGCACGACGCCATCGATGCCGACATCAACCAGTACGCCATCACCTGGGGCGCCAAGCCCTTCCGCGACGCCATCGCCGCCAAATACGGCCGGACGTACGGCATGGACCTCGATCCGGACCGCGAGATCACGGTCTGCTGCGGCGCTACCGAAGGTATGGTCGCCAGCCTTCTCGCCATCCTCGACCCCGGCGACGAAGTGGTCCTGTTCGAGCCCTTCTACGAGAACTACGGACCCGATACCCAACTCTGCGGCGCGCAGCCGCGTTACGTCCAGTTGCGCGCCCCGGATTTCACCTTCGATCCCGACGAACTGCGCCGCGCGTTCACCCCGCGCACCAAAGCCATCATCCTCAACTCCCCGAATAACCCGACCGGCAAGGTATTCACCCGCGAGGAACTTTCCTACATCGCCAGCCTGTGCCAGGAGTTCGACGCGTTAGCCATCACCGACGAAATCTACGAGCACATCCTATACGACGGCGCCGTCCACATCCCGATCGCAACCCTGCCCGGTATGCGGGAGCGATCCATTCTTATCAATTCGATGTCGAAAACTTACTCGGTCACCGGGTGGCGGGTCGGTTGGGTGTTGGCGCCGCCCGATCTCACGGACTCGATCCGCAAGGTGCACGATTTCCTGACCGTGGGCGCCGCCGCGCCGCTGCAACAGGCGGGCGTCTACGCGCTGAGCCAGGACTCCGCGTATTACACGCGCCTCGCGGAGGAGTACCGCGGGCGCCGGGATTTCCTCGTCCGGACCCTGCAAGACGCTGGATTCCAATGCTTTATTCCGCGCGGCGCGTACTACGTGATGACCGATATCTCGGGCTTTGGTTTCCCTTCCGGCGAAGCCTTCGTCCAATACCTGATCTCCGAAGTGGGGGTTGCCGCCGTGCCCGGTTCGAGCTTTTACTCCCAAAAGAGCGGAGGTTTACAACAAGTCCGCTTTTGTTTTTGCAAGAAATATGAGACATTGGAGTCGGCTAGAGATCAATTAAGAAGACTCAAGGTTCCGGCGCGCTAGCCACGCCGGCAATGTGGGAAACTCTATGCTCCCCCAGTTCCTTCTCCCCGAGACCACGATCCGCGAAGCCGGTAACGGTCCTGAAATTACGTTGGGCGAGCACAAGGGCGGTTGCCTCGTGCTCACCTTCGGCATCACGCGTATCATCGAGCAGGAAAGCATCGACCTGTCCATTTGGGCTTCCGCCGATGGCTCCGAGTGGGGCACGAAACCGATTCTCGCGTTCCCGCAGAAATTCTACTGCGGCACCTATCAGCTCATGCTCGACCTGAGCGAGCAGCCCGAAATCACCCATCTGCGCACCAGGTGGAACGTCAACCGCTGGGGCAAGGGCGAGCCCAAACCGCTGTTCGACGTGTACGTCTTCATGCAGGCCATGGCGCCCGCGATGGCCGCCGGCGTCCGCTGAACGGACCTTCCGGCAGGGCTTTGCTATCCTGGAGATAGCCGCACTCGTATGATCACCCGCGAAGAAGCCCTGGACCTTTTCCGTTCCGACGACCTGATCGGCACCGGCATGGAAGCCGACCGCATCCGCCGCAACTGGCACCCCGAAGGCGTCGTCAGCTACATCATTGACCGCAATATCAACTACACCAACTTCTGCACCGAGTACTGCTCTTTTTGCGCCTTCTACCGCGCGCCCAATTCGCCCGAAGGTTACGTACTCCCCAAGGAAGTCATCTTCGAGAAGATTCAGGAGACCATCGACCTCGGCGGCACCGGGGTGCTCATGCAGGGCGGGCTGCATCCGGACCTGAAAATCGAGTGGTACGAGGACCTGTTCCGCTCCATCAAGCAGCGGTTCCGCATCCACCTGCACTGCCTCTCGGCGCCGGAAGTCAGCAACATCGCCGAAGTCAGCGGACTCAGCCTGCGCGATACCATCGCGCGGCTGCGCGATTCCGGGCTGGACTCCATTCCCGGCGGCGGCGCGGAAATTCTCGATGACGCCGTGCGCCACCGCATCGCGCGCCTCAAGTGCCGCACCGGCGAGTGGATCGACGTCCACCGCACCGCCCATCAACTCGGCATGCGCACCACCGCCACCATGATGTTCGGCTGCGGCGAAACCATCGAGCAGCGGATGAACCATCTGGAAATCGTGCGCAACCTGCAGGAGGAGACCGGCGGCTTCACCGCGTTCATCCCGTGGACCTTCCAGCGCGAGAATACCAGCCTCGGCCGTTTCGTCAAGGAAGAGGCCACCGCGGTCGAATACCTCCAGACGCTGGCCATCAGCCGCATCTACCTGGAGAATTTCGAGAACGTTCAGGCCAGTTGGGTGACCCAGGGTCTGAAGACCTGCCAGTTGGGTTTGCGCTTCGGCGGCAACGATGTGGGCAGCATCATGATCGAGGAGAACGTAGTGAGCGCCGCCGGCGCCCACCATCGCGCCAGCGAGGAGGAACTGCGCCGCATCATTCGCGACGCCGGCTTCGTCCCCCGCCAGCGCGACACGCTCTACCGGACTTATTTCCTCAACTGAGGAATCCCGCGGTTACACCGCGCGGCGGAACCCGCGTCCCTTACGGCCGATTGAACGGAACACCGCCCGTCCCTTGCGCGGGGCTTCGCTGGGCAGCACCACCACGGATTTGTCCGGCGGCAGTTCGGCACCCGTTTCCGGATCCCGGCGGGTGAGTTGGAGCGAAAGCGCCCGCTCGATGCGAGCGATCTCGACTCGCTCGGCGCGCGTCGCGAAGGTGGACGCCGTGCCGCTGGTTCCAGCGCGCCCGGTTCGTCCGACGCGGTGGATGAAGTCCTCCGGCACCTGCGGCAGGTCGTGGTTCACGACGTGCGCGATGCCTTCCACGTGGATGCCGCGCGCCGCCACGTCGGTCGCCACGAGCACGCGGTAGTAGCCGTCCTGGAAGCCGCGCAGAGCCTGCGTCCGCTGGTTCTGCGTGCGGTCGCCGTGGATGGCGGCGGCCTTCACGCCGTTCTGCCCCAGACGGCGCGACAGGCGGTCGGCGCCGTGCTTGGTGCGTGCGAACACCAGGAAGCTGCCGCTTTCGCGGCGCAGCATGTTCAGCAGCAGGTCGAGCTTCTTGTCCTGCTCGACTTCGAAATACTGCAGCGTCACTTGTTCGGAGGGTTTGGAAATGGAGCCCAGTTCGACGCGCACGGCGTCGCGCACATGCGCGGCCACCAGTTTGCGGACGCTGCTTTCGATCGTCGCCGAAAACAGCAGCGTCTGCCGCTCGCCGGGCAGCGCCGCGGTGATCCGCTGAATCGCCGGCAGGAAGCCCATGTCGAGCATGCGGTCGGCCTCGTCCAGCACCAGCAGGCGCACGCCGGAAAGGTCGATCAGGCCGCGCCCCAGAAAATCGGTAAGCCGCCCCGGGGTCGCCAGGATCACCTGCGCACCCTTGCGGATGGTCTGCAATTGAGTCCGTTCATTGAGTCCGCCGACGACGGTCGCGGCGTGGATGCCGGTGCCGCGCGCCACCTTGGCCAGCGTCTCGGCGATCTGCATCGCCAGTTCGCGGGTCGGGGTGAGCACGAGCGCGCGCACGCCGCTGGTGCGCGGCCCGGCGGCGAGTTGCTGCATCATGGGCAGCACGAACGCCAGGGTCTTGCCCGTGCCGGTTTGGGCCGTGGCCACCAGGTCGCGGCCGGCCATTGCCGGCTCAAACGTCTGGGCCTGGATCGGAGTGGGAGTGGTAAAGCCGTTTCTCGAAAGGTTCTCCTTCAAGAGGGCAGAGAGAGGGAAATCGGAAAATTGGTTCATTCAGTGTTGAGTTGTGAAGGGAATCAGCCAGCCGGCTTACCAGTGAAGGAAGGACGTAGTGCGGATTAACTTCAGACTCCTACAGTATAGCGCATCCCTGGGGGATGCATCGGCTCTCCGTCGCGCCGTCCACACACCGAGTAGCCTACACTGGTATTTTCATGACCTTCCGCCATTCCACCTGCAACGAGGCCTACGAGAAGTGGCCCTTCGCGGATGCCTGCAAATCCATCCGCCGGATCGGGTACAGCGGGATCGAGATCGCGCCCTTCACGCTGGCCGAAAGCCCCACGGACGTCACCGCCGCGCAGCGCCGCGAATACCGCGACGTCATGCAATCCGAAGGACTCGCGTTCGTGGGACTGCACTGGCTCATGGTGAGCCCCAAGGGGCTGCACGTGACCACGCCCGACGCGGCTCTCCGCGCGCGAAGCTGGCAGCATATCCGCGACCTCATCGACCTGTGCGCCGACCTCGGCCCGGACGGCAAGATGATCTTCGGCTCCCCCAAGCAGCGCTCCACCACCGGCGGGCTCACGCGCGAGCAGGCGACCCGCCACTACATCGACGGTCTGGCTTCGGTCGCCGCCCACGCCGTGGCGCGCGGCGTCACCGTGCTGGTCGAAGCGCTGCCCGCTGGACAAGCGGACGTGGTGCTGACCCTGGAAGAAGCCGCCGGCATCGTGCGCGAGATCGATAGCCCCGGAGTGCGCACCATGTTCGACGTCCACAACGCGATCGATGAAATCGAGCCGCACGCCGTGCTGGTGGAACGGTGGTTCGACTACATCCGGCACGTGCACGTCAACGAGCTCGACGGCAAACACTGCGGCGCGGGCACGTACGATTACAAGCCGGTGCTGGAAGTGCTGGCGCGGCGCGGCTACCAGGGCTGGATTTCGCTCGAAGCGTTCGACTTCAGCTACGGCGCCGAGCAACTCGCCGAAGCATCGCTGCGGCATCTGGAACGCGAAATCGCACAACTAAAATCATGAGCCACTACGTTGTCACCGGAGGCGCGGGCTTCATCGGCTCCGCGATTGTGAGAAAACTGCTCGACGAGGGCGCAGGCAAGGTGGTCGTGATTGACAACCTGCTCAGCGGCCGGGAAGAGAACCTGGAGGAGGTGCGCGCCCGCGTCGATTTTGTGCGCGCCGATATCCGCGATTACGACGCCATCGCGCCGGTCATCCGCGGGGCCGCCGTCGTATTTCACGAGGCCGCCATCCCCAGCGTGCCGCGCTCCATTACGGAACCCATTCCTTCGCACGACGTCAATATCAACGGCACCTTCAACGTGCTGCGCGCGGCCAAAGAAGGCGGCGCGGGACGCGTGGTGTACGCGGCCAGCAGTTCGGCCTATGGCGATACCGAGGTGCTGCCCAAGGTCGAGGACATGGCGCCGCACCCCAAATCGCCCTATGCGCTGCAAAAGCTGGTGGGCGAGTATTACGCCGCGGTGTTCGCCGGCGTCTACGGGGTGGAGACGGTGTCGCTACGCTACTTCAACGTATACGGTCCGCGGCAGGACCCCTCGAGCCCTTACTCCGGGGTGCTCAGCCTCTTTATGAAGGCCGTGCTCGAGCGCACCACGCCCACCATCTTCGGCGATGGCGAGCAGTCGCGCGACTTCACGTTCGTCGAGGATGTGGCCGAGCTGAACCTGAAGGCGGCGCGCGCCCCGGGCGTATCCGGCATGGTCTATAACGGCGGCAACGGGGGGCGGATCACGCTGAACCAGGCGTGGGCCATGCTGCAGAAAATCGAAGGCGTGGAGATCGCGGCGAAGTACGGTCCGCCGCGCGCCGGCGACGTGCGCGATTCGCAGGCCGATACCGCTCTCGCGGTCCGCGACCTCGGGCACGCGCCCCGCTTCACGTTCGAAGCCGGCATGCGGGCCACGCTCGAATGGTACCGGACCCACCGGTGAGCGGCGCGGCGCGGTTCGGTCTCGGCCTCATCGGCATCGGCAAGCCGTGGGGCTACGCCAATCCCGAGGTCCCCTCCGAGCGCAGCGCCCTCGCACTGCTGGAGCGCGCCTGGGAACTCGGCGTGCGCTACTTTGACACGGCGCCTTCCTACGGCGTGAGCGAAGAGCGCCTCGGGCGCTTTCTCACGGGGCTCACCGCCCCGGAGCGCGCCGCCGCGGAAATCGCCACCAAGTTCGGCGAACACTGGGATGCCGCCCGCGGCGAGCCCTTCGTGGACCACTCCTACGACGCGCTCGTGCGCAGCCTGGACGGAAGCGCGCGGCGTCTGGGCCGCATCGACGCGCTGCAACTGCATAAGACCACTCCCTCGATCCTGCGCGGCGAAGCGCTGGCGCGCGCGTGGGAGTTCGCACGGTCGCTGGGCATTGCGCGCATCGGCGCCAGCGTGAGCGATCCCGAGTCGGCGGAGATTGCGGTGGCGGACCCGGCGTTCGGTATTGTGCAGGCGCCGTACAACCTCGAGCAGCGCGCGTTTGAGGATGTGCTGCGCCGCGCCGCCGCCCGCGGAATGATGGTCGCCGTAAACCGTCCCTTCGGGATGGGCAGGATCCTTTACGAGCGTCCGGAGACGACCAAAGCGGACGCGCTCCGCTTCGTCGTACACAGCGGATTCGCGGGCGTAGTGCTGAGCGGCACAAAATCCGTGGCGCATCTGGAAGAAAACTGGCGCTGCTTCCGCGGGCTCTGAGCGCTACTCCAGCCCGAGGCGCTCGATGATGGCTTCGATATCCGCCTCGCGGACGCGCACCGCGGCGCCGCGCAACGCTGCCGGCGTGGCGCGCTCGTCGAAGGCGGTGAACAGCGCCATTTTGGCAAGAGCGTACTGTTCCGTCCCGGATAACGTACGCTCGTGCGCGGCTTCCCAGGCGCGTACGGCGGCGGTGTCCACCTGAACGGCTAGTTGGTGATAGCTCTTACGGTCCGCGCTGATGGAGAAGATGTACTCGGTGCCGGTGGCGCCGGACGGGCGTTGTCCTTCATACCAATACTGATAGACGAAACCGCTCCCCGCCGAGTACGTTTTCAACCGGCGTACGGCGGGCGCCCCAGTGAGCGGTATGGTATTTTTGCGGAACCAGTTCAGGCGCACGGCACCCCTTAGACTAACGCGAGATTCGAAACGAATGGTACCAGGATCACTCTTGACAGAACGCCGGATCGGGAGCATATTGAAGGTGGAATCGGGGCCGATTTTCCGATTCCACCGACGACGTTTTTCTTAGCCGTCCCACCCAGGGTCGGCGGGAGGTGACCAACGGAGCCGGACAACGAATGGGGCGGTTTCATTCGTGGTGAGTGAACACGCAGTACCGAGGCACTGAACGGTCGGATTCAACCGAGCCCCCGATGCATTTCGGGCATGGCGCGTGATGCGCAAATCGGATGATCGCCAACAGGAGACTTCGGGGTTCGCGAACCGCAACGGATGGCCGCCCTTTTCTTTTACCGGTTCACGGGTTTGCAACTCCATTGTTGTACACTATGGTTTGCCACCCCTGCTATGACTTCGGTTACTCCTCTGGAGATCGTCAGCGCTCACAGTCCCGATTCCGACGACGCCTTCATGTTCTATGGGCTCGCCACCCGTAAGGTGCGCTCGTCGAAGGTCACCTTCAAGCACGTCCTCTCGGACATCGAGACCCTCAACCGCCAGGCGATGGAAGGTAAGTACGAACTCACCGCCATCTCCTACCACGCGTACCCCTACGTGGCGGATAAATACGTCCTCATGGCGAGCGGTTCCAGCATCGGCGACGGCTACGGCCCGATGGTCATCTCCACCCGTCCCATGGAACCGGAGGAACTGAAGGGCAAGCGTATCGCGATCCCCGGCAAGCTCACCACCGCGTACCTCGCCTTCAAACTCTACCAGCCGGATTTCGAACCCGTCGTTACCCCGTTCGACAAAATCACTGAAGCCGTGCGCGAAAAGGTCGTGGACGCCGGGCTCATCATTCACGAAGCGCAGTTGACCTACGACCGCGAGGGCTTCCACCGGGTGGTCGATCTCGGCCGCTGGTTCAAGAATACCTACGAACTGCCCCTGCCGCTGGGCGGCAATGTGCTGCTGCGCTCGCTCGCTCCCGACATCCAGAGCGAATGCTGCCGCTTGATGCGCGAAAGCATACAGTACGCGCTGGACAATCACGACGAGGCCCTGGCCTACGCGCTTCAGTTCGCGCGCGACATGGAACCGCGGCTCGCCGAGAAGTTCGTCGGGATGTACGTGAACCACTACACGGTGGATGCCGGGGAGATCATCCCCAAAGCCGTGCAGAAGCTGCTCGACCTCGGTTTCGAAGCCGGTCTCATCGACCGCCGCGTGCAGATCGAGTTCGTCCGCTAACGTCTCCTTTGACTCCGCACCGCATCTTGTGATGTGATGCCTTTCTGAAGGCGCTTGCACTCCGCACGCGCCCCAGGGAACTTCCCTGTGGAAAGGTACCGCCGAAATGACCGACTTCGCAGCCGGCTCGAAGAACACCCTGAGCCGCCGCTCCTTTGCGCTCGCGCTCGCCGCTCCCTTAGCCCTGCGCGCGCAGCCCGCCGCGCTGCAAGCGCGCATCAAGCTGGATAGCGACCGCCGCATCGGCGCCATCGATCCCCTGATTTACGGCAATTTCGCCGAACACCTCGGCCGTTGCATTGAGGGCGGCATTTTCGAGGAAGGTTCGCCGCTCTCCGACGCCAACGGCTACCGCAAGGATGTGCGCAAAGCCATCCAGGATCTCCACGTCACGCAGATGCGGTGGCCCGGCGGCAACTTCTCCTCCAACTATCACTGGATGGATGGCATCGGTCCCCGCACCCAGCGCCCGCCGCGCCTGGAAATGGCCTGGGGCACCGTCGAATCCAACCGCTTCGGCACCCACGAATTCCTCGACTACAGCGAAGAGTTGGGATTCGAGCCTTACATCTGCGCCAACTTCGGCACCGGCTCGTGGGACGAGGCCCAGCAATGGGTCGAATACTGCAACAGCTCCGAAGACACGGCCATGACCCGCCTGCGCCGCAAGAACGGCCGGGAAAAGCCCTGGAAGGTGAAATACTGGGGCCTCGGCAACGAGATGGACGGACCGTGGCAGATGGGCCATCGCACCGCCGAAGACTACGGCAAGTTCGCCCTCGAAGGCGCCAAGCTCATGAAATGGACCGACCCGGGTGTCCGGCTGATTGCCGCCGGTAGTTCCAACTTCCGCTCGGACGTCGATTGGACCGGCTGGAATCGCGAAGTGCTGGCCTACCTCAAGGACCACATCGAATACCTCTCCCTGCACACCTACGTCGGCAATCCGGCCAACGACTACGAGGACTTTGTCGCGGTCGCCAATCAGTTGGACGACCGCATTCGCACCGCCGGCGGTATCATTCGCTCCGCCCTCGGCGGCGAGCGCCCAGGGCATCCCATCTACATCGCGTTCGACGAATGGAACGTATGGTATCGCGCGCGGGGCGACTCCCAGCGCGGGCGGCGCATCCTCGAAGAGCACTACAATCTGGAAGACGCCCTCGTCGTCGCCACCTTCCTCAACACCTTCGTCAACAACGCCGGCCTGGTGAAAATGGCCAACATGGCGCAGATCGTCAACGTCATCGCGCCCATCTTCACCAACGAGGAGGGCCTCTTCCTCCAGACCATCTATTTCCCGTTGCAACTGTTCGCGAAGAACTGCCGCGGCGCCGCGCTGGAAGCCTTTGTCGAGAGCCCGAAATACGAGAGCCGGAGTTTCGGCAATGCGGATTACCTGCACGTGTCCTCTTCGCTCGACGGCCGCATGCTGACCATCAACGCCGTCAACCGCCATCACAACCGGGACATCGAAGCGGAAATCGAAGTGCAGGATGCCGCCTTCGGAGGCAAGGTCGAAATCGCCCTGGTGACCGCGGGCGACATCAAGGCGAGGAACGATTTCGGTAAGCAGACCGTGGGCATCGCCAACGATACGGCCGCGGCGTCCGGATCCAGGTACCGGCACCGCTTCCCGCCGCACTCGTTCACGCAATTGCGCGTGCCGCTGGCGTGATGCGAGTTACGCGGTGACTTCCGCGCCCGCTCCGGCGGGCGCCGCCGGCAGCAGGCTTTCGTCCACCGGCAGCGTGAAAAAGAACGTCGAGCCCTTCTGCGGCGCGCTCTCCACCCGGATCGTGCCGTTGTGCGCCGCCACCAGGTGCTTCACGATCGACAACCCCAATCCGGTGCCGCCGAGTTCGCGCGACCGCGCCTTGTCCACGCGGTAGAATCGCTCGAAGAGGCGCGGCAGGTCCTCGGGCGGAATGCCGATGCCCGTGTCGCGCACGAAAAACTCCACCATGTTGCCGGCCGGCCGCGCGCCCAGCGTAATCTCGCCGCCCGCCGGCGTGTACTTGATGGCGTTGTCCAGCAGGTTGCTGAGAATCTGCGAGACCGCCTCGCTGTCGCAAAACACCAAGGCGTCGTCCGGCGCCGGCTCTTCGAACAGGCGGATCTGGCTCTTCTCCGCGATGGGTCGCAGCAGGTCGCACGCGTCGTGGATGACGCGGTTGGCCGGGTACAGATCGAACTCGAACTTCTGCCGCTTCTGTTCGATGCGCGACAGAGAGAGCAGATCGGACGTCAGCCGCGCCAGGCGCTCGGCATTGTGCCGGATGATGCCCAGGAAGCGCATGTTGTGTTCCGGATCGTGGATCGCGCCATCGATCAGCGTCTCCGTGTACCCCTGAATCGACGCCAGCGGCGTGCGCAGCTCGTGCGACACGTTGATCACGAAATCCTTGCGGATGCGCTCCAGCTTTTCGAGCTCGCTGTGCTCGTGCTGCAACTGCGCCACCGTCGCTTCCAGGTTTCCCGCGGTCTCATTGAGCGTCCGCGCCAGGCGTCCGAACTCGCTGCCGCTCACCCCGGTCAGGCGCGAGTGGAAGTTGCCGCGCGCCAGTTCCCCGGCGTGCTTCATCACGCTGGCGAAGCGCCGCGAAAGATAGCGCGCCAGGATCGCCGCCACCAGCACCGCCGGAAAGAATGCGATCGCGGTCGATGCGAGCACCTGCCGGCGCAGTTGGTTCACCTGGGCTTCCACGGTTTGCAGCGGCACCGCCAGCCGTATCGCCAGCGCGCCATTCTGGACCGGCACCGCCACGTAGAGAAACCGCACTTTCACGGTCGCGCTCAAACGCCGGTTGGTGCCGACCGCTCCGTTGAACGCCGCCATGAGTTCGGGCCGGGTGGGCACGCGGTGATTCTCCATGCGCGCCGCATCGGCGTCGCTATCCACCAGCACCCTGCCGTCGCCGCGCACCACCGTCAGCCGCGCTCCCGCCGCGTGCGCCAGCCGCTTTGCCGTTTCCGCGTCGAAATGGTCCGGACCGGGAGGCGTGAGCGCGATCATCCTGCACTTTTCCGCCAGTTGCGCCGTGAGATTGCGGATGTAGCTTTCCTGCGCCACATTGGTCGCCAGGAAATCCACCATACCCAGCGCCAACAGCATCAGCCCGAACACCCACACGATCAGTTTGAGGAAAATCTTCCGCGTCACTGGAGGTCCTCGAAGCGGTAGCCGAAGCCGCGTACCGTGGTCAGGTAGCGCGGACTCTCCGGCTGCTCTTCGATCTGCTCGCGGAGCCGGCGCACGTGCACGTCCACCGTGCGCGGGGTCACGTAGCGTTGTTCGCCCCACACCGCTTCCAGCAGTTGATCGCGGCTGTAGGCGCGCCCCGCATGCGTCAGGAAGTACTCGAGCAGGTTGTACTCGGTGGACGTCAGTTCCAGTTCCCGGTCGCGCAGGTACACCCGGCGCGCCGTGCCGTCCAGCCGGAACGGACCCACCGCGCTCGGCGCCGGACCGCTGTCCATATCGCCGCGCCGCAGGTGCGCCTTCACCCGCGCGATCAGTTCCCGCGGGCTGAACGGCTTGGTCATGTAATCGTCGCCGCCGATTTCGAGCCCCAATACGCGGTCCACTTCGTCGGAGCGCGCGGTCAGAAACAGCACCGGCGTGCGCGCCAGTTGCGCCGAGGCGCGGATCTGGCGGCACAACTCGAACCCGTCCACCTCCGGCAGCATCACGTCCAGCAAAATCAGGTCCGGTCCGCTCTGCTCCAGGGTCTTGAGCGTGTTGCCGCTGCCGGTCAACACCTGGGTTTCATATCCGCTGCGGGTGAGGTTGTAGTCGATCAGGGAAGCCAGTTCCGACTCGTCTTCGACAATAGCGATTCGTTTGGGCATGCGGCGTAACGCGAAGCACCGGCGCTGTACCTATATTCTAGCTTCCCCGTGGTCCGCGCCGCCGCCGCTTCACCGCGGCCGGCTGGCCACCGCCGCGCCGATCAGCGCCAGGTCGTGCGATGTCTGCACGATCTCGAAATAACTGCCCTGCAGCGGCGTCATCGTGACCATTTCCGGCAGCAGGCTCGCCAGCAGGTTCACATCCACGAACTCCGCGTTCGGGCCCGCGATGTAAAACCGCCCCGGACCGTCGATGTGGACACTCGTCGCCGTCGCCGCCGCCAGCGCGCGGTGCCAGCGCTTGAAGAACTCGAGCGCGCGCGCATCCCCGTGGCGCGCCGCGGCGAAAACCTCCTCCGGCTCCATGTCCAGGAACCGCAGACGCATCGCGCGATGCCCCATGATGCCTTCCAGGTGCCCGGCGCCGCCGCAGCCGCAAAAGCGCTCCTTCGGGTCCAGCGAGACCACCATGTGCCCGGCCTCCCAAACCCCGTCGGTGTGCGGATACCGTCCGAAGCCGATGCCGTCTCCCAGATACCAGACGCGCACCAGGCGGTCGAGCGCCCCGCGCGCCGCGGCGATGCCCGCCGCCAGTGCGTCGGCGTCGTTCAGCACCATTACCGGCACGTCGATCCCATCCTGCCGGAGCACGGCACGAAGATGGTCGGCGACCCGCAGCCCCTTAAGCTGCCCCAGGTTGGGCGATTCCTCGACCACACCGGCCCGGACGATCCCGGGCAGCCCGGCGCCGACCGACACAATCGGCCCCTCGGCGGCGAGTTCACGAATCTGCCGCCGCAGGATCTCCAGAATCTCGTCGGCGGGCAGAGCCTTCAGGTCCAGACTCGCTCCGCCCGGCTCGGGATAGATCCGAACCGTTCCCAGCCGCCCGTCCTCCACCACCCCAGCCCACAGATAACGGCTTGCCACCACGCCTATGCTGCGCGGCATAGGTTGCCCTCCTCGCTAAAACCGCATAAGTTTATTCAGTCCGTTGAACGCCGCCGACTTATAACACTCGGCCAGCGTCGGATAATTGAAAACCGTCTCCACGAAGTAATCCACCGTGCCCTTCAGGATCATCACCGCCTGCCCGATGTGCAACAGTTCGCTGGCTCCTTCCCCGATGATGTGCACGCCCAGAATCTCGCGTGTTTCCCGGTGGAAAATCAGCTTCAGCCGTCCGGTCGTATCCCCGCGGATCTGCCCGCGCGCGGTTTCCCGGTAATAGGCCACGCCGACTTCGTACGGGACATCCGCGTCGGTGAGCTGCTCCTCCGTCTTACCGGTGAAACTGATCTCGGGAATGGTATAGATACCGTAAGGGTAAGTCGCCGGATTCGAGTGAATCTCCAGCCCCACCGCGTGCGCCGCCGCCAGACGCCCCTGCTCCATCGAAACCGAGGCCAGGCTGGGAAACCCGATCACGTCGCCGGCGGCGTAAATGTTGGGAGTCCTGGTGCGGTACTCGCCATCCACCGGGATGCGCCCGCGCCCGTCGGCTTCGAGTCCCGCCGCCCCCAGGTTCAGTCCGTCCACGTTGCCCTGCCGCCCTACCGCGTACAATAGCGCGTCGCCGGTGATCACTTTGTTGCTCTTCAGCTTCGCGATCACTCCGCCGGAGGGCAGTTCCTCGACGCTGGCCACCTCTTCGTTCAGCCGCATGGTCACGCGGTGATCGCGTAAATGGTACGAGAGCGTTTCCACGATCTCCGAATCGGCGAACTCGAGCAGCCGCGGACGCTTCTCCACCAGGATCACGCGCGAACCCAGAATCGCGAACATGCACGCGTACTCGACCCCGATCACGCCGCCGCCCACCACAATGAACGTGCGCGGAATCTCCGGCATCTCCAGAATCTGGTCGCTGTCGATGATCGTTTTGCCGTTGAGCGGAACCATCGGGCTCACCGCCGGACGGGTTCCCACCGCCACGATGATCGTCTGCGCCTCGAAATCCGAAATGCCGCGCGAGTTTTCCACCCGCACGTGCGTCGAATCGATAAAGCTGGCGCGCCCGAAGATCACCTCCACGCCGTTGCGCGCCAACTGCGCCTGCGTGACATCGACTTCCGTCTTGACGACCTGGTTCACCCGGAAACCCAGGTCCGCGATTCCGATCTTTTCCTTGACGTGGTAGTTGATCCCGTATATGCCCTGGTATTGAAAGCCGGAGAGGTGCATCACGGCTTCGCGCATGGTCTTGCTCGGAATCGTGCCGGTATTGATGCAGGCTCCGCCCACGATCTCGCGCCGCTCGATGACCACTACTCTGCGCCCGCACTTGGCGGCTTGAATCGCCGCGCGCTGCCCCGCCGGCCCGGAGCCGATGACGATGATGTCGTAGGTCTGCATGGGTCGGGGGCGGACCGTGCGGCCCGCCCTTGCCTCGTTTGCTTACTTTACCGCATTGAAGCGGTCTTCAATTTCTTTCCAGTTCACTACGTTCCACCACGCCGAAAGATAATCGCCGCGGCGGTTCTGATACTTCAGGTAATAGGCGTGCTCCCAGACGTCGCAACCCATCACCGCGTACTTCCCCTCCATGAGCGGGTTGTCCTGGTTGGGCGTGGACATGATTTCCAGCTTCCCACCGGTCTTGATCAACCACGCCCAGCCGGAGCCGAAACGCGTCATCCCGGCCTGGTTGAACTTCTCCTTGAACGCGTCGAAGCTGCCGAACGTCCCGGTAATCGCCTGTCCCACGTTGCCGGCGGGCGCCCCGCCCGCGTTCGGCCCCATGATCTTCCAGTACATCGCGTGGTTCCAGTGGCCGCCGCCGTTGTTGCGGACCGCCGTGCGGATATTCTCCGGCACCGCCGCCAGGTTGTTGGCGAGCAACTCATCAAGAGTCTTATCGGCAAGAGCCGGCGCGGATTCGAGGGCTTTGTTGAGATTGGTCACGTAAGCGCCGTGGTGCTTGCCGTGATGGATCTCCATCGTCATTTTGTCGATCGAAGACTCCAGAGCGTCCGGAGCATAAGGCAGCGGCGGAAGTGTAAAGGGCATTGTCGTCTCTCCTATTCTTCTAATTGGCTCGTTGGTAGGCATCGGCGAGTTTCAGCATCGTCGCTTCGTCGAAATGCCTGGTCAGAATCTGCATCCCCACCGGCAGACCGTCGCCGGTCCGGCCGCAGGGAACGCTCATACAGGGAATGCCCGCCAGGCTCCCGGTAATCGTATAGATATCCGAGAGGTACATGGCCAGCGGATCGTCCACCTTCTCTCCCAGTTTGAACGCCGGGAAGGGCGATACCGGAGCCACCACCGCATCCACCTGCGAGAAGGCGTTGGCGAAATCGCGCGCGATCAACGTCCGCACCTTCTGCGCCTTGAGGTAGTAAGCGTCGTAATAACCCGCGCTGAGCACGTACGTCCCCAGCATGATGCGCCGTTTGCACTCCGCGCCGAACCCCTGGCCGCGCGTCTCCTGGTACATCGCGGAGAGCGTCGCCGCGTCCCCGGCGCGCATCGTGTAGCGCACACCGTCGTACCGCGCCAGGTTCGAACTGGCTTCGGCGGTCGCGATGATGTAGTAGCAGGCGATGGCGTAATCCGTGGCGGGCAGGCTGATCTCGCGCACCTCGCAGCCCAGGCGCCGCAAAACATCCACCGCCTTTAGCAACAGGTCGCGCGATTCGCCCGTCAGGTGTTTTAGATACTCTACCGGCAGTCCAAGCTTCAACCCTTTTACGTTGCCGTCCAGGAGTGCGGAATAATCCGGCACCGCCGCCGCCGCCGACGTGGCATCGTGCACATCGTGCCCGGCAATCACCCCCAGCAACACCGCCGCGTCCTTCACCGAACGCGCGAACGGTCCGATGTGGTCCAGCGAACTCGCGTACGCCGTCAACCCGTAACGGGAAACACGTCCATAGGTCGGGGTGATTCCCACCACGCCGCAGAACGACGCCGGCTGCCGCACGCTGCCCCCGGTATCGCTGCCCAGCGACACCACCGCCGTGCCCTGCGCCACCGCCGCCGCCGAACCGCCGCTCGAGCCGCCCGGCACGCGGTCCGGCGCCACCGGGTTGCGCACCGCGCCGTAAGCCGAGTTTTCGTTGGACGAGCCCATGGCGAACTCGTCGCAACTCGTCTTGCCGAGAATCACGCCGCCCGCCGCTTCCAGCTTCACAATGGCGGTGGCGTCGTAGGGCGGCACATAATGTTCCAGCAGACGGGAGCCGCAGGTCGTCGTCACCCCGCGGGTCACGATCACGTCCTTCACCGCCACCGGCACGCCGGCCAGCGGTCCGGGATCCTCGCCGCGCGCCAGCGCTTGGTCCACGCGCCGCGCCTGCTCGAGTGCGCGCTCCTCGCACAGCCGCAGGTACGCGTGGGTCCTGGGGTTCTCCGCCGCGGCGAACCGGAGGGCCTCCCCGGTGAGTTCGGCGGCGCTGAACTGGCGCGCGCGCAGTCCCTCCCGCACGCGGTCAATCGTGAGAGTGGCGATATCCATGGGTTAGCGTTCGATGACCTTGGGAACCTTGAAATACCCGCCGCCCGGCTGCGGCGCGTTGGCCAGCGCCGTCTCGCTGCCCAGCGGTTCGTGCGGCACGTCGGGCCGCAGCGTATCGCCGCCTTCGAACAGCACCTGCGCCATCGGCTCGACCCCGGTAGTGTCGATCTCGTTGAGCCGGTCCATGTGCTCCAGAATGCCGTCGAGATCCTGCCGCAGCCGCGCGATCTCCGCTTCGCTGAGCTTGAGGTTGGCCAGTCCGGCGACGTATCGCACTTCCTTTTCCGTGATCTTCACGCTTGTGCCTTCTTCCGCGAGAGCTTGTAGATGCCCCTCAGGACCGGGTCGGCGATGGCGTCGGCGTCGTCGGCGAACAGCGTACCGGGCGCCGCCTGCCGCGCGCTTCCCGGCTCGATCCGCCGCGGCACCACGCGGAATTCCAGTTCCTCCACCACCCCGGCGCCCAGCGCCCTGGCCAGGTTGCGCACAATGTGCGGCGAGAGCGCGAATAACTGCTTCTGCCACGTCGCGTCCGCGACTTCCACCACCAGGCGCGCGCGCACCAGCTTGGCGGCCCGCGTGTGCGGCGCGATGGTCGCTCCCACCGCCTCCGGCCAGACCGCCAGCGCCATCTGTTCCGGCGTGATGATCTCGCCCGAGTGCGCGAGCTGGCGGATCAACTTGCTGGCTCTTTCCATCGGGGTGCGGTTTTTCGATTTTATCACGCGCGCCGCCGCCGCACGCCGGAATCCCGCCAGTCCAAATGGGCCACGCGCGCGTCATAAATGTGTGAGCATTCCAACCACGGATGGCGCCCTGCCCGGCGTGATAGAACAGCAGGTGATGGAAACTAGGGCTACCACCCCGCCCGCGGCGAGCCGCGCCGCCCAACTGGTCCGCGAGGCCTTCGATTCCGGCCGCCCCGTCACCTACATCCACTCCGGCGAGGAGCAGCGGTTGGGCCGCGTGCTGGCCGAAGTCAGCCGCCTCATGGGCGGCGATCAGCCGTTCCCCCTTTGGACCTGGACGATGACCGAAGGGCTGCGCCGCGACGACGCTCCGCCGGTTCCCGAAACCGCCGATCCGCGCCGCGCCCTCGATTTCGTCATGGCCCATCCCGGCGAGGGGATTTTCCAATTCAAGGATCTGCACGCCGCCCTCAGCCAGTCCGCCGAAGCCCGCCGCCGCCTCCGCGACGCCTACGCCGCCTGCCTGGACCGCCGCAAATTCGTGGTCATCACTTCGCCGGTGCGCCTGATTCACGAGGAACTGGAACGTATGATGCTCTTCCTCGAACTGCGCACCCCGGACCAGGTGGAGTTGTCCGGATTCCTGCGCGAGGAAATCGCGCGCCTCTCCTCCGCCGGCGCCGCAGCGTCCGAAGCCGTGATCCACCAGATGGCGCGCACGCTCCTCGGCCTGACACTCGACGAGGCCCGCTACGCGCTGCGCCGCGCCCTGGCCGGCGGAGCGCCCCTCGGCGCCGCCTCCATGCCCGCCCTGCTCGAAGAGAAGCGCCTGCTGATCAACCGCAGCGGCACCATCGAGTTCATCCCCACCGAAACCCACATCGCCGAAGTCGGCGGTCTGCAGAACCTGAAGAAGTGGCTGCGGGAGCGGCGCAAACTCTTCGAACTGCGCGACGAAATCTCGAGCGAAATCGTCCCCAAGGGCATCCTGCTGATGGGCATCCCCGGCTGCGGCAAGAGCCTGTGCGTGCGCGCCGCCGCCAGCCACTTCCATCTCCCGCTCTACCGCGTGGACATGGTCGAAATCTTCTCCGGCCGCCACGGCAAGCCGGAAGGCGCCTTCGTGCAGGCCTGCCGCATGATGGAGGATATGGCTCCGGCGGTGCTCTGGTTCGACGAAATCGAGCGCGGGGTCACCGCCACCGTTTCCGGCGGCGAAGAAGGGCGCATCTTCGGCTTCTTCCTCACCTGGATGCAGGAGAAAGCGCGCGGCCTGTTCGTCGCCGCGACCGCCAACCGCATCAACGAACTCCCCGCCGAGATGATCCGCAAGGGCCGTTTCGACGAGGTCTTCTTCGTGGACCTGCCCACCGAAGACGAACGGATCGAGATCTTCCGCATCCACCTGGCCGCGCGTAAGGTCGACCCCGCGCAATTCCGCCTGGATCAATTGACGCAGTTCACCGTGGGCTGGGCCGGCTCGGAAGTCGAGCAGTGCGTCGTCAGCGCCATTACCAAGGCGAAACTCGAGGACCGCGATCTGACCGAGCACGACCTGATTCTGACCGCGGCCGGCATTGTGCCGCTTTCCCGCACCATGAAGGAACAGATCAGCTACATCCGCGATTGGGCCTTCGAGCGCGCCATGCGCGCGTCTCCGCGCGAAGGCCGGTAGCGCCTCAGGCCGAGTGGCGCGCCTGGTGCCGCTTGAGCAGAATGGCGCCCAGCACCGCGATGCCCACCGCCGTCGAAAAGATCAAGGTATCGCTCAATGCCGGAGCCCCTTCCGTGTTCGTGGGCGCCGCCGGACCCGCCGGCGGCGGAGCCGTCAGGCTCCAGGAATGGCTGGGGCCGTTATCCAGCGCGCAATTCAGACCCGCGCACCAGTAGCCGTTCGTCTGCGTGAAGAGTTGGTTTCCATTGGAACTGATGGTGATGTTCGCCGCCGCCGGCAAGCCCACGGGGAACTGTCCGCTGATCGCGTTCAGATTCCCCCGCGTAACCGTGAAGTTCGTCAGGTTGGAGGAATAACTCAGGCTGACGAATTGATTCGGCTGGATACTCTGACCCGGCCTGTATCCGGACAGCACTAACTGGCCGCTGGCGGTTCCCGCGCAGTCCCTACACACGCCCGTGAAATACAGGGTCGTGATTTGCACCTGCATGGCCGGCACCAGACCGGCGAACAGGAAAACCGCTACGGCAAACTTGCCCCACTTTCGCATCGACGCCATCCTTGCCTGCATTTGTTGGCTTGCACACTTGGCAGCCAACCAAGTCATAGCAGGAGTGCGCCGCGGCCCGCCGGAGTCTCTAAAAGAGTTTCTCAGGCCGAGTGGCGCGTCTGGTGGCGCTTGAGCAGAATAGCGCCCAGCACCGCGATTCCCAGCGCGAGAGCGAATTCCACTTCTTCGCTCACTGCCGGTGCGCCCGCGGCGTTGACCGTCGTCGGCGCCGGCGGCGGGGGCGGCGGCGGAGCCACGAGGCTCCACGTGTGGCTCGCCCCCGTGTCGAGGCCGCAATTCAGGCCGGCGCACCAGTACCCACCCGCCCTGGTAAAGAGCATGTTGTTGATGGCGCCGAAACTGTTGGACTGGCCGATCGTGACGTTCGCGGCCGCAGGCAGAGTGACCGGTATCTGGCCGCTAATGGAGTTCAGGTTCGCTGAGGTTACCGTAAAGGTCAGCAGGTTGGAGGTGTAACTCAGGCTGACAAAGTTACTCGCCTGAATGTTCTGGCCGGGCGTGTAGCCCACCAGCACCAGTTGTCCCGTACCCGTCCCGGTGCAATCCGAACAGGTGCCGGTGAAATTGTACGTTTGTAAAGGATTCTGGGTGCGCACTCTCTGCGCACCCCGAAGGGCGGGCATCCACACAGCCCCGCACAGGAACAACACCACCGCGTAAATTAAACTCTTCCGCATCCGCATCCGCTCCAGCCTGCATGGATCAGCTTGCACGTTTGGCAGGCTTCAAAAGTATACCAAGGACCCGTCTGCACACGCCAGGAAAACCTCACCGCCCGTAGCCCTGCGTCCACATACGGGGCAGCCGTTGCCGCGAGTCCCATTTCCGGACACTCGCGCCGGTGCTAGGGTAGTAATAACCGCCCAAGGAGCAGCGACTTACGTGTGGCCCTGCAAATGCCTCAAGAATCCGCCGCGGCAATCCCAATGACCCGATCCGACTCCCGCACGCCCTGTATCCTGATCGCCGACGATCAGCCCGACGTCCTCGAAGCGCTCCGCTTCCTGATCAAGGGCGAAGGCTATCAGGCCGTTCCCGTGACCTCGCCCGCCGCCGTCGCCGCCGAGGTCGAATCGCGCGATTTCGACGCCGTCCTCATGGACCTCAACTACACCCGCGACACCACCAGCGGGCAGGAGGGGCTCGAACTCCTCAACCGCATTCAGATGCTCGACAGCACGCTGCCGGTGATCGTCATGACCGCATGGGGCAGCGTCGAACTGGCCGTCGAAGCCATGCGCCGCGGAGCCCGCGACTTCATCCAGAAGCCCTGGGACAATGCGCGCCTCTCCGCGATCCTGAAAACCCAGATCGAGCTGGGCCGCGCCCTGCGCAAAGGCCAGCGCCTCGAGGCCGAAAACCGCGCCCTGCGCGCCGAGCGCTTTCCGCAGCTCATCGCACAGTCCGCCGCCATGCGCCCGGTACTCGACGTGATCTCGCGCGTCGGCCCCTCCGACGCGAACGTCCTCATCACCGGCGAAAACGGCACCGGCAAGGGGCTGGTCGCCCAGACTCTGCATTCCGTCTCGCTCCGCTCCACCCGTCCGCTGGTGACCGTCAACACCGGCGGCCTCGCCGAAGGCGTTTTCGAAAGCGAGCTCTTCGGCCACGTGAAAGGCGCTTTCACCGACGCCAAGAGCGACCGCGTCGGCCGCTTCGAAATGGCCGACGGCGGCACGCTCTTCCTCGACGAAATCGCCAACATCTCCCAGGCGCTCCAGGCCAAGCTTCTGCGTACGCTCGAGACCGGCGATTTCGAGCGCGTCGGCAGTTCGAAAACCCGCCGCGTCGACGTGCGCGTCTTCTCCGCCACCAACGCCGACCTCGCCGCCGGTGTCGCCGAGGGCCGCTTCCGCCAGGACCTGCTCTTCCGCCTCAACACCATCGAAATCCGCCTGCCTCCCCTGCGCGACCGCCGCGAGGACATTCCGGTACTCGCGGCGCATTTCCTGGGCGCTCACTGCGAGCACTACCGCAAGAGCCTCACCGGCTACGATGAAGGCGCCATCAAGGCGCTGCTCGCCCACTCCTGGCCCGGCAACGTCCGGGAACTCGACCACGCCGTCGAACGCGCCGTACTCATGTCGCAGGGCGACACCGTTCGCGCCGCCGACCTCGGCCTGCGCGCCGGCCGCGAAGGCCCTCCGAAGCTCGAAGACATGAGCCTCGAAGAAGTCGAAGCGCTGCTCATCAAGAAGGCGCTGGCCCGCTTCAACGGCAACGTCAGTCACGCCGCCAACGCGCTTGGCCTCAGCCGCAGCGCCCTCTACCGCCGCCTCCAGCGGTATGGACTGTAAGCCACCGCCGTGACCCGCCACGAAAAACCCGCGATCCTCAGCCACGAGGGCCGTATCGTGCTGCTCGCGGTTCTTGCCGGCCTGCCCGGTTCGGCCGCCGCCCTGTGGATGCTCTGGAGCGGCGAAGCCTCTCCCAAGGTCCAGTGGACCGTCTCCACCATGATCGTGGCCGCGTGGCTCGGCTTCGCCTTCGCCGTCCGCGAACGCGTCGTCTTCCCGCTGCAGACCCTCTCCAACCTGCTCGGCGCCCTGCGCGAAGGCGACTTCTCCGTACGCGGCCGCTCGCCCCGTCCCGACGACGCGCTCGGCGATGTCATGCGCGAAGTCAACACCCTCGGCAGCACGCTCCGCGAGCAACGCCTCGGGGCGCTCGAAGCGACCACCCTGCTGCGCAGCGTGATGCGCGAAGTCGCGGTCGCCATCTTCGCCTTCGACGAGCACCAGCGGCTCCGCCTCGTCAATCGCGCCGGCGAGCGCCTGCTCGACGCTCCCACCGAGCGCCTGCTCGGCCTCACCGCCGGCGAGTTGCAGCTCGAACCCTGCCTCGATGGTCCGCCGGTCTCGACTTTGCAGATGGTCTTCCCCGGCGGCGCCGGACGCTGGGGCGTGCGCCGCACCCGCGTCCGCGAGCACGGCATGCCCCTCGAACTGGTGGTCATCAGCGACATCACCCAGGCATTAAGCGAGCAGGAACTGCAAGCCTGGCAGCGCCTCGTGCGCGTCCTCGGCCACGAACTCAACAACTCGCTGACCCCGATCAAATCCATCGCCGGCAGCCTCGACTCGATCCTCTCGCGCGACGCGCTTCCCGAAGACTGGCGCGACGATATGCGCCGCGGCCTGCAGGTCATCACCGCCCGCAGCGACAGCCTCGGCCGCTTCATCGGCGCCTACGCCCGCCTGGCGAAACTCCCGCGCCCGCAGTTGCAGCCCCTCGTCCTCGCCGATTGTGTCCGCCGCGCCGCCAGCTTCGAAACCCGCCTGCCGGTCGAGGTCGAGCCGGGCACGCCGGTCACCATTCAGGGCGACCCCGATCAGCTCGAACAGGTCCTCATCAACCTGCTGCGCAACGCCGCCGACGCCTCCCTCTCCACCGGCGGTCAAGTCTCCATCGGTTGGCGCCGGGATGGCGCTATGGTCGAGGTCTGGATCGCCGACGAAGGCCACGGTCTCTCTTCCACCGCCAACCTCTTCGTCCCGTTCTTCACGACCAAGCCCGGAGGCAGCGGCATCGGCCTCGTGCTGTGCCGCCAGATCGCCGAGGGCCACGGCGGCGCGCTCTCTCTGGAAAACCGGTCGCCCGGTCCAGGCTGTCTAGCTCGCCTGCGTCTTCCTGTCTAACCAACTTCGGTTGTGGGACTCCGATTTTTCCCTTGACATAACCCGGCGCCGATGACATACTTCGACGACTGAACAAAGTGCCGGTGCACGATATTCAAATGGGGTGGAGGTGCGTTTCGGGCACGGAACGCCGGGTCTCGCGATCGGTTCGTAAAAGAGAGCTTTCCGTCTGCGAAGACGTCCTGCCAGGGACGGTGTGCCCGTTCCATCCCATTTGCCGGTAAACCTATGGAGGTTGTATGAGGAGACTGGCCCGGCTCTGTAGCCTGGGATTTCTGATCGCAGTGTCTGCTTTCGCGCAAGGCGGCGGCAATGCCGCCATGACCGGAACCGTTACCGACCCCAGCGGCGCGGTGGTTTCCAAAGCCAACGTGACCATGACAAACCTGGATACACAGGTCAAACGCACCGCCGTCACCGACGACAACGGCCGGTTCACCGTCCCCTCTCTCCCCCCAGCCACCTATCGGGTGACGGTGGAGTCCACCGGGTTCAAGAAGTTCTCCCGCGATGTCACCCTCCTCGCCGACCAGAGCGGCTCGCTGCAAATCCAGATGCAGATCGGCCAGGCCCAGGAAACCGTGACGGTGGAAGCCACCGCCACCCTGGTCAATACCGTGACGCCGGTGTTGAGCCAGGTGATCGAGCGGGCGCGCGTGGTGGAACTGCCCCTCAACGGACGCAACGCCGCCGACCTGACCAAGCTCGTCGCCGGCGCCGTCGACTCCAGCAATAGCGCCGGTACCCAGCAGGGCGACACCAAGCAGGTCCCCGGCGCCGAGGCCATTTCGGTCAACGGCGCCCGTCCCGACCAGGTCAGCTACAACCTCGACGGCGGCAGCAACCAGGACCTGATGAGCAACACCAACAACCCGTTTCCCTTCCCCGACGCGCTGCAGGAATTCAGCGTCCAGACCAACAGCTTCGACACGCAATACGGCACCAACGCCGGAGCCGTCGTCAACGTGATCACCAAGTCCGGCACCAACCAGTGGCACGGCGACGTGTTCGATTTCGTGCGCAACAAGGAATTCAACGCGCGCAACTTCTTCGCCGCCGCGGCCGATCCCCTGAAGCGCAACCAGTACGGCGCCACCATCGGCGGACCGGTTCAAAAGGACAAGACCTTCATCTTCTTCGGTTACCAGGGCACGCGCATCCGTACCATAGGCAACGCCAATAACACCATTCTCCCGACCGCGGCCAACATGACCGGCGATTTCTCGAACTACCTCACCGCGAATTCCGCCGTCAACCCTCAGGGGAAGGTGATCCAGATCAACGATCCCACCACCGGCAATCCGTACCCCGGCAATATCATCCCGGTAAGTCCCGTCGCCGTCAGCATGGCCAAGTACCTGCCGATCAATCAGGCGGCGGCCAACGGGCGTCTCACTTACGGCGTTCCCACGGTGCAGAACTTCGACGAGTACATCAGCCGCTTCGACCGCACGATCCGCGGCCAGGATAAGCTTTACGTCCGCTTCTACCTGGACAAGTACTACCATCAGCCCGGCTACGACGGCAAAGACATCCTGCTCGCCGGCAGCGTCGGCTCGACGGTGCAGACCCAGAACTGGAGCGCCGGTTATACGACCATCTTCAGCCCCACACTGGTGAATAACTTTGTCGCCACCTTCGTGCGCGCGTCCAGCGATCGCGGCCAGGGCGGCAACGTCCCGCAATTCACCGACTTCGGCGCCAACGTCAAACAACTTCCGGCGTCGGAGGGCGGCATCCGCGCCTTCGGCATCAGCAACGGCTACTTCGGACTCGGCGGCTTCACCAACGCCATCTTCGCCCGCAACACCTACGAAATCCGCAATCAGGCCACCTGGACGCACGGCGCCCACACCTTCCAATTCGGCGGCAACCTCGAATTGGACCAGTCCAACATCCGCAACACCGACCTCGAAAACGGAAGCTGGAATTTCTCCGATGTCCTGACCAACCTGGGACTCGCGAGTTTCGTGATGGGCCACATGCACTCCTACAGCCAGACTTCCGGCGATTACTCCGATTCGCGCCAGAAAGTCATCGGCCTTTTCGCCGAGGATAAGTGGAAGGCCCGCTCCAACCTAACGGTCACGCTCGGCCTGCGTTGGGAACCGCAGTTTGTCATGAAAGAAAAGTTCGGCCGCATCGAGCAGTTCCGGCCCGATATGTACTATGCGGGAGTGCACTCGAAGATCATCCCCAGCGCACCCGCGGGAATGGTCTTCTCCGGCGACTCGTATAACGGCATCACCATGCCGGACACCGGTCAGACGCCGGACATCAATAACTTCGCGCCCCGCCTCGGCATCGCCTGGGATGTCTTCGGCACCGGGAAGACCGTCATCCGCTCCGGCGGCGGCTTGTTCTACTCCTCGCGCCTCCCCGGCCTGTTCCTCAACGACGCCTCCATCAGCCAGCCGTTCAGCCTGCGCCAGGACCTGACCGAGCCGTCCAGCCCCAACAACCTCATCCCGTTCGCCAACCCGCTACAGAGCGTGCCGTCGTTCTCGGCCCAGTTCCCGCTGCGCTACACGCTGGCCACGATACCGGCCAACGTTCCCTTCACCGGCGGCGTCTCCGTCTTCGGCCTCGAACCGGGCAGGAAGTGGGTCACCCCGACCACTTACGACTGGAACTTCACGATCGAGCACCAACTGCGCTCGGATACCCTGATCGACGTGTCTTACGTCGGTCTCCGCGGCGTACACCTGCGCCAGGATATCTACCTGAACCCGCGCACGGCCGGAGTCGGCACCGACGCCAGCCGCCCCTTCACGGGCTTCGTCGATATCTACGAAAACAACAATACCGGCATGTCGAACTACAACGCGTTGCAGTTCAACATCCAGCGGCGTCCGGGCGGCGGCCGCGGTATCTTGAAGGACCTCACCCTGCTGGCCAATTACACCTACTCGAAAGCGATGGAGATCGCGCTCGCATCCAACGGCGGCATCACCGACGTCGGCTCCAGCAAAGGCTCCGGCCTGCCCTTCGGCAATCCCAATCAGGGGCATTTCGAGACCGGTCCCGCCCCTGGCCAGGACCGCACGCAGCGTTTTGTCGCCTCCTATGTGTGGGATCTGCCCCGCCTGACCGGCGCCGCCCACGCCCTCCGCGCCGTCCTCGGCGGCTGGCAGTGGACCGGCATCCTCAGCTACACCAGCGGCGACGCCATGACCATCATGGCCGGCACCGACCGTTCGCTGACCACACTGGGCGGCGACCGCGCCAACTACATCGGGCCTGCCAGCCAGTACGGACAGACCGCCGCAGCCGCTTCGCGCAGCGGATGCGGTTCGGCGACCTGCGTCCCCTGGCTCAATACGTCCTACTTCGCGCTGCCCGCGATCGGCACGTTCGGCAATCTGGGCAAAGGTTCGTTCCGCGGACCCAGCCGCACCAACGTCGATACCGGCATCAGCAAGAACTTCTTCCCGTTCCGCACCCGCGAGGATTTGCGCTTCCAACTCCGCGGCGAGTTCTTCAACGTCCTCAACCACACCCAGTTGAACGACCCGGCGCTCAGCCGCAACAGCGGCAACTTCGGCGGCATCTACTCCGCGGCCGACCCCAGAATCATCCAGTTGGCGCTGAAGTTTTTCTTCTGATCCGAAGAGGGCCAGCGGTGCACCGCCGCCGGCCCTTCGCTCACTTCGCGGTCTTCACGCGGTTTGACTTGAAGGGACGCGGCGCGGTATCGTGCGAATAGCCCTTCCCGAACGGCGCGGTAGCCAAGTGGTAAGGCCAGGGTCTGCAAAACCCTCATTCGTCGGTTCGATTCCGACCCGCGCCTCCAGAACATCCGCTATTCCACGGCTCTGGCTCTACCCCAATTCCGCCCTCATCGCCTGCTGGTAGCGCCGCATCGCGTGCCCCATGATCGCCGCCAGGGTGAACGGGTCGATCTTCTGCTCGGTTCCCATGCGCGTTTCGAAGGTGTGCCGCGGTCGTTATAGCACGAACGACACGTGGGCGCCCTTGGCTTCCTCGGCGCGGCTCTCCTTCACCCGATGCTCTTTCCAGGCGCGCGTCGCCGCACGCGACCAGAATCTCAGGGGACTCCTGCGTGCGGTAGATGGTGCGCCTCGCCGCGCTGCTCTTGCCGCTCAAGCTCAAGGTTCTCTCGGTCAGCGACACCCCATGCTCCCGGGCCAGTTCTGCCGCCGCTCCAGACGTGTGCTTTTCCAGGGAGCGGCCATGGACCATGCGCATTCCAGCGGGAATCTCCGCATCCCCGACGCCAGGCCCGTTCTAACGGCCGATTCCGTAGTTGCGATACGCGACCGCGGTCAACGCACCGGCCACCGCGAAATTGATGACCGCCAGCACGCGATGCGAGCGAGACTGCGGCGCGCTGCTTGCCGTTCGCGAACACCGCCCAGGCGCCCGCGAGGCCAAACAGCACGATGCCGATGACTTCGATGTAGAACATCCGAGGCTCTTATCGGCCGGCCGGTGCCGGATCTTTAGTACCTATGGCTTCAGATCCGGTTTTTCCGGCCTGAGCCCCTGGAGGCCACCCGTGCCGATAGAGGCACCTGCGGCTCCAGACCGGCACAGCCGTTCCATTCTCCCCGGGGCATGAGCCAGGCCCGCGCGGGTCCGTTCCTGAAAACCTCCCGCTCGAGGGCGGCGGATACGGCCAGCACGTCTGGCCGGACGGCATCCAACCGTTCCCGCGGGCTCCGGATTCGAGACACCTGGGCGGGAGCACGGCCCTACGGACCTACCCTATAGAAGCTCAAGGTGGTAGAGGACGGCGTTGGAGCCGTCTTCGTAGTAGCGGGGGACGCTGCGGATGCGGCGGAAGTGGTGTTTCTCGTAGAAGGCGCGGGCGCGGCGGTTGGTGCGTTTGACCATGAGGGAAAGGCGGGGGATGCCGCGGCGCTGGAGGCGGCGGAGGATGGCGGCGAGGAGGCGGCCGGCGGCGCCGGTACCGCGGGCATCGGGGGCGACCGCGATGGAATCGAGGCTGGCTCCGCCGCGGGAGGGGCAGGCGATGGCGTAGCCGGCGACGCGGGTACCCTCCTCGGCGACCAGGAAACAGTCCCCGCAGGTGTGGGTATATTCTGCAAACAGATTGCGGTCCCAGGCCCATTTGCCGAAGGCGGCGCGTTCGATTTCGAGGATGCGCGGCAGGTCGCGGAGGCGGGCGCGGCGCACCCGGTAGCGGATTTCCATTTGGTATCCTTTATTTTGGCGCATTTGGAGGGAGCCGGGTAGCCATGGGCGGGGGTAGGGGTAAGGGTTTCCGAAGGGGACTTGACAAGAATTTCAGACCGGAGGATACTGAAATCGTGTTGCAACTGAGTAGCAACAATATCCAATCGGAAACTCCTTTAGGGACCCTGGGAGACCTGCGGAAGGGCGATTCCGCGGTGCTGGAGCACATCGACCTGCCGGGCGAGGACGCGCGCCGGCTGATGGAGCTGGGGTTCCTGCCCGGGACGCGCGTCATCGCCGGCTGCTGCGCGCCTGGGGGCGACCCGCGCGTATTTCAGGTGGACGGGTCGGAAATCGCGCTGCGGCGCGAGACGGCGCGGCGGCTGAAGGTCCGGCGGGGAAGCGTTCGCAGCAAGAGGACCGTGTGAGCCATTGCGGGGACTGCCACGGGTGCGCCGGGGCAAACGTGACGGAACTGCCGCGACCGGCGGCGGTGCGCACGGTGGCGCTGGTGGGACCTCCGAATTCGGGCAAGACGACGCTGTTCAACCGGCTGACGGGGCTGCGGCAGAAGGTGGCCAATTTCCCCGGGGTGACGGTGGAGCAGCACACGGGCGTGGCGGAGCTGCCGGACGGGCGGGCGCTGGAGATCATCGACCTGCCGGGCATCTACAGCCTTTCGCCGCGGAGCGAGGATGAGCAGGTCGCCTACGACGTGCTGCACGGGCGGCGGGAAGGGACCGCGAAGCCGGGCGCGGTGCTGCTGGTGGTGGACTCGACGAACCTGGCGCGGCACCTGATGCTGGCGGCGCCGATTCTGGCGCTGGGGATGCCGACGCTGCTGATCCTGAACATGGCGGACGATCTGGAAGCGCGCGGGGGCCGGATCGACGTGAAGGCGCTGGCGGCGGAACTGGGCGCGCCGGTGGTGCTGGTGAGCGCGCGCGCCGGAGTAGGGATCGGGCAGGTATTCGATTTTCTGGCGGGGGCGATGCCGAAGCCGCAGCCGCCGGCGTTGCCGGTGCTGCAGGACGTGCCGAAGTGCCGGGAGTGGGCGGGAGCGGTAGGCAGCCGGGCGGCGTATCGCGCGCCGATTCCGCCGAAGTGGACGCGGCGCCTGGACCGGGTGTTCCTGCATCCGGTGGCGGGACCGCTGGTGTTCCTGGTGGTGATCGTGGGGGTGATCCGGACGATCTTCATGGCGTCGGCTCCGATTACCGGCGCGGCGCAGAGGCTGTTCGAGATCAGCGGCAACTGGATTGCAGCTATTTTGCCGGGCGGACTGCTGCGGTCGCTGGTGGTGGAGGGCATCTGGCGCGGGGTGGGGAGTGTGGTGGTGTTCCTGCCGCAGGTGCTGTTCCTGTTTTTGTTCATCGGCATCCTGGAGGACTCGGGGTACCTGGCGCGGGCGGCGCTGATCGCGGACCGGACGATGGCGCGGGTGGGGCTGCAGGGCAAGAGCTTCATCCCGCTGCTTTCGGCGTACGGCTGCGCGGTGCCGGCGATCATGGCGACGCGGACGATCGAGAACCGGCGGGACCGGATCGCGACGATTCTGATCGCGCCGTTCATGACGTGCTCGGCGCGGCTGCCGGTGTACGCGCTGCTGATCGCGGCGTTCATTCCGAACCGTCCGCTGCTGGGACCGCTGGTGAACGCGCAGGTGGGAGCGCTGCTCGGGCTGTATGTGCTGGGATTCCTGGCGGCGGTGGCGACGGCGAAGCTGCTGAAATCGTCGGTGCTGAAGAGCGCGCGGGCGCCGTTCGTACTGGAGATGCCGGCGTACCGGTGGCCGACGGTGCAATCCTTGGGGCTGCGGCTGGTGGACCGGGCGAAGGTGTTTTTGCGGCGCGCCGGGACGGTGATTCTGCTGGTGACGGTGGTGCTGTGGGTGATGGCGCATTTGCCGTACACGAACGGCAAGCCGCCGGAGATCGGCGATTCGCTGGCGGGCACGCTGGGGCGGACGATCGAACCGGTAATCCAGCCGCTGGGATTCAACTGGAAGATCGGGATCGGGCTGATCACGTCGCTGGCGGCGCGGGAGACGATCGTGAGCACGCTGGGGGCGATCTACGGGATGGATCCGGACTCGAACGCGCTGGATTTACAGCGGGCGTTGCGCGCCGACCTGAGCGTGGGCGGGGCGTTCGCGCTGCTGGTGTTCTTCGCGTTCGCCATGCAATGCATTTCGACCATCGCGGTGGTGCGGCGGGAGACCGGCGGGTGGAAGTGGCCGGTGGTGCAATTCGTTTACATGGGCGCGCTGGCGTACGCCGGGGCGTTTGTGGCGCACCGGCTGATCGGCTAACGCCGGCGTCCGAAGAGTTGACGACGCCGCGAAGATTCCAGAGCAGGATTGAGCCGCGGATGGACGCCGATGGAACCGAGAATTACCGTTTGACCGGCAGGTTCGGTGTGCCAACCGCTTGCTAACGCGCGCGG
>JBBIQR010000019.1:0-33809 GCA_037442245.1 Candidatus Solibacter sp. | reverse complement strand
ACCGGCAGGGGCCAGACTACGGGACGCAATACCGGACGGTGATCTTCTATCACACGGCGGAACAGGAGCGGGAGGCACAGGCATCGAAAACGGCGCTGGCAGCGAGCGGGCGGTTTGCGAAGCCGATTGCGACGGAGATTCTGCCGGCGCAGACGTTCTGGCGTGCGGAGGAATACCACCAGCGGTACCTGGAGAAGCGCGGGCTGCGGCATTGCCACGTGTAGGCAGACCCTTCGAAAAGCCGGCCGGGGGGAAGGATGCGCGGAACGCTAGAGGAGTTCTTCGCGTTTTTGGGCGTCGAGCGTTTTGACGAGCCTGCTGACATCCTGGGCGCGATCGCGCGCGGCGACGAGGAGCGCATCTGGGGTATCGACGACGACAAGGTTGTGGACGCCGACCAGGGCGACGGTTTTCTGGGCATCGACGTAGTTGCCGGTGGCGTTCTCGACGATGAGGTCGCCGGTGGAAGCATTGCCCTGGGCGTTCTTCCTGGCGATTTCGTAGACCGCTTCCCAACTGCCGACATCGTTCCAGCCGATGTCGTCGAGGGGGATACCGGAAACGCCGTGGGCCTTCTCGATGATGGCGTAATCGACGGAGATGTTTTCGCAGAGCGGGTAAACGGCGGCGAGGCGGGCGGCGAACTGGCGGCTGGAGACGGCGGGCAGGCCGGCAAGCAGCGTGGCGGTTTTCGGCTGGTGGCGGCGGAGGAGTTCGTTGAAGTGGTCGGCGCGCCAGAAGAACATGCCGGCATTCCAGAAGAAGCTGCCGGCGCGGAGGAACTTGGCGGCGGTTTTGGCATCGGGCTTTTCGCGGAAGCTCTTGACGGGCTGCGGTTGCGGCTCGCCCGGGGTGACGCCTTTGCGGAACTCGATATAGCCGTAGCCGGTCTCCGGCCAGCGGGGTTGAATGCCGAGGACGACGAGATGGCCTCCGGCGGCGGCGGCGAAGGCGGACTTGACGTAGGCGCGGAAGCGAGGCTCCCTGAGGATGAGGTGATCGGCGGGAAACACTCCCATGACGGCATCCTTATCGAGTGCGGAGAGGATGCGCGCGGCGAGGCCGATGCAGGGAGCGGTATTGCGCTGGGCCGGTTCGGCGATGATCTGGCGGCGGGGGACGGCGGGAAGCTGCTTGCGAATTTCGTCCTGCAGATATTCGTTGGTGACGATCCAGACATTTTCCGGGGGCACGACGCCGGCGAGGCGGTCGACGGTTTGCTGGATGAGGGTGCGGTCGCCGAAGAAGCGGAGGACCTGCTTGGCGTTTCGTTTGCGGCTGCGGGGCCAGAAGCGGGTGCCGCGGCCACCGGCCATGACGAGCGCGTAGCGGTGATGAGCCATTTGCATTTCAGTGTATCTGTGCGGGCGGCGCGGGGAGCGACGGCACCGCCTAGCAACTGCTACCATGGCGACGTGAAGATCGGCGTAGCGGGGCTTGGTTTCATGGGCGCGACGCACATCCAGGCGATGGCGGCGGTGGCGGGAGCAGATCTGGCGGCAGTGGCCGCGCGCAACGAGAAGGCGCTATCGGGGGACCTGAGCGGCGCGGTGGGGAACCTGAACCGGGGCGGCGGCGTGCTGGATTTTTCGCGGCTGCAGAAATTCCGGGACTGGCGGGAGATGATCGCCGAAGGCGACATAGAGGCGGTGGACATCTGCCTGCCGACGGCGCTGCATGCCGAAGCGGCGGTGCTGGCGTTAGGGCACGGCAAGCATGTACTGGTGGAGAAGCCGATGGCGCTGACCGCGGGCGAATGCGCGGAGATGCTGGCGGCGCGGGACCGTGCGGGGAAGACGCTGATGGTGGCGCATGTGCTGCGATTCTGGCCGGAGTATCAAGAACTGCGGCGGGCGATGGACAACGGCGGATTCGGCGCGGTGGAGCGGGGGCGGTTTGAGCGGAGGTGCGGGCTGCCGGAGTGGAGCGCGTGGCTGCCGGACGATGCGCGGAGCGGCGGCGCGGTGGTGGACCTGCTGATACACGACGTGGACCAGGCGATTGCGCTGTTCGGGCTGCCCCGG
Organism: Candidatus Solibacter sp.; assembly: GCA_037442245.1. GTDB lineage: Bacteria > Acidobacteriota > Terriglobia > Bryobacterales > Bryobacteraceae > Solibacter. Next base: position 31,785 of record JBBIQR010000019.1, on the reverse strand, counting down.
GAAGTATCGTGCCGGCCGCTGGGGGGAGTGGATACCGTGGAAGCGGTATTGCACTACGGCGATGGACTCGAGATACGGGTGTGCGGGGGATGGTTCGCGAGTGGCACTCCTTTTTCGATGGGATTTGAAATTGAAGGAACGCGTGGGACTATGAAGCTGGAAGACGGCCGGCTGGAGGCGAGGAGCCGGAGCGGCGGAAGCGAGGCGGCGGGCGGATGGGAGCCGGTGGCGGCTCCGGAAGGCGACGGCTATCGGAATGAGATCGCCTATTTTGTGGACTGCTGCCGCGAGGGGCGGGCGCCGGTGCGCTGCCTGCCGGAAGACTCGGCGCGTGCCGTCGGGCTGGCGGCTCTTTTGAGAGAGGCGCGGCGTGAAGAGGGAAGGAGATTGCCATGCATCGTGTAGGCGAGCTGGAAATCGGCGTGATGTTCTGGGCGAAGGAAGGGGCGATCGAGACGATTCGCGAGGTGAAGGCGTTAGGCGTGCAGTGCGGGCAACTGGGCATTGGCGGGGATTACCCGATTGGCGGCCACACGCAGGACTGGCTGGACGCGGTGCGCATCGAGCGCTTCTCACTGGCGACGGTGGTGTGCAGCTATGCGGGAGAGAGTTACGCGGACTTTCCGACGGTGATGCGGACGGTGGGCTTTGTACCTAGGGAGACGCGGAACGAGAGAATTGCGCGGACGAAGCATGTGGCGGATTTCGCCTCGCAACTGAGCGTGGAAAGCGTGGCCTGTCATGTGGGGTTCGTTCCGGAAGACCACACGGAGGGGGTCTACCAGGAGATGGTGCACGTGGTGCGGGAGATTTGCGACCACTGCGCGGGGCTGCACCAGACGTTTGCGATGGAGACGGGGCAGGAGCCGCCGGCAGTGCTGCTGCGGTTTCTGAAGGACGTGGAGCGGAAGAACCTGAAGATCAACTTCGACCCGGCGAACCTGATTCTCTACGGGACGGGGGATCCGCTGGAGGCGCTGGATGTGCTGGCGCCGCACATTGTATCGGTGCACTGCAAGGATGGCGACTATCCGCCGAAGGACCAGCCGGAGGCGCTGGGGACGGAGCGGCCGTTGGGAGAAGGCAGCGTGAATATTCCGGCGTTCATGGCGAAGCTGAAAGAGGTTGGGTATCGCGGGATTCTGAGCATTGAGCGCGAGGAGCCCGACGCGGCGAGGCGGGAGAAGGACATCCGCGCGGCGGTGAAGCTGCTGCAGGACCTGCGCGCGGCGTAGAGCGAGAAAGAGTCGAGAAAAACGCGAGGGCCGCTGCTCCTTCCCCGGAACAGCGGCCCGATTTGTTTTCGAACTGGATGAATCTTTACGGCCGGCCGACGTTCTCAGCCTGCAATCCCTTAGGCCCCCTCTTCACTTCGAACTCCACTTCCGAGCCTTCTTCCAGAGTCCGGTAACCAGACATCTGGATCGCCGAGAAGTGGACGAAGACATCGTCGCCATTCGAGCGCTGGATGAAGCCATAGCCCTTGGCGGCGTTAAACCATTTCACAACACCTTTTTCTCTCACTACTAATCTCCTGTTGTCGATGCCAGAGAGATGCAGTCCTGAACAGCCAAACGGAGCACTCGACAGAGGGGGCCCCGAACGGATGGACAGTGCAACACCCGGCCAGCATCGGAAAATCTGCCCTATACTCTAGCAGAAGTACCAGAAGGCGGCAAGGGAAAAGAGGCGCGAAGTTCATTAGGGTGAAGCATTTGCAGATAGTCTTCGGAAGAGGGCGGGGGGTAGGGGGGCGTGCGGCGCGCCGAGGGGGATTTTGGGGTGGAATCCGATCTGTCCGCGGTTTAGGGGGCTGCCGGGAGGCACTAGAGGACGGGGCGAGGGGGACGGACAGCCCCGCCGCAAGAAGGGAACGTCGTACGGGAAAGTGCGGGCCGCGGCGAGGAGACAGTCCCCAGCGCGCAGGCGGCGACCTGTCGCCTTAGTGCGCTTTGGCGGAATTGGCTTGCAGCACAGAATGGGGCTCCCGGGCGGCGGAGCGCAACAGGTTCGGCGAGGGAATGGTCAGCAGGCGGCGCGAGAGCTTGAGGAGGCCGCGCTTCTCTAACTGGTTGAGCGTGGTGGAGGTCGTTTCGCGGGTGGCACCGATGAGGCGCGCCAGTTCGGCCTGGGTGATCGGCACGTGGTAGCCATCGTCATCGGAGTCAGAGCGGACCATTCCGGAGAGTTCGGCGAGATAGAACAGGATGCGGTATTCGACATCGTGCAAGCAGAGTAATTCGACCTTCTTGGCCAGGCTCTGGCGGCGACGCAGGAGGAAATGAATGAGCTGTTGGGAAAACTCCGTGTCCTGCTGGATGAGGCGGGTGATGGTTTCGCGGGGAACGCGAAAGACGGTAGCGGGGGTAATCACTTCCGCGTCGGCGGCGTAGGTGCTGCCGGGCCCGCCGAGGACTTCTTCGCCAACGAGGTCGCCACCGCCACAGATGGCAAGAATGATATGGTCGCCGTCGCCGTTGGTGCGGGTGAGCTTCACGAGGCCATCTTCAATGACGTAGAGGGAATCGGCTTCCTGGCCTTGAGAGAAGAGGGTAGTATACCTGCGAACAGCCGCCATCCGGGTGATCTCGGGCGACGGGGTTAAGAGGGTTCGCACAATTTGAGTGATGGATGTCACAAATAATCGCCTCCGGATTAACCAATTATACGGAGTTCTAGTACTATTACACACGGAAAAGTGAGACGAATTTCAAGAAATGGCAAAGAGAGGGCCGGGGAAGTGAACTCACTTACGTAGGGAGGCGCTGAAGGTGGCCGCCTTCACGAACGGGGTACTAATGGAGCCGGTGAGGACGGCGTGGCGGAGACCGGCCAATTCGGCCTGAAAGGCATCGAGCGCCTGCAGAATCGGGGCGCGATTGGTGGCGACAATGCTGTCCCAGAGGGCGGGGGAACTCAAGGCGAGGCGGGACATATCGAGGAGGCCGGTGCCGTGCAGTTGGGCGTTGAGGGGGTTGCCGTTGGAGGCGAGGGTAGCGGCGAGGGCGGTGGAGAGCAACTGGGGTAGGTGGGAGGTAAAGGCGACCACCTGATCGTGAGCCTCCGGAGTGAGGGAGATGAGCTGGGCGCCAAACCGGGAGAGCCAGTGACGGAAGGCCGGTTCCAAGGGGTTATCGAAAGCGGGGAGGGGTGTGAGAACCCAGGGGCGGTTGCGGAAGAGGGAGGCCTCGGCTACTTCAACGCCGGAGCGTTCCTTGCCGGCCATGGGGTGGCCGCCGAGAAAGGAATGGGGCGGCAGGCAACGAGCGGCCTGTTCGACGATGAGGCGTTTGGTGCTACCGGCGTCGGTGATGAGGATGGGGCGGCCGGAGGCGAGGCGGGCGGCGACGGGGGCGGCGAGGGCGTCGAGGGTGGAGAGGATGCGGTCGACGGGCTGGGCGAGGTAGAGGAGATCTACGGCGGCGACGGCCTGAGCGAGAGTGGCGGGAGCGGAGACGGCCCCGGAGCGGAGCGCGGCGTCAAGGGCGCGGGGAGAGCTGACGCCGAGGATGGGGCCGGCGAAGCCGTGATGACGAAGGGCGAGGCCAAAGGAGCCGCCAATGAGGCCAACGCCGACGATAGCAACCGATTGCATGGAAAAGATGGAGCGCTCCTCAGGCGGTGCGGCCGATGGCCAGGGCAATGGCGCGGACCTGCGCCATCAAGTCGCGGAACTGTTCGGGGCGAAGGGTTTGGGCGCCATCGCTGACGGCGTGATCGGGGTCGTGGTGGACTTCGACGAGGAGGCCATCGGCGCCGGCGGCGACGGCGGCACGGGCCATGGGGATAACGAAATCGCGCTTTCCGGTGCCGTGTGAGGGATCGGCGACCACGGGGAGGTGGGAGAGGCGTTTGAGCACGGGGATGGCGGAGATATCCATGGTGTTGCGGGTGGCGGTTTCGAAGGTGCGGATGCCGCGCTCGCAGAGGATGACCTCATAATTGCCGCCGGAGAGGATGTATTCGGCGGAGAGGAGGAGTTCTTCAATGGTGGCGGCGATGCCGCGCTTGAGGAGGACGGGTTTGCGGATTTCGCCGAGTTTGCGGAGGAGGTTGAAGTTCTGCATGTTGCGGGCGCCGATTTGGAGGATATCGGAGTATTCGGCGAGCAGCGGGATCTGGGTCTGGTCCATGACCTCGCTGATGACACAGAGGCCGTGGCGGTCGGCGGCGCGGCGCATGATCTGGAGGCCCTTTTCGCCGAGGCCCTGGAAGCTATAGGGTGAACTGCGGGGCTTGAAGGCACCGCCGCGAATGACCTGGGCACCGCACTCGGCGGCAATCGCGGCGGCGCGTTCGATCTGGTCCTCATTTTCGACGCTGCAGGGTCCGGCCATGGTGACGATGTGCGGGCCGCCGATTTCGACCGAGCCGATTTTGACGATGGTGCCGGCGGGCTTGAAGTGACGGCTGGCGATTTTGTAAGGGGAGACGATGCGATGGGATTCCTTGACGCCATCCATGACTTCGAAGTCGGCGGGGTCGAAGTTTTCGACGGGACCGACGCCGCCGAGGACGGTATGCAAGACGCCGGTGGAGCGGTGGACGGCGAACCCCGAGGCGACGAGGCGATCGATGACGCCCTGAACTTGCGCCTCAGTGGCGCCTTCCTGCATGACAACTAACATGAGATCTCCTTGTAGATATCGATGGTTCTGTGCGCGCGCGTGGCGAGGGCGGGCAACCGCCGGTATTGCCCGAGGCGTCGTCCGGCGCGGAGCCGGCGGGATCGGGTTCGAACATTTTCAATTTCTGCACGGTGCGCATTTCGTCGATGATGCGCTCGAAGAGGCGTTTGACGGCCTCCGGGGGCAATGGCCCGGAATTGTGAGCGATCACGTTATCGAAGACCTGATCTTCACGTTTGGGCTCGTAGATGGGCAGGCGCAGATGCTGCTTGACGCGGCCGATTTCCTCGACGATGCGGGTGCGCTCATTGAGCAGGAGCAGGAGGCGGCGATCCACGTCATCGATTTTGTCGCGGCACCGAGCCAGGGCTTCGAGGGAGTAATCGCTCATGATGCTGTGATCAGGATGCCGTGCGGGCCGCGGGGCCGGCGCGAAGCGGGGCAGTGAGGGTGGCGGTAAAGGCCTCGAGGCGGGCCGCGAGATCGGGCTCCGCGGAGTGGCGTTCGATGGTCTTGACAATGGCGCTGCCGACGATGACACCGTCGCAGGTTTGGGCGGCGGAGGCGACCTGGTCCGGGGTGCTGATGCCGAAGCCGAGGGCGAGGGGCAAATGGGTATGGCGGCGGGCGCGGGAAATCAGGTCCGCCGCTCCGGGGGCGAGGGCGGCCTGCATGCCGGTGACGCCGGTGCGGGAAACGAGGTAGACGAAGCCTGAGGAGTATTGGGCGACCAACTGGAGACGGCGCTCGGTGCTGGTGGGAGCGGCGAGGAAGACGGTATCGAGGTGGGAGGCGCGAAGGGTGGCGACGGGCGCGGCGGCTTCTTCGACGCTGAGGTCGGTGAGGAGGACGCCGTCGATGCCGGCCTCGCTCGCGTCGCCGGCAAGGCGCTCGAAGCCATAGCGGAGCAGGGGATTCATGTAGCTGAACAGCAGCAGGGGGATTTGCGACGAGCGGCGGATCTGGCGGACCGTCTCGAGCAGACGCGGCAGATGCATACCGGCGCGGAGGGCGCGTTCGGAGGCGCGCTGGATGACGGGGCCGTCGGCGATGGGGTCGGAGAAAGGCACGCCGAGCTCGATGAGGTCGGCACCGCCGCGTGCGAGAGCCAGGACGAGCTCGGCGGTGCGGTCCGGGTGGGGATCGCCGGCGGTGAGATAGGCGATGAAGGCGGTCCTGCCCTCGCGTTTGGTGCGGGCGAAGAGGTCCGTGATGCGGGTTGTGGACATGGGACGGGGCATCAGCCTTCGAGATCCGGCAGGTTTTCGCGGTAGATATCGGTGTCCTTGTCGCCGCGGCCGGAGAGGTTCACCACAAATACTTTACCCGCAGCGGAGGGGGCGCGTCGAATGGCTTCGGCGACCGCATGAGCGGACTCCAGCGCGGGAATGATGCCTTCGGTGTGGGCCAGGCGGCGGGCAGCCGTGAGGGCGTCGTGGTCGGAGATGGAGACGTATTCGGCGCGGCCGGCATCGTGGAGCCAGGCATGTTCCGGACCGATGAGGGCGTAGTCGAGACCGGCGGAGACGGAATGGGTGAGGCCAACCTGGCCGTGCTCATCCTGCAGCAGGTAGCTGAAGGCGCCATGGAGAACGCCGGGCGAGCCACCGGCAAAGCGCGCGGCGTGCTGACCGAGAGAAAGGCTGCGGCCGCCCGCTTCGGCGCCGACCATCTGCACGGCCGGTTCGGGGATGAAGGGGTAAAACAGGCCGATGGCGTTGCTGCCGCCGCCGACGCAGGCGATGAGGGTATCGGGGAAGCGGCCGATTTGGGAGAGGGATTGGCGGCGCACCTCCTCGCCGATCACCTTATGGAAATCGCGGACCATCATGGGATAGGGGTGGGGGCCGAGGGCGGAGCCGAGGAGGTAGTGAGTGGAATCGACGTTGGTGACCCAATCGCGCATCGCCTCGCTGATGGCGTCCTTGAGGGTGGCGCTGCCGTTGGAGACGGCAGTGACTTCGGCGCCGAGCAACCGCATGCGGAAGACGTTGAGGCGCTGGCGGCGCATATCCTCTTCGCCCATGTAGACGCGGCACTCGAAGCCGAAGAGGGCGCAGACGGTAGCGGTGGCAACGCCATGCTGGCCGGCGCCGGTTTCGGCGACGATACGGCGCTTGCCCATACGTTTGGCCAAGAGAGCCTGGCCTAGGCAGTTGTTGATCTTATGCGCGCCAGTGTGAAGTAAGTCTTCACGTTTGAACCAGAGTGCCGCGCCGCCCAGTTCCTGGGAAAGACGGCGGGCGAAATAGAGGGGCGTGGGGCGGCCGGAGTAGTGGGTCTCGAGATCGGTCAAGTCGGCCTGGAAGGCGGGATCGAGGCGCGCCAGCCGGTAAGCTTCTTCGAGTTGCTCAAGGGGAGCCATGAGGACTTCCGGCGCAAAGCGTCCGCCATAAGGGCCGAAATGGCCGAGCGCGTCCGGAAGAGCAGTGGGCATGGTGGTGCTCATTTTCGAGTGATCGTCTCCGCAGGGGTGGAGGAGGCCCAGAGCGCGGCAAAGGCGGCGCGGGCGGCTTCAACAAAAGCTTTGATTTTTTCGGGGTCCTTCTGCCCGGGTGCGGACTCGAGGCCGGAAGAGGCGTCAACGCCCCAGGGGGCGGCGGTGTGGATCGCCAGCGCGACGTTTGAGGCATTCAAACCGCCGGCGAGCACGATGCGGACAGCAGCACCGCGCGCACGACTGGCCTGAGCCGCCGAACTGGGGCGAAGGAGCATCGAGGAGATGGGCTTCAAACGCGGGGTCTAGATCCGAGAGCGTGAAGTCCGGGCCGACGGGAGAAGCGCGCCAGAGGCGAAGGGCGGCGGGAAGGGAATCGAGCGCGGGCAGAGTGCCGTGGAGTTGGAGGACATCCAGAGGGACGGAGTCGAGGACGCGTTCGATATCGGCGAGCGCGGGATTCACGAAAACGCCGACTTTGGCGACGGGCGTGGGGACGCAAGCGGCAATAGCCTTAGCGGATGGTAAGTCGAGGAAGCGCAGGCTTTTGGGATAGAAATTGAAGCCGATTGCGGAAGCTCCAGCGGCGACGGCAGAGGCGGTAGCGTGAGGGGTTCGGACGCCGCAGATCTTTACAACAAACTCTTGAGGAACATGTTCGTTCATGCAGTTTCCTCAAGTAATTGTTTCAGTGCTACTTCAGGAGAGGTGGCACGCATTAGGGTTTCGCCGATGAGGAAGGCGGAGTAGCCAGCGGAACGCAGGAGGTCGATATCGGCGCGGCTGCGGATGCCGCTTTCCGACACGCAGAGGGAACCGGCAGGCATGCGGGCGGCGAGGCGCAGGGAAGTCTCAAGTGAAACCTCAAAAGTCTGCAGATTGCGATTATTGACGCCGATGATGGCGGCGCCGGCGGAGATGGCGAGATCGAGCTCCTGCGCATCATGAACTTCGACGAGCACAGCTAGGCCGAGCGAGGAGGCGAATTCGTGGAGATCGCGCAGTTCGGCGGCGGTGAGGGCGGCGACGATCAGGAGGACGGCGTCGGCGTGGCGGGCGGCAGCTTCGAGGATCTGGACGCGGTGGATGGTGAAATCCTTGCGCAAGACGGGAAGGGCGACGGAGGCGCGGGCGGCCTGCAGATGGGCGAGCGATCCCTGGAAATAGTCATGGTCAGTGAGGACCGAGAGGCAGGCCGCCCCTCCGCGCTGGTAGGCAGCGGCGATGGAAGAGGGGTCGAAATCGGGAGCGAGGAGGCCTTTGCTGGGAGAAGCTCTCTTGATTTCGGCGATGATGGCGGGGGCCGGGGAACGGGCGAGCAAAGCCTGGCGAAAGTCGCGGCGAGAGGCACGGGCGGCTTCGGCGGCGCGCTCGAATTCGGCAGTTCGCGGAAGGAGCGCCGCGGCCCCCAGGCGCTTGTGGGCAACGATTTCGGAAAGGATGCCGGTTGCAGTACGGGACATGAGACGAGGAACAGACCGACGGGCGCGGCTGAATAATCAAATGGTAACAGGCTGAGTGGAAAGGGGATGAACGGAGTTAGAGGTGGACGAGGGGGATGGCCCAGTCTTTGGCGAGCCGATCGGCGACCAGAGAGCGGTGGCAGGCGGCGGCTGAGGCCTCCACGCAGAACAGAACCACGCGGCGGGACGCCGGCGGAAACGACTGCAGGAACGCCTGCGAATCGAATTTGGCGAGGACGATCCGGTGATACAGATAGCGGAAGGTATCGCCCAATTGTTCGCGGGCCCGCTTGGAAACGCCGGCCTCGGCATCGGCGCGGTACTGGGCCTCGCGCATCGCGGTGGTGGGGGTGAGTTCGAGGACATGGCGGTAGAGGATTCCTTTTGCAGCGAGCGCGGTTTGGAGGCGACTGCTGTTGGCGAAGGCGTAGGCGGCGCCGCGGACGGCGCGGCGCTGGCGGATGTCGCAGAAGGTATCGATGCGGGCGGATTCGAGTTTACCGAAGAAGAGGGCCTCGGAGCTGCCGTAGACGCCGATGGTGAAGAGAGCCTCAAGCATCTGTTCAGGAGGATACAACAATGCGCCTGTTTAGAGGGGCGCGCGACGTGAAAGTGGAGAGTGAGACGCGGGGATTAGCCAAACCGAAGCAGCGTTAATTGTGTGGGACCGTGAGGTTGATCGAGCCCATGAAGTTGTGCGAAAGAGCGATCTTTCGCCCCGATTCCGGGGCTATCTGGCCTGTCCGTCGTGCCCATGGCTCGCGCCATGGGCTAGCCTCTGTCGCCCTGGCGGGCTTTTGCAATGTCTTGAAGACCCGCTGCGCTCAGATTCCTGCGCATCGCACCGGAATCGGTGATTCCGGCGCCTCTTTGTTGCACACCCTGCTCAGGGGATAGATACAGTGCGACGGCGTGGAAACGCGATAGACTGAGGTGCGAGGCTGCGGTTCGGCGGAATCGCGGACGGCAGAGGCCGGCAAATCAATGGCGCACCTTGATGGCATGTGGCCATACCTGTTAGTCGTAGCCGGCTTCACGTGGTGCTCGATGATGGATGGAGCGCTCGAACAATCCGCGCGAAAAGAGCCGTCGCCGGGGCGGGGGCTGGCGGTCGTGGTGAATTCGGGCTCGACGAACACAAGCGGTTTCCGGCTGCGTGTGGAGCGGAGCGGGAAGACCGAGATGGAGGTTCTGCGGCGCAGGCCAAGGATACTGCCGCCGGGAACTCCGGGGGGTGCGGACGCGCCGATTCGGACCAGTGGGAAGATTCTCGCGGAACTGGCGGAGCGGCTGTATGCGGACCTGGAGGCCGCGTGGCCGCTCTCCGCACTGCCGGAACAGCATTGCTTCAAGAGCGCGTCGTTCGGAAGCAGGCTGACGATCGAATATGGCGGGCAGTCGACGCCGGATCTGAGTTGCCCCGGCGGGGTGGAGGATCCCAAGCTCAGGGCATTGGTGGAAGATGCGCGCCAGGTTGTGGCGGCGAACCGAGGCGCCGAAGCGGCCGGGAAATAGACGCAAAAAAGGCGAGGGCCACTGCAGAGCCCTCGCCTTCGTCGATTCGAAAACAAACTGGACAGTTTTCGTTACGGCTTGACGGCCCGCTTGCGACGGGCTGCGAAGAAGCCGGCAAGACCCAAACCAACCAACCCATAGTAGCCGGGTTCCGGCGTTCCGCCGCGGTTTGCCACAGTTCCGACGACGTTCCAATTGATGGATTCATTGCCGTCGGAGCCGTAGGCGCTGGCGTTAATGAAATCGTAGCCGCCGGTGTCGAGGATATGACCGGAATCGTTGAAACTGGCGGTGGGCGCGCCGTTCACGATGAAGCTAATGGTCGGGATCGCGGCGTTGCATTGTGCGAGCTGTGCAGAAGTCATGAGGGCCGTGGGACTGCTACAGCCACCGATGCCGCTGAAGTCGCCGTTTCCGAGGTAGTTGTCCGGGGCAAGGTTAAGCGGCGGGGCTCCGCCGAACGTGCCGAAGTCGCTGGTGTCGAAGTTATACGAGCCGGTTTGGGTAAAGATCCCATCCTGGCCCGGTGCGAGGGACAGAGGAGACCAGAAGTTAAAGTTCTGGCCAGTGCCGAAGTGGACGTTGAAGCCGGTGATATTCAGGGTTGTCGCCCCGGTGTTCACGATCATGACGGCGCCAGTGTCGAGGGACTGCCCGACGGGCGTTTCCGACACTACGTTACTGGCTCCCAGCCAAGGCGTCGGGAAAAAACCGCTTGGCCGGAGGTTGTCAGCATAGGCGACATAGACGGTGTAAGAGTCTGCAAAAGCGCTCGTCGCCGACAACAGCAGGGCCGCCGAGAGAACGATCGCGGAAGATGAGAGACAAGGTTTGAGCAATTTCAAGCGTTCCTCCTAAACTAATCGCAAGAAAGCTACCGAACACGCTACGAACATACTGGGAGCATAACTGTGTTACCACGACTTCCAGTTTTAGCAATCATACTCGGAAACCACTATCGAGGCCAGACATTTTTTCGATTGACTTACGGCATTCGTACTATCCGGGGGCAGAAAAGGGGGGTCTAATCTCCCAATTGTTTCGCTGGGCGAAACGGGCCCCGGATGGGTGGGCTGAAAGGGCAAGGGTAGGATGGGGTAATGGAACACAGGGCCAGGCTTATCGATGCAAAGGACGATATTTCTCTGAAAACGCACTTATTCACTTCGCTTAAGGTTCGCGAGGTAACTCTTCGGAACCGGATTGCGGTTTCGCCGATGTGCCAGTATTCTTGCGAGAGCGGGCTGGCGACGGACTGGCACCTGGTTCACCTGGGGAGCCGGGCGGTGGGCGGAGCCGGCCTGGTGATGGTGGAAGCTTCGGCGGTGGAGGCGCGCGGGCGCATTTCGCCGGCTGATGTTGGGATTTGGAAGGACGTGCACATCGATCCCCTGGCGCGGGTGGCCCGGTTCGTCCGGGCGCAAGGGGCGGCGGCCGGAATCCAACTGGCCCACGCGGGACGGAAGGGGAGCACCCGCGCGCCGTGGGACCGTGGCGGGGCAGTGCTGACCGAGAGTGAGGGCGGGTGGCGGACGGTGGCTCCGAGTGCCATCCCATTTCGCGAAACGGAACCGGAGCCGGCGGCGTTGGACAAGGGAGAAATCGAACGCATTGCGGCGGCATTTGCGGCGGGGGCCCGGCGAGCGCTGGCGGCGGGCTTTCAAGTAGTGGAAGTCCACGCGGCGCATGGGTACCTGCTGCATGAGTTTCTATCGCCGCTATCGAACCAGCGTGCGGATGAATACGGAGGATCGTTCGAGAACCGGATCCGGTTTGCACGGGAAGTGGTAGCGGCGGTGCGGAGCGAATGGCCCGCGTCGCAGCCGCTGTTCCTGCGCATTTCGGCCACCGACTGGGTGGAGGACGGTGGCTGGACGGCGGACGAATCGGTGCGGCTGGCGGCGCTCGTCAAGCCGCTTGGGGTGGACCTGGTGGACTGCTCCTCGGGCGGACTGGTTCCTTACGCGAAGGTGCCGGTGGGGCCCGGATATCAGGTCGGATTTGCGGAGCGCATCCGGCGGGAAGCAGGCATCCTGACCGGAGCGGTGGGGATGATTACGGAGCCGGAGCAGGCAGAGCAGGTGATCACCGAGGGAAAGGCCGACCTGGTGTTACTGGCAAGGCAATTCCTGCGAGATGCCTACTTCCCGCTCCATGCAGCCCGGGCGCTGGGCGCCGAGTGCGATCCGCCGGTGCAGTATCTGCGCGCCTTTTGAACCACTTCTGGGCAGGATGGGGGCGTGGCAAGCGGGCACCGGAACATTGACGGCGGTACGCACGTATGCAGGACTGTGCCGGGTAGCTTGGTGGTAAGCGGCGGGCGCAGTGCGTTTTCGTGAGGACGGAGCCGACTCTTCGCGCACTGACAGGGCTTGCACCGGCGGAGAGAACGCGCGGTTGGCCGCCTTAGGTGACGGCACAATCAGAAAAGGGATGCGGCGACGAGCAGCACCCGGAGAGAGACGAACTTCTTTCATGAGCACAACGCTCGCGATCGAGACCGAGGGACTGGGCAAGACATACCGGACGCGCTGGGGCGGCAAGGAAATCACGGCCGTCGCGGGGCTGTCACTACAAGTTCCAGCCGCCACGAAATATGGGCTGCTGGGCGCAAACGGAGCGGGCAAGACGACCTTCGTAAAGATGCTGCTGGCGGCGGTACGGCCGAGCGCGGGGCGCGCGTTGCTCTTCGGGAAGGATGCGGACCGGCCGGAATCCCGCCGCGAGGTAGGCTACCTGCCCGAGAACCACCGCTTTCCTACATATTTTACGGGCGCGGGGATGCTGGATTTTTACGGCGCATTGTCCGGGATGAGCGGCGGCGACCGGCGCCAGCGCATCCCCGAGCTGCTGACACTGGTGGGGCTGGAGAGCTGGGGCGAGGTGCGGATCAAGAAGTATTCGAAGGGGATGCTGCAGCGGCTGGGCCTGGCGCAAGCGCTGATGCACCGGCCGCGCCTGCTGGTACTGGACGAGCCCACGGATGGAGTGGACCCCGCGGGGCGGCGGCACATTCGGGATGTGCTGAACGGGCTGACCGGCACGGGTGTGACGGTGTTTTTGAATTCGCACCTGCTGAGCGAGGTGGAGTTGTTTTGCGACCACGTGGCAATCCTGAGCAAGGGGAAACTGGCACTGGAAGGAAAGATGCGCAGCCTGCTGGCGGGGAGGGGATACCTGTTGACGGCACGGCAGGTGAGTGAGGCGACGAAGCGGGAAGTGATGGGCGTGGCGAGCGGCGCGCGGCCGCTCGATGACGGAGTGGAGTTCCAGATCGGATCGCCCGAAGATGTCAACGGCGCGATCGACAAGCTGCGGGCGGGCGGTGCGATGATCCACTCCGTGATTCCGACGATGAGTTCGCTTGAGGATGTTTTCCTGGCCACGACGGGCCTGCCGCGGCCGGCGCCGGCGGCGGAGGCGAAGACATGAGTGCGGAGGCAAAGACCGTGGCGGGCGCCGTTGCGGGACCGGGGAGCGTAGCGGCGAGTGCCGGGGCGCAGCTGAATAGCGCACGCTGGCGGGTCTTACTGGCGTTGATTCTGGACACGATACAGGAGGCGCGGGCGCGCTGGCTGTTCTGGGGCTTGTTCGGACTTTCGACGCTATTGATCCTGTTTTTCCTTTTTGTCCTGAAGATCGACCTGGTGCAGGGAGCGGTAGCGATTGCCGGATTGCCGGTGCGGGCTTCCCGCCAGGTCTCCAACATGGAGAAATTCGTGCGGGCGGCGTACGGTTTTGTGGCGCTGTTTCTGTTCACCTGGGGGACGTTCCTGGCGATCTTTGCTTCGGCTGGCCTGATGCCGGCAGTGCTGGAGCCGGGACGCATCGGGCTACTGCTGTCGAAGCCGGTCACGCGGCCAATGCTGATTGCGGGGCGGTATCTTGGCAACCTGCTGGTGGTGGCATTGAATCACGTGTACCTGGTGACGAGCATTTATCTGATCATCGGGTGGAAGAGCGAAATCTGGCACCCGCGATTTCTTTACGCGATTCCGGTGACGGTGTTCCTGTTTGCGGTGCTGCTGACGGTGGTGGTGTTTATTGGGGTACTGTCAGAGAGTGCCGCGCTTTCGCTGATGGTGGCGGCGGCGCTGGTGTTCATCAGCCTGGTGCTGGCCCAGCGCGAGATTGTCGTCAAGCTGCTCAGCTCCGACTGGTCGCGGCAATTATGGGAGGGGCTGTACTGGGCCCTGCCGAAGGCGTGGGACCTGGGCAAGGTGATGCGGGCGGCGATTCAGGGCGAGCCGGCGAACTGGTTCGAGCCGGTGTGGACTTCGGCGGTGTTTGGCGTGTTTGTGCTGAGCGCGTCGATCTACTTGTTTCGGAGGAAGGATTACTAGATGGAACGGAACCAGCAGCCGGCGGTGCGCGAGGCCTGTGAGCGGGCGGCCGCTGCCTGTGGCCGCGGCTCAGCCAGGGGCCATGAGGGCTCACGCGGAAAGGGTCACGAGTCCGAGCGCGGGGCGTCCGGAAGATGGAGGGCCGGCATGTGGGGCTGCGTGCGCGCGAGCGCGGCCTGCCTCGCGATCCTGGTGCCGATGGCGATGACGGCCTGCCGCAGCAGCGAAGGGGCGGGCGTCTTTGTCGACCCGGCACTGATTCCCATGATTCCCCCCGAGAGCCGGATGCTGGCCGGGATCCGGCTGGAGAAACTGCGCGGGACCGAACTCTACAAGAAGTACCGCCGTGAGCTTCCGCTTCCGTTGCTGGACCAGTTTCGTGAGAAGACGGGCATCGATCCGGAGCGGGACGTGTGGGAGGTTCTACTGGCGGGCTCCGGCACAGATGTACTGCTGCTGGTCCGCGGGCATTTCGAAGTGGGCGAAATGCAGCCGAAGCTGAACAGCCTGGGTCTACACCGGTCTTCGTACAGGGGGAGGGAACTGGCGGGCGACGAGCGGTATTCCATCACGTTCCTGAACCCAGGCGTGGCGGCCGCCGGAAGGGCGGCGAGCCTGCGCGCGATGATCGACCGGCAGGACCAGCATCCGGCGATGCCTCGTGCGCTGGCGGCGCAGGTGGCATTGGTGCCGAAGGGGGCGCAGTTGTGGCTGGTGGAATCGGGGGGGCTGCCGCAGTTGGGCGTGTTGGGGCAAAGGGACGATATCGCGTCCGTTGTCGAGAACTTCTCGCGGTATGTGGCCGGGGCGGTGGTGGCGGTCGAAGTGAGCGACGGGCTGGCGATCAAGGGCCAGGTAGAGTGCAGTTCCGAAGAAGGCGTGAAGCGGGTGAAGGACACGCTGCGCGGCGTCGTCGGGCTGGCACGGTTGACCACCAAGACGGACGAGACGGACCTCCTGCGGCTTTACGACGCGATCGAGGTTGTTGCCGACGGAAACACCGTGAGGATCGGCGCGAGGGTGAGCCCTGATCTGCTTCCGAAGCTGTTTGCGCTGGTGCGTGGGAAAGCGGCTCGCAGCATTCCGGGAATGCCCGCGGCCGAGTGAGACCACGCTTAGTTCGCTCTATTGCTCGCCTGGCTTGATTTCTGCTTCGCCCTCGCGGCGCGTGCCCAGTCGCGGCGTTGCTTGATCTGCCTGATCAACAGTGAGGACAGGTAGAACCGTGAGTGACACTCGCGGCAGCGGACCGGCCGTTGGCCCACCACGCGCATGAACATGTCGAACAGCTTGCGGCGTCGGGCAGGACGCAGGTTGGGAGACTTACAAACGGGGCACACCATGGGACGAGAGATACCTTATTGTATGCGCCAGTGGTGCTGAGTTGGAGTTTCCCGGGCAGGCCAACACCGCATACAACTGGTACCTTTACCGGATGCCGAACTGAACGCGGGTCCGTTCTTGTGTGGGTTCCGTGGCAGTTCGGGGTGGCGCACTAATCGTTCTGAAGTGTCCCCGGGTGGTGGCGGGCATTCAACGTGGGCGAAAAGGTCCGATAACGGATATTATGTAAGCTTTCCATCCAGGACCCGATCGAACGCTGCCGTGCTACGAGGCGTGGGTTTCCGCCGCCAATGAGGTATTCCTCTTCTCCGGGCGTACCGCCGCCGGCAGCGTGAAATGGAACGAGGAGCCCGCTCCGGGAGCGGACTCCGCCCAAATCCGGCCTCCCGCGGTTTCGACAATCTTCTTGCAGGTAGCCAAGCCCAAGCCGAGCCCGGTATGTTCGTCCTCATTGAGGCGCTGGAACAAGCCGAATACACGCTCGGCGAAGACGGGGTCGAAACCGATACCGTTGTCGCGCACGGTGAACAGCCAGCGGCCGTTGTCGGAACGGGCCGCGCGGACCTCGATGTAGGGGGGCGCCGCGGAACGATACTTCATGGCGTTTTCGATGAGGTTCTGAAAGACCTGCTCGAGGAGATTGCTCTCCAGGCGAACTACGGCGGCCATGGGGTTGGCGACAACTTCCGTGCCGGTCTCGGCGATTTTCGTGCGGAGACTCTGGAGGACGTTTCGCAGCGCGAGATCGGCGTCGGTATCGGAGGCGGAGCCGGAGCCGGAGTGCAAGGGGCTCGAAAAGCGCTGCAAAGCATCGACGAGGTTATAGGACCGTACGGCGGACGTCTTGATGACATCCAGATAGTCGGCAGCGGATTGGTCGAGCGGCTTGCCGGTGTAGCGGCGGGCGAGGAGCTGGGAGAAGTTGACGACGGTTCGGAGCGGTTCTTTGAGGTCGTGAGATGCCACGGAGGAGACCTGGATGAGTTCCTCATTCATGCGGGTGACTTCGGCGAGGCTGCGTTCGCGGATGCGGTTGACGCGGGACAGGTCGAGAAGGGCGAGGAGGAGCAGGATGACGAGGGCCAGGACGCCGATCAATTCGAGCGCGGCAGCATTGGCGAGCCAGCGGCGGGATTCGGCGTTGCTGGCCATGAGGGCCTGGAATTGGCGGTTGCGGACGCCACTGGCGAGGCGGCGGAACTCAGCCATGGTGCTGGGGCCGCTTTCGCTCTGCACCAGGTGGATGGCGAGGTCGCGTCTGCCAGCCCGGGCCAGGTCGACGGCGTCGCGGAGCCGGTCCATTTTGACCGAGCTGAGGTCGATCAGACGCTCAAATTCCTCCGGGGCAAGCAAAGGGCGCGAGGTTGCTTTGAGTCGCTGGACCATGGCCGGATAGGCGGCGACGGCGCCAAGGTAGGGCTCGAGATAACGCGGATCGGCGGTGAGCAGAAAACCACGTTCACCGGTTTCTGCATTGACGAGGAGGGCTTGAAAGCGATCCTGGAGGAGAACGGCGTCGCGGAGCTGAATGACACGCTCGCTAGTGGTTTGAAACACCGACCAATCGCGCCAGAGCAAGATGATGAAGCCGATGAGGACGAAGAGTGCGGCGACCAGAAAAAGTACGTAGCGGCGCCTGAGCAGGCGCGCTTCGCCGACAAACGGCGGGATGGCCCGATTGAGATGGTAGGCTTCAATCCAGCTTTGCAAGTGGTATCCCGTGAGCGGCGGGCGGCGATTACGGGAACCGCCACCGGGCCGACCATATGTCCTATTGTGATACGACTGCGCATCCCGCGGCAGAGTATCTTAATGGCAGGGAGCGACTGTAAACTTTGCCTGTCAACGGGATGGCAGCCGGCAACATACGATTAAGTAACCGCGATGGCGGGGAGTTATTCCGCGGGCCGGGCGAATGGGTTGAGGGCGATGGCAGCGGGGCAAGCAGGGACAGGAATGGCGGAGACTGGCGTGCCATCGGACGCTGAAATCGGTGACCGTCTTGCGGCGCTGGAGGCCGAATTGGAGGCCGCGCAAGAGGAGGGGGTGCGCTTTGCCCGCGCGATTGCGCATGGGCTGGCGGCGCCGTTGACGAGCACGCGGTGGCTGCTGGAGGCGCTGCTGGAACGGGGTGGCGAAGGGCTGCCGGAAGATGGCCGGAAGCTGATTGAGACGGCGCTCAAGAACCTGGACGAAATGACGGGCCTGATTGAGGCACAGAGCAATCACTACCGCATGGGGCAGCGAAGCCTGAACACCGGGAAAGCGGCGAGTGCCCGGAAGGCGGTGAGCGTAGCGATGGAAAAGCTGAGACACGAAATCGTGGCAAAACAGGCGGAGATTCACGTTGGGCCGCTGCCGGCGGTGAGGGTTGAACCAGCGGCACTGGCGTGTCTATTCGAGAACCTGATTGGCAATGCGATCAAATTCCAGCCGGCCGGACAGACACCGCGGGTGTCGATCGAGGCGGCCCAGGCGGAAGAGGAGGGTCGCTGGGTGTTTCAGGTAGCCGACAATGGAATCGGTATCGACCCGAGGCACGCCGCGCGGATCTTTGAGCCGCTACAGCGATTGAGCGCGGAGATTCCGGGCCGCGGCATCGGGCTGGCGACGTGCCGGAAGATCATACAGCGGACCGGGGGGCGCATCTGGACGGAGGCGGCTGAAGGGAGAGGCTCGGTGTTCTACTTCAGTCTGCCGGCGGATGGCTCCAGCGAGGCTCCCGCGAAGGCGCAGCCGCTTCATGGGAGAGGCGCATGACAGCGGCGCAAGGCATTCAGGTTGAGAGTGTCGAGGTAGTCGTCGTTGAAAACAGCCCTCATGACACACGGCTGATCCGCGAGGCCTTCGAGCTGTGGAGCCGGCCGTACCATCTGAGTTGCTACTCTGACGGCGTAGCGGCAATGCGGGATCTGACGAAGCGCGCCCAGGAAGGCGCCTTGCGGCGGGTCCTGATGTTGCTCGACTGGAACTTGCCGGGCGTGCACGGGAGCAAGATCTTACGCGAGATCCGCGCGGACGCGCGTTTCAAGAACATCTACGTGGTGGTGTTTACATCGTCTTCCTCGGCGTTGGACCAGGAGCTGGCGAGAAAACTGGGCGCCGACCGTTTTGTCACGAAGGCGGTCGATATCGA
The DNA here is from genome assembly GCA_037442245.1 of Candidatus Solibacter sp. GTDB lineage: Bacteria > Acidobacteriota > Terriglobia > Bryobacterales > Bryobacteraceae > Solibacter. The sequence goes on along the minus strand of JBBIQR010000019.1, from coordinate 12,919 downwards.
TGACTTTTTCTATGCGCTCGTGTCACTGCAGGAGGTGCTGTAAGCACTTCCCTGCCCTATCTTGGGGGCGGCCGGGTTGAAGGAGGAGCGGGCGAAAGCCGCTAGGAAGTCAGCCCATGCTCGAGGGCGTAGCGGGTCAGTTGGGCTGTAGTGCGCAGCTTCAGCTTATCCATAATCGAGTTTTTGTGAAACTCGGCCGTACGCGAGGAGATGTGCAGCGCGAAAGCAATCTGCTTGGCGCTGTAGCCTTGGGCAATCAAGCGGAGCACGGAGACCTGGCGCTCGGACAAATCATCGTGATCCGGCTGCACCATCAAGGCTTCCAGCTCCCGCGAGATATACGTGCGTCCGGAGAGCGCGGCGCGCAAGGCTTCGAGCAGTTCGCTGCTGCCGCAGTCTTTGGCCACGTAAGCCGAGGCGCCCACACTGAAGGCCTCCCGCAGGAGCAAGCGGTTCTTGTGCATGGTGAGGAAAACCACCTTTGCGGCAGGCACCCTGGCGAGGATCCCGCGGGCTGCGTCCAAGCCACTCATGCCCGGCATGGTGATGTCCAGGACAACCACGTCGGGGGAGAGGCGTACGACTTCGTCCACGAGGGACTCGGAACTGGTGGCCCAGCCCACTACATCAAACTCGGGAGAGAGTAGAACAGAGAGGGTTTCCATGATCAGGAAGTGATCATCGGCGAGAAAGAGCTTCGGTTTGTGGGGTGCGGTTACCGGGTCCAGTTCCGGCGCCGTAAGGGTAGCTGCAGCCGAGCCATTGAAAGAGGAAGTCATGACGGAAATTTATGGTTCCAGCAGAACCACTGTCCTCCTATCGGGAATAATACCACCAGATAAGACTGAATTGGTCCAGATTAATGATGGATTGGGGAGAGATGCCGGGAGAGTGACCGCCGGAGCAGTTTCACAAATACACCCACTCTTGAAAGACATCTGAAAGGTCACAGTGGCAGCTTCTTTCTAGGGACGCCTGAAACTGCCTGGATGTAACTGATTGACCCATAAAGTGCTTGGAGAAATCCTGGAAGGCGCCCCAGAAGGTCTGCTCCCCCAGCCTGGAGCGGAGTAGGTCCAGGAACAGGGCGCCCTTGTGATAAGGGATCGGCCCGCCGGCCTCGGCAGGCCGGGTCCATTGGGTGAAGTGTAGGGGCCGCGCGCGGGCGGCGGCGACGGCGTCTTCGAAGATTTTGCGGGAGCGGGCCAGTTCGGCCGCGTAGCGCTGGTGGCCAAAGCGCTTTTCGAGAAATGCATCGGCGACGAAAGTGGCCACGCCCTCATTGAGCCAGAAGTCGGACCAGTCGCGACCGGTCATGCCGATTCCCCACCACTGATGGGCGAGTTCGTGAGCCAGCAGCCAGAGATCGTCCGGGTGGTTCTCAAGAGTCAGCAAATAGGCCTCGGGCAGCAACGTAAAACGGCGCGCCTCCTGCATGACGTTGTCATGGGCGAACACGGTGGTATAGGCGCCGGCAGAGTAAGGGACGCCGCTGATTTTTTCAAAGAAAGCGAGGGCGGCGGATGTTTCGTCGAGCACGAGGGAGGCCGCGTGGAGACTGGCCGCGGCGGCGGCATCCGGGTGCGCTTGCGCGGGGGCAGGCTCTGCGGGCGGGGCGGGCGCGGGTGACTGGGCGGAGTCAGACGCGGGGGGGCTGGAGGCCTGGCCGGCGGCGTCTTTCTTCTCAGCCGGCGCGGGGATCGCTAACCGGAGTTGCACCTTCCCCGCCTGGCGCGATTCGAATCGAAACCGGCCCAGCGCGAAACCGAAGACGAACGTGGGAATGGGGCGGTCTTCCCGCCATTCGGAAGTGCGCTGGCCGGCTTGCGCCACCTCGCGGACGGCGGCGCCGGAGGCGACCACCTGAAAACGATCGGGCGCAACGACCACCAAGCGAAAGCTGGCGCGGTCATTGGGGCGGTCATTGCAGGGGAGCCAGTGGCTGGTGGCGAAGGCGGTATAGGCCTGATCGCTGAAGAAGGCTACGCCGCGGGTGGGGGTGGCGCGATAGGCGATGCGCAGATCCATGTGCTGGCCCTTGCGCAGCGGCCGCGGCAAATCCACGCGCAGGACATCGCCGGCGAGGACATAGCGCAAGTGGGTCTTGCCCACGCTGCAGCCGAGCACGGTGATTTCGGCGGCGTCCAGTTCGACGGAGGGCAAACGCTCGGAAAGAGCGGTCAACGAGATGGTCACGGCGCCGAAGATGATGCGCCGGGTGAGATCGGGCTGCACCGCGACGTCATAGTGGTTGACATGATAAGGCCGCTCCGTAGGCGGCGACGCGCACAAGCGGGCGGAAGCGGCACAGCAGAGGGGAAGAATCGAGAGGACCTGAGCGACGGCGCCCAGCTTACGCCGGGCGGCGGCAAAGCGGTTCCGGCTACTGTTGTTGCTGCTGTTGCTGCTGTTGAAGCAATTGTCCAATTTGAAAGCCGGGCTGAGGAGGCGGCTCCTGAGCCTTCTCTACCAGGATGGACCAATCTTCGGGTATTGGGAGGTCCTGGTCAAGCGGCGGGGGAGCTTCGGAAGGGGAAACGCGCACGGCCACGCTCAATTCGCTGGCGCTCTTGCCGCGGAAGATGCCTTTGGTAGGAGGCACGTCGGCGTAGTCCCTGCCGATGGCGGTGCGGATGTGGCGCTCGCCGGCGAGCAAACGGTTGGTGGGGTCGAAGCCAACCCATCCTAATTCGGGGAGAAACGCCTCGACCCAGGCGTGAGTGGCGCCTTCGGCGGACCGGTCGCGGTCCTCGACGCGATGGTAGAGATAGCCGCTCACGTAGCGGGCGGGGATCCTGATGCTGCGCAGCAGGGCGATCATGATGTGGGCGAAGTCCTGGCAGACGCCGCGCCGGTCGCGCAACGCTTCGTCGATGGGGCTATCAACGCGGGTGCTGCGGGGAACATAGTCGAGCGTGGAATAGAGGCCGGCGGAGATGGCGCAGACCATGGTCAACGGATCGCCGCGGCGGCACACATCGAGGGAGCGGGCCAGATCCAACAGCAGCGGGGTCTGTTGCACATATTCGCTCGGCAGCAGCATCTCCCAAAAATCACCTTTGCTGACGATGCGGTCCAACTCCTGCCAGGAAGCCGGTTCCAGAGAGGGCGGCAGGAGCGGTGCGGGCTGCACGTCGACGAGGGACTCGGCGACGATGACGAGCTGGGCATGGAGGCCTGGGATATCGAAGTGGTGTACGTTGTTGCCGAGGTAATCGCGGTAGGAGAAGACGCGGCAGCGAGGGCTGACGGAGAGATGAAACGTCAGGCAACGCTGATTGGAGTCGCTGCGCGGGTGCATGCGGGCTTCCATGATGCTCTCGCTGATGGTGTCGGCGTAGCGGAACTTGGTGAGATGGCGGATGGTGTAGAACATCGCAGGAGCCTCAGCCGGCGAGGGCGCTCTCAATGGAGTAGTTAATGTAGAGCTGGTAAAGGGCCTGATGGATTTCCTGGCACTGTTTGAGGATGTCAAACAAATAGGGCCGGACGCCTGCCTCGACAATCTCGCCGATGTGGCCGAACTGGAGTGAGGCCTGGAGGCGGCCGGAAAGGCGCATGAGCGAGCCGGCCCGGCGCTTGCCTCCCTCGCCATGGACGGCTTCGAGGGCCTGCTGGAGGCAGTCGATGGCGTGGCGAACGGCGTGCGGATTCTCGCCGTTGAGCAAGAGAAACTCGAGGATGCGTTCGGGGGCGACGTCGTTGGTGTAGACGCGGCAGTAGGCTTCGAAAGCGGCGGTGCAGCGGAGCAGGCCGATCCATTCCAGATACTCGGTGCCTTCCATGGCTCGCTCGGGATGTGCCCAGAACTCCTCAATATAGACGTTGAGGAGGCGAACGCTTGAAACGGCGCGCTCGATGTAGCGGCCGATCTGAATGAACTGCCAGCCCTCTCCGTGGTTCATGGTGGAATCGGTGACGCCCTGAAACAACTGGGCGCCCGAAATGACGGCCTGAAGAAAATCGGACGGCTGGGCGTCGGACAGATCGTCGCCGGAGCTGCGGGTCACCTCATGATAGAGGCGGTTGAGCTGCTGCCACTGCTCGCTGCTGATCTGCTCACGCACCTGGCGGGCGTTTTCGCGGGCCGCAATGATGGACGAGATGATCGAGGAGTGATGGGCCGCGTCAAAGGTCATGACTTGGGTCAGCGCGTAGGGGTCGCCAGTGAACTCGACGCCCGCCGGGTTGCCGAGGGCAGCGAGCACGCGATGCCAGCGGCGGCCGGTGCTGAAGGAGGACTCATCGAGCATCAGGTTCAGGTTGATGTCGATCAGCCGCGCCGTGTGCTCGGCGCGTTCCAGGTAACGGCTCATCCAATACAAACTGTCGGCAACGCGGCTGAGCATAGATTTGGGAAAGGTCTCCTCAGGTATTGAGCACCCAGGTGTCTTTGCTGCCGCCGCCCTGGGAAGAGTTGACCACCAGGGAGCCGCGGCGCAAGGCCACGCGGGTGAGGCCGCCCGGGACGATGGTGACTTTATCGCCGAACAGGACATAGGGGCGCAGGTCGACATGCCGGGGTTCAAATCCATCGTCAATCAGGCAAGGGGCGCGGGAGAAATTGAGCGTGGGCTGGGCAATGTAGTTGCGCGGGTCGGCTTCGATGCGCCGGCGGAAGTCCTCACGCTGCTGGGCGGTGCTCTGCGGGCCAATGAGCATGCCGTAGCCGCCGGACTCGCCGACGGCTTTGACGACCAGCTTGTCGAGATTGGCGAGCGCATGCTGGCGATGAACCGGGTCGGTAAGCAGATAGGTTTCCACGTTGTTCAGAAGGGCGTCTTCGCCGAGATAGTACTTGATGATGTGCGGGACGTAGGCATAGAGGGCCTTGTCGTCGGCGACACCCGTACCGAGGGCATTGGCAAGGGTCACGTTGCCCGCCCGGTAAGCGTTAAACAAGCCGGCGACACCGAGGGTTGAATCGGCGCGGTAGGCGAGCGGGTCCACGAAATCGTCGTCAATGCGACGGTAGATCACGTCCACGCGGCGCAAGCCGGTGGTGGTACGCATGTAGACGACGTCATCGTGCGTGAGCAGATCGCGGCCTTCCACCAGTTCGATGCCCATCTGGCGCGCGAGGTAGGTGTGTTCGAAATAGGCGGAGTTGAACACGCCCGGCGTGAGCAGGACGATGGTCGGCTCGGGGCGGCCTTCCGGGGCGAGCGAGCGCAGTGTAGCGAGCAGCGACTGGCTGTAATGCTCGATGGAGCGCACGGAACAGTGCTGAAACAACTGCGGAAAAATACGTTTCATCACGTTGCGGCTGGTGAGCATGTAGGACACGCCGCTCGGCACGCGCAGGTTGTCCTCGAGGACGACGAACTCGCCGTTCTCGAGGCGAATCAGGTCCGTGCCCACCACCGCGACGTAGACGTTGCGGGGCACCTGGAGGCCGCGCATTTGGCGGCGGAAATGCTTGCAGCTGAAAACAATCTCCCGCGGCACAATACCTTCGCTGAGGATGCGGCCCTCGTGATAGATGTCATGGAGGAAGAGGTTGAGGGCCGTAATCCGCTGCGTCAGGCCAGCTTCGATGTGGCTCCACTCGGCGTGGGTGATGATGCGGGGGAGCAGGTCGTGCGGGAAGATGCGCTCGGTACCCTCTTCACGGCCGTAGACCGTGAAGGTGATGCCCTGGTTGAGAAAGGCCAGGTCGGCGGAATGCTTCCGGCGGCGCAGTTCATCCTGGGAGAGGGACAAGAAATTCTCGGTGAGCGGCACGTAGTGCCGGCGCACGCTGCCGCGGGCGTCGAACATTTCGTCGTAAGCGCCATCGCGGAAGTAGTTTTGAAAGGCCGCCGAATCCAACGGATTCACGGGGCCGGCAGAAGTCATAAACGTCCAAGGCTCAAAAACTTCGGTTGCTTCGGACAAGGAAGACCTCAGACGGGGAGATTTCGCGAGCAGAGCGAATGAGACGAAGGTAGCACAAGGGGTTGGAGGGGTGTCAACCGGCGGCCGATGTTTGGTTCACCGCAAGGGTCAAAAGCTGCCGCGCGCGGCCCGCATCGCTTCGGCCGAGTAGGCGCTGAACCAGGAGAGGAGACCGAGCAGAGTCATCAGTCCGATGAAATAGTAGGCCGTTAGCTGGTTGGGCTGCTGGGGGAAATCGCGCCGGTAAATGCGGTAGCCGGCACCGATGGCGATAAACAGGAAGACATACTCGCCGGTGATGAGCAGCATCGCTAGGGCGACGGCGATCACGGCGATCCGTTCCTGGCGGCTGAGTGGGGTCATCGCCTGCTGGCCGTCGAAGATCAGCACGGGTATCAGGTTCAGCAGGTTGATCCAGGCGCCGACATGTGCCACCGCAAGCCAGACTCCGGCCCCGGTGGCGAAGTAGATGAGGAGGGAAGCAAGGGCCGCGACTAAGCCGAAGAACGGGCCAGCCAGGGAAATGCGGGCGCGGACCACGGGATCGACATTGGCGCCGCGCCAGCGCACATAGGCGCCGAAGCCCGGCAGAAAGACGGGGCCCTCGGCGGCAAAGCCATAGCGCCGCACGGTCACATAATGGCCCATCTCATGCAAGAAGATAGAGCCGACGAAGCCGACGGCAAACCACCAGCCGAACATCGCCCAATAGACTCCCACGAAGGCAAGCAGGCTGAGAACTGTCTTGAGATTGGTGATGCCGAGGAAAAGAAACTTGCCTTTGGTGAGCAGGAAGGCCAGCCACTTGTACTTCATGAGCAGCGCTCCGCCGGCGCCGAGCGGGCCAAGCCGCTTGGTCCAGCCGGAGGCCTGAGAGGAACCGGAGGGCCGGGTTCCCGGTTGGGGTTGAGCCGGGGCCAGGCCGCGCGTCGCGGCAAGTTCCGCCTCCAGGTGGCTGATGGTGCGGAACACCGAGTCGTATTGCTGGGAGTGCGGCGGCACCAGCGGCAGGGCCTGCCGCCAGACGGCGAGTGCGGCGGCCACGTCGCCGGATGAGTACAGGGCACCCGCGCGCTTGGCGATGTCTTTGAGTTGATCGAGGAAAACCAGCTGGCCGCAAGAACGGCAGTCGAGGGCGTCGGCATCGAGAGACTGGCCGCACTGGCCGCAGAAGCTGCTGGTGCCGCGCGGTACGGAGTTGGTAGAAAACGATCCCACTCTCTTCAGTGTAGCGGCGGGGCGGGAGATATCCGCGTTGGCGAGGAACTCCGGTGGTGAGCAGTGTTGCGGGCTCCGTAATATGCTCTTTGCATGACCCGAAGAACACTGGTTGGATCACTCGTCGCCACGGCGGCCGCGCTCCAGGCAAAAGGAGCCCGCAAGGAATGGAAGCCGAAGCTGGGCGTGCTGGGGCCCTATACGCCAGCAAACGTCACATTCGCCCGCTCGCAGGGCTACAACAACATGATCGTCAATGTCGGCCGCGGGCTGAATCCGGAAACGACGGACGCCGAGGTCGAGGCGGCCAAAAAGGTGCTGTCGGAGGCGGGGATGAACGTCTCCGCGCTGCAGCTCTCGCAAAACCATATCTCCCCCGACCCGGTTGCCCACCAGCGGGAAGTTGCGTATTTCCAGAAGACCATTGAGCTGGCGGGGAAGATGGGCGTGCGGCACATCGGGGCGATGTCGGGCAAGAACGAGCGCCTGCCGTTTGCGAGGCAGGTGGAAGAGATTGTGCGCGTGTATGAGAAGGAATATTTCCCACTGTGCGAAAAGTACAAGGTGATCATCTGCTGGGAGCCTTGGCCGGAGGGTCCGAACCTGGCGACGAGCCCGGTGGGTTATGAAGCCCTCTTTCGGGGGTTTGGCAATTCGCCGTGGGTGGGCCTGCAGTTTGACCCGTCGCATGCGGTTCGCCAGTTCATGGATCCTATCGAGATCGCCAAGCAGTTTGTGGACAAGATCCACGACGTGCACTTGAAAGACACGGAGATCCTGACGGCGCAGTTGCTCTCCGGCGGGATTCACCCGGTGAACGGCCAGCAATGGTGGCGCTACCGGATTCCGGGTCTGGGTTCGATTCCGTGGAACCAGTTCTTCAGCGTACTGCAGGAAGCCGGCTATGAAGGCGCGATGAGCGTGGAGCACGAAGACGACCTGTACGGCGCCGCGAACAACCCCGGGCCGGATTTCAGCGAAGATTACAAGGTGGGCTTCATCATGGCGAAGCGCTACCTGTCGCAATACGTGCCAGTCTGAAGAATCGTGCGTGAGAGGTGACGGCGGCGGGTGCATACGGCGGTGGTGCGGGCGCGAAAAAAAAGCGGCGTGCGACTGCCGCACCTCGGCCGGGGCCGGTGTCGATAGCATAGGGTTGTGCAAGCCCGAAACACCCTCCCGTACCGCTCGCGATTCGCCGCCTGGTCATTCGTGTTGCTGATGGCACTCGCCGCCAGCCCCGCGCTTCGAGGCGAGGAGCACACGCTGACGTTGCGTCAAGTGCTCGACCTGGCATCGCGCCAAAACAGCGATGTGCTGCTGGCGCGGCTGGATGCGCAGCGCGCCGAACAGGGCATCCGCGTGGCGCGCGATCCGTTCACGCCGAAGGTTTACGCGGGTAGCGGACTGGCGTACACATACGGCTATCCGAGCTCGATCGACGGCGCGGCGCCGAGCATCGTGCAGGTGCGCGGTTCCATGTCGATTTACAACCGGCCACAGACCTATCAACTGGCGGAATCGCGGGAGAACGCGCGTGGCGCGCAACTGGATGCACAGTCGAAATCCAATGAAGTGGCGTACCGGACGGCGCTCGCCTTTCTGGACGCATTTGAGATTGCAAAGCAAATGGGCGTTGTGGAAGGAGAAGAGGCAAGCCTGGTGAAGGTGGCGGCCACCATGGCGGCGCGGGTGGAAGAGGGCGCCGAACTGGCGGTGGAAGCGAAACGGGCGAACGTGAACCTGGCCGCGGCGCGGCAGCGGCTGGATGTGTTGCGGGCCGATTTGGAGGAGGCGGAGGTCACGCTGGCGGTGATTGCCGGCTTCCCGGCTTCCGACCGGGTGCATGCGGCGGAATCAGAGCGGGTGAGCGGCCCGGAAATCCGGTCGGAGGAAGAGTGCATCGAACTGGCGATGAAGAATAACCGGTCGCTGCAACGGCTGCAATCGTCGGTGCTGGCGCGCGAGCTGGAGCTGAGGGTGCAGAGTTCGCAGCGGCTGCCGCAAGTGAGCCTGGTGGCCCAGTACGCGCTGTTTGCCAAATACAACTACCAGCAATACTTCACCAAGTTCCAGCGGAACAACGGCGAGCTGGGAGTGAGTGTGGCGATACCGATCTTCATCGGGGCAGCGGCGAAGGGGCTGGCCGGGCAGGCGGCCACCGATATTGCGAAGCTGCGCGTGGAGATTTCGAGCGCCCGCAACCAGGTGTCGATGACGGCCCGGCGCGGCTTTCTGGAGGTGCGGAAAGCGGAGTCGGCGCGGGAACTGGCACGGCAGCAATTGGAACTGGCGCGAGAGGACCTCTCGGTGCTGATCGCGCAAATGTCGGAGGGGCGGGCGCCGCTGAGCCGTGTAGAGCAAGCGCGGGTGGCGGAGAACGACCGCTGGCTGGCCTGGTATACGGCGGATACGAACCTGGAACGAGCGCGGCTCGGGCTGTTACACGAAACGGGGCTGCTGATGGCCGTACTGAGCGGGACGCCCACCGGGGCGAATCCGTAAGGGGACGCACCGGCGGCGCGCCTTCCGCCCGTTTCCGGAGTTTCCGTTCGCGAGCGTGGCGAGTTGGAGTTCGCCCGCAGCGAGAGGGTACACTGACAAACAACCATGTCTGACGAGACGCTCGCCGGGCCGGCAGAAGAGCCACTGGTTCCGAACCGCGAGGAACCGGGATCGCGGGGGGCCTTTGCGAACGCAGCGCCGGCCATCGAACTGCACGAGTTGCGGAAGGCGTATAACGGCGTATACGCGGTGGACGGCCTGACGATTTCGGTGCCGCGCGGATGCTTTTTCGGCTTCCTGGGCCCGAACGGAGCGGGCAAAACCACGACGATCCGCATGCTGGTGGGACTGGCGCAACCAGCGTCGGGTTCGATTCGGGTGGCGGGACTGGCGATGCCGGAGAAGGCCTACGAGGTGCGGAAGCAGATCGGGCTGGTGCCGGACGACACGCTGCTGTTCGATCACCTGACGGGCGCCGAGTACCTGCAATTCGTGGCGCGCATGTACGGGCTGGCGCGGCCGGTGGCGAAGGAGCGGGCGCGAGAACTGCTGGCGCTGTTCGAACTGGACGGGGAAGCGCGGAAGCTGGTGGGCGAATACTCGAAGGGCATGCGGAAGCGCGTGGCAATGGCGGCGGCGCTGATCCACCAGCCAAAGCTGTTCCTGATGGACGAGCCGTTTGAAGGCGTGGACGCCGTGGGCGCGCGGCTGATGAAGGACATCCTGCTCGAGCAGGTGCGGCGGGGGAACACGGTGTTTCTGACCTCGCACGTGCTCGAAGTGGTGGAGCGGCTGTGCGACCGGATGGCCATCATCAACCACGGCAAGGTGCTGGTCGAAGGGACGCTGGAGGAACTGCGCACGCAGGCGCAGGACGGCTCCGGGTCGCTCGAGGAGATTTTCGTGCGCATGGTTGGTGCCAAGCCCGTGCCGGCGCATCTGGAATGGCTGTGAACCATGGGTGACCAGATTCGGGCGATCGTCTGGGCGCAGTTCCGGACCATCCGCAATTTTCTGCCGCGCACCAGCTGGGGAGCGATGCTGCTGGGGTTGATCTCCCTGGTCTGGTACGGGCTGTTCGGGTTCGCGGCGTTCGGGCTGGGGAAGGCGCTGCCGATGGTGCCGGCGGACCAACTGAAGCTTTATTTTCCGGCCGGGATGCTGGGGCTGCTGTTGTTCTGGCAAGTGTTTCCGGTGATGACGATGTCGAGCGGCTGGTCACTGGAGCTGAACAAACTGCTGGTGTATCCGATACATGGGCGGACGCTGTTCACCGTGGAACTGATCCTGCGCCTGACAACTTCGCCGGAATCGCTGATCGTGCTGGCCGGGGGGATCTGGGGACTGCTGGCGCACCCGGCGTTGCGGGGATGGTGGCCGCTGCTGCTGTTGCTCTACATTCCGTTCAACCTGCTGGTATCGCTGGCGGTGCGGGAATCGATGCTGAAGCTGTTCCGGCGCAAGCGGCTGCGGGAAGTGCTGATGCTGCTGATCGTGTCGGTGAGCGTGCTGCCCTCGCTGCTGACAAACACATCGCTCGGGGAGCGGCTGCGCCCGTTTTACCTGTACGCGGCGAACGGGCCGGGCACGCCGTGGCACGAGTTCGCGATGCTGGCGTTCGGTGGGCCGGGAATGCTGGCGGCCGGTGCGGCAGTGTTCTGGCTGGCGTTTGCCTGGTGGCTGGCGCGGCGGCAATTCGCCGGATCGCTGGTGCTCGATTTCAGCCAGGGGGAAGGAGGCGGAGCAGAGCGGCCACGGAGCGAGCCTGGGAAGCCAGTGAAGCCGGGGCTGGTGGAGCTTCTGGCGGTGGCGCCGGGGCGGTTCCTGCGGGACCCTTATGCGGCGCTGATCGAAAAAGAGGTGAGTTCCCTGCTGCGCACGCCGCGGTTCCGGGTGATTTTCGGGATGGCGTGCCTGTTCAGCGTCATCATTTTCTTTCCGATAGCATTCGGACGGCAGGGGGTGGGGTTCCTGGCAACGAACTACGTCGCGTTTGTGAATACGTACGGGATGCTGATCGTAGGGGAAGTACTGATCTGGAATGTGTTCGGGTTCGACCGGAGAGCGGCGCAGCTTTACTTCGTCACGCCGACGGCCTTCAAACAGGTGCTGCTGGCAAAGAATGCGACGGCGGCGCTGTTTGTGGCGCTGCAAACTACGGTGGTGGTGGCAGCGTCCTTTCTGATGCCGCGCCACGCCGATCCGGCGGCGGTTGCCGGCGGAGTGTTGATTTCCGCGGTTGTGTTTCTGTTTTTCCTTTCCGCCGGGAATTACTCGAGCATCGCGTTTCCGCGCGCGGTGCAACCGAACCAGACCATGCGGAGGCAGGCGGGCGGCAAGACGCAGTTGATCCTGTTCGGGGTGTATTTGCTGATGGCAATTCCGATCGGGCTTGCGTTTCTGGCGCGATGGGCGACGGGCGAGGACTGGGTGTTCCTGGCAGCGCTGGCGGTGGACCTGTTTGCGGCTGGGTGCTTCTATTACGTCTCGCTGGAGCCAGTGATGGCGAAGGGGGAGCGGGAACGGGAGCGCATCATGGACGCGTTGTCGAAAGGCGCGGATCCGATCGGGCTCGGGCTGTAGGCCGCCGGGCTACGTCCCTGTCCGTTGCTGTGCCTGCCGTTTGCTTTCCATTGCCGGAGGCCGGCGAAACGCCGTCCAAGCCGGGTTCCCGCCGCGAGTGGCCTGCACGCGGCGGGCGAGAAGAGGGGCCCCGGCTCAGAAGGTCAGGCGAGCCGAGACCTGGACCTGGCGCGAGGTGAGGATAAAGTTCGACGCTGTGGTTGGCGCCAGGAAGGCCGGATTGGGGACGAGGCAGCCCGCGACGCCGGAAAAGCCCGTGCAACCTTTGCCACCCGCGGCAACGTAGTTGTACTGGGTGCTGTTTTCGGCGGTGATATTGGTCTGGTTCAAGAGATTGAAAGCTTCGCCAATGAACTGCAGCCTGAACCGCTCCAGAATCGCGAACTCGCGTCCGATGCGGAAGTCGACGTTGTGGATGGCGGGGAGGGTGTAGGCGTTGCGGGCGATAAAGGGCGGGCGGCCGCCGGTGGAACCACCCGAATTGCTGACGACGCCACCGGTGAGGCCGCCATCCGGGCCGCCGGAGGGGAAGCCGCTGATGGAGCCGGTGAGGGGCTGGCCGGAGGCGAGCGTGACAATAGTGGAGAAGTTCCAGCCATTGAGGAGCCATTTTGTCGGGACGTTGGGCAGGTTGCGGAGACGCGGGCTCCAAACGGCCGTGCCGCTGAAGCGGAGGTGCTGGTTCAGGTCGGACGTGCCGTACTCGAGCTTGCGGTTGCGGGGGTCAATGGGGTAA
>JBBIQR010000018.1:30670-33878 GCA_037442245.1 Candidatus Solibacter sp. | reverse complement strand
TGGAACATGCCGTGCAATTGCACTTCGGAGTGGCCGTTCGGCGCCACGCTGCCCTGCACGCGGTCCGGATGGAAGACGATCTCCGGATACTTTTCGCTCTCCAGAATGCTGGAGGCCATGCGGTGGTCGCGCGCGCCGCTGCCGCTGTCGCCGCTGGCGGCATCCACCACCAGTTCGCCCGAGGCCTGCCCGGTGGCGGGGTCGAACGCCAGGTCTCCGCGCTTCAGTTTGAAGAGCCCATGCACGGTGTGCAGCGTACTGTCCACCACGTAATGCACTTCGGTTTTCGCCGGCTCCAGCCGCAAATCGACCGGCTGCCACCAGAGCGGCGCGATCAGTAAAGGAAATAACAGACGCATTGTACGAGTCATAAGGAAACCATGCGCCAGCCGAGCGCGAGCCCGCCGGCCAGAAAGTTGGTTATAGACGATTCTCCCACGTGCAGCGCGAGCAACCGCTCGAACAGGCGCGGCTCCCCGGCCATCGCGCGGATGGCGCGGCGGCGCAGGCGGCGCCGCCGGTCGAACAGCAGCATCATATCGGACATGAATTCGGGCCGGCGTCCGATCTGCCGGTGCGCCGCCTGATACGGCTCCAGGCTGCCGGCCTCAAGAGCGTCCGCCAGCGCGGTCGCGTGCTGGAAGAGCAGGCACAGCCCCTCGCCGGTGATGGCGTCGACGCTGCCGCTGGCGTCGCCCACCAGAGCCACATTGCCGCGCGCCACGGCGCGCAGGCGGCGCGTCGCCGTGATGCCGCCGCGCTCGGGATTCAGCGCGTGGCCGGCAGCCAGCCGTGCCGCGGCTTCGGGAAACTCGGCGAGCGCGGTCGAGAGCCGCTTACGGGGATCGCTCGAGATCAGCACGGCGCAGAGTTCGTGCTCGCCCACCGGCGTGAGATACATCTGGCAGCCGTCGCCCCAGTGCAGTTCCATGTGATCGCCGGGGTCCTCGACGCGGTAGTGGCGGCGGAAGCCGTAGCGCCGGCTCTCGCGATACGCCGCGTCCAGCCCGGCCCATTGGCGCACCCGCGAATTGCCGCCGTCGGCCCCCACGATCCAGCGCGCGCGCACCATGCGTCCGCCCGCCGAGACGCCCTCCGGCGAGATTCCAGCGACCGCCGCGCCCCACATGAGACGCACGCCTTCGTCCGCGGCGGCGTCCACCATGATGCGGTGCAGTTCGGTGCGGCGCACTCCGCGTCCCACGCCGTGCGGGAATGCGGCCTGTACGCTGGCGCCGCCCTCGCGGAAGCGGATGCCGCGGAAGGCGTGCCCGGGGGCGCTGTCCAATTGAAGGCCGAGCGAGTGCGCCGCGGCCAGTCCGTCCGGCATGATCCCTTCGCCGCACGCCTTGTCCACCGGAGGCACGGCGGCGTCGGCCACCGTGACGGAGAATCCCTTTCGCCGGGCCGCTATGGCGGCCGCCAGCCCGGCGGGTCCGCCGCCGATCACGAACACGTCGGTCGACGCCGGATGCGGGGTCACGGGCGGTCCTCCCGGCTGCCGAGCCGCGCCAGTTCCTGCCGGTAGAGAGCGTTGCCCGGGTATTCGCCCGCCAATCCGCGCAGCCTGGCCTCAGCCTCGCCGCGCCTGCCGTCGCGCAGGGCTGCCACCGCCAGCATCAGGCGCGCGAAGGGCGCGAGGTAGTCGCCGGCGCCAGCGGTCAGTTCCAGCTTGGCGAGTCCGGTGGCGCGGTCGGTCTGCGCGCCGCCCAGCCGCAGAATCAGCCGGAGCGGCGCGGGCCGGATGCCCAGCATATAATTCTCGACGCCCACCGCGAGCCAGGCGTCGGCGCACGCCGGATACCGCGCCAGCAGTTGCTCGGCGCGTTCGCGCGCGGTAATCATCTGCCGCAGGGAAGGCAGGTAGCGCTTCTCGATCAGCGCCATGTAATCGGCGCGCAGCCCGGTGGCGAGAACCTCCGCCAGCATCGCGCTCCGGCTCGCCGGCGTGTGCGCCGCCAGCCGCCCGGTCACGTCGAGTGCGTCGTCGAAGCGCCGGCGCAGGTCCGGGTCGGGCTCCAGCCGGTGGTCCGTGATGAAGTGCTCGTCGCGCACGAAGAACTCCGCCTGCAGGATGTGCAGACGGTCGAACTCGCCGAACAGGTACGCCGCCGCGTCGGACACCGGACCCATCGGGTCTTCCGGATGCAGCCGCTGGTACTCGGCGAACACGCCATGCGCGGCGGGGAAGTCCAGGTTGTACATCGCGCGGTACCCGTCGCGGAGCGAAGGCGCGGCAAGAGCGGGCAGCGCGGTGAGCGCCAGCAGAAGTCGTCGCATCGTGGTCACCCGATCGCCGCGCGGCGCGCCATCCCCAGCGCTTCGCTCCAGAACTCGCCGGGACGGTGCGCGATCTCCACCACCAGCCGCATCGCCGCCACAAACTCCGCGATCTGCTCCTCGGTGACCACCAGCGGGGGCGCCGCCTTCAGCACGCCGAACGAGTTGCCGCAGATCTGCGTCAGGACGCCGAAATCGCGGAACAGCCGCATCACCAGCACCTGGCCGAACATGGCCGGGTGCACGTGACGGAACGCCTCCCAGGGGACGCGCAGGCGCATCTGGCGCGGCGCGCCGAAGCTGATCCCGTTGAGCAGTCCCAGTCCGCGTACTTCTTCGATCATCTCAAACGGCGCCAGCGCTTCGCGCAGTTGCTTTCGTAAAATCTCACCCATCCGGGTGGCGCGCTCGCCCAGCCGCTCCTGTTCGAGAACATCCAGAGTCGCCAGCCCGGCGCGCATCGCCAGCCCGTTTTCGCCGAACGTGGAAGCGTGCACGAACGCGCGCTTCAGCGATTTGAAGACCGCGTCCGACACCGCGTCGCTCATCAGCACCGCGCCCACCGGAACCAGCCCGCCGGAGAGCGCCTTGGCCAGCACCACCATGTCCGGATCGAGTCCGAAGTGGTGCGCCGCCAGGAAGCGTCCCGTGCGGTAGACGCCGGTCTGCACCTCGTCCAGCACGAACAGCGAGCCGTAGCGGCGGCAGAGTTCCTGCGCCTCTTTCAGATACGCGGCGTCCGGCACCAGGATGCCGGCTTCAGCCTGTACCGGTTCCACGATAAACGCGGCGAAGCGTTTGGTGGCCAGCGCTTCCTTGAGCGCCCCGAGATCGCCGAACGGCACGCCCTGCGTGCCCGGCAGCAGTTCGCCGAAGCCCTCCCGCCAGTATTCGTCGCTCATCAGCGAAAGCGCCCCGCACGTCAGCC
>JBBIQR010000018.1:24457-30660 GCA_037442245.1 Candidatus Solibacter sp. | reverse complement strand
CGGTGCGTGTAGGCGCGCGCGAACTTGATCGCGGTCTCCACGCCCTCGCTGCCGGAGCTGGTGAAGAAAGCGCGGTTCAGCCGTCCGCCGGCAAGCTGCGTCAGGCGTTGCGCCAGTTCCGCGGCGAGGTGCGGGACGTGGCTTTGCAACATGGTCGGTCCGGAGCGGTCGAGTTCCTCTTTCAGCGCGGCGATGATGGCCGGGTGATTGTGGCCCGCGTTGTACACGCAGTAGCCCGCCAGGAAATCCAGCATGCGGCGTCCGCCGGTGGTGAACAACTCCGCGCCGGCGCAGCGATCGTAGCTGACGTTCATTTGTAACAGGTCGAGCAGCCGGACCCACTGCGGGTTGACGTGCTCGGCGTAAAGCTTGTCCAGGGATGGGATGGATGTGGTCGCAGACATGGTTCTGAGTGCCGGTATTCTTTTCGGAGCAGGTAAGTGCACGCGCGGGACCGTTGCGCGGGACGGGGCATCGTGGCGCATCCCGTTGATTCTATTGAACGCGTACGAATTATTGGGGAGCGGCAACGTGCCGCCCTGCCACCCGGCGCTGGCGCAAAAAGCCGCCTTCCCGCGTTAACGCGAGGATTCGCGTTCGATGAGGGCAGGCTGGATCAGGATGGTCCGCGCCGGCTTCTTCCGCTTGGCCGTGATCGTCTTGATCAGAATATCGGCCGCCTGCCGCCCGATGGACGCGCTGCCCTGATCGATGGTCGAGAGCGGCACGCGCAGCAGGTCGGAATAATGGACGTTGCCCACCCCGATCATCTTCATCTCCTCGGGGATGCGGATGCCGGCTTCGAGCACGGCTTTCATCGCGCCGGACGCAGCCGGGTCGTTGTACCCGAAGATGCCGTCCGGCCGCGGGTCGAGCGCCAGCAGGCGGCGCGCCGCCTCATAGCCGGAAGCGTCGTCGTGGGCGTGCTCCAGGTAGGATTGCGGCACCTGAATCCGCGCCGCGGCCAGCGCTTCGCGATACCCCTTGAGCCGTCCCGTCCCCGGCGTGAGCGGCGGACCGGCGATGTGAGCGATCCGCCGGCATCCGCGCTCGATCAGGTGGCGGGTCGCCATGCGGCCCATTTCCTCGTCGTCGGCGCCCACGTAGGGCGCCCGCGCGCCGGCGAAACGGCGGTCGATCAGCACGTAGGGAACGCCGCGCGCCTCGATGCGCTCGAACAGCGCAGTGGCGGAAGGCGGCTGCGCCGAGGCGATCAGCAAGCCGTCCACCTGCCGCGCCAGCAACCGCTCCACCTCGCTGGCTTCGATCGCGCCGTTCTCCTCGGAGTCGCAGATCACCACGTCATACCCCAGGGGGCGGATGGTTGCCGCCACGCCCTTGGCGATTTCGCCGAAGAACGAATGGATCAGGTCGGGGACGACCAGCCCGATGATGAACGTGCGGCGCGCCGCCAGGCTCCGCGCCACCCAGTTCGGCTGGTAATTCATCTCCTTGATCTTTGCCAGCACCCGCCGCCGCGTCTCCGCGCCGACGTCCGCGCAGTTGCGCACGACTTTGGAGACGGTCATCACGCTCACGTTCAATTCCCGCGCGATGTCCTTCAGGCGGACCGGAGTAGTGGGCGATGGTCGCATGAGCGTCGGAAGAGCGGACCCCGAAATCGGAGTATATCAGGACGAAACCAGCCCGGCAGGCCGGGCCGGCCGGCGGCGCGGCGCGGCGCCTGTGGCGTATCCGGCGGAGCGCCCGGTCGGAAAACGGGGACAAGTACTGGCCGCACCTTTCTCTAAGGCTCGTCAGAAGAATTCGTGGGTAGATTCGGGCTCGGGTAGCTTGCCAAGTGAGTGATAGAGGGCGAGTTCAAGGCAGCGGAAGGTGCGGAAGCCGTAGGATTTTCTCATAGTGACTTTGGCTTTGTTGTTCAGACCCTCCACGACGCCTACGTAGTGACCGAGCGATCTTCTTCACGGGTTCGATGCGGAAGCGCTGTTCGATTTTCAGATTTTCTTCGCGCTTCAGCAGCAGCCAGCGCGATTTCTTCAGCACAGGGCTGAGGCCCTCGCTGGCCATGCGGCGCGATTCGCCGGCGCGGACCTCATCGAGGGCCTTGTTCATTTTGGCCACGAGGTGGAAGCGGTCGAGGATATGCAGGGCCTCGGAGCATCGCTCGCGGATGACCTTCAGGTATGGCTCCCACATGTCGGAACAGACGAAGACGATCTTCGAGGCGATTTCTTCGCCAATGACGGTAAAGAATCCCTGGAAGGATTGATGCTTCTTTCCTTGCCAACCCAGAGCAGGCGGGTGACGTCCAGATCGATCTGGTAAACCAGCGTGAGGTATTTGTGACCTTTGGCGTACTGGATCTCGTCGACGCCGATAGCGTCGATTTGGCCGAACTTCCGGTGCTCTAACACAAAAGTGACGACGTGTTCTACGGCGTCGAAAACCCTTTCCCATGAAGTGTGGAACGCCTCGGCGGTTTCCTTCCAGGAAAGGTGGCGTGCCCAGCGCGCCAGAAACAGCATATAGGCTTTGGTCAAGGTGCGTTTGCCGTCGCCCCAAGGAACCCCTTCGACGACCACAGCGGCGCAACGGCCGCAATCGACGCGCCGCATGGCGTACAGCAGGAAGACGAAAAACCCCCAGAGAGGAATGAACTCGAAGCGGCGTTCGGCAAGTTGGTCATAGCCGGGCGCCGGTGGTGGCAGCGCGAGCAAACCGCCGTCGACCCGTTGCGCGGTCGCACGGCGACTTCGATGCTCTTCTTGTCGGCACCGAAATGGGCGTGCTGATAGACAAAACCCCGGAAACGGTGGCAGCGGTTTAAGATCGTGATCAGTTCCATGGTGCGGCGGCGAACCTCTGCCATAAACCGCTCCAAGGCCCAGTTCGCATTTACGCCCCCGATAAGCTGTGCCGCTTCGGGGATCGCCACGGACCTTAATGGAGGGTTCTGCGAGCACCACTTTGAAACACGGCGGGGGGCGCGGGATGGGTAAACACTGCGCGACTTCACGCTACCTTTCCTGGACCTACTGTGGCAGGGCCGATTTTTCCGCGAAGCATGCTGCGGCCTTGCCTTGCAGTTGGGCACGCTCGCGCAGGTTCTGTGTCATCAATGCGGCTCGCTCGAAGTCAGCCTTGGCTTCGGCGCCTCGGCCCATCTTGAGAAGTAGGTCCGCCCGGACGGCCGGGACGAGGTAATAGTTTCGAAGGGCCGGGTCCTCGGCGATTTCCTCAACCAAACACAACGCCCCCGCCGGGCCGAAAGCCATCGATATTGCCACGGCCCGATTGAGTTCGACTACCGGCGAGCCCGTGAGCGCAGCGAGCGCATCGTAAAGAGCAACGATGCGCACCCAGTCGGTCGTCTCCGGCGTCCGGGCCCGCGCGTGGCAAGCGGCGATGGCGGCCTGTAGAGTGTAGGGCCCAAGAGGTTGGGCGAGCGACTCGGCTCGCGCCAAGGCTGCAAGCCCACGACCGATGAGAAGGTGATCCCACGACGCGCGATTCTGATCGAGCAGCAGAATGGGCTCACCGCTGGGCCCCTGCCGAGCCCTCATCCGCGAAGCGTGCAGTTCAACCAGCGCAAGCAGTCCGTGAACTTCGGCATGGTCAGGGAGCAGCCCTACCAGGAGTCGGGCCAGACGCATCGCCTCGGCGCAGAGTGCGGGCCTCATCCACTTGTCGCCCGTGGCCGCCGCGTAGCCCTCGTTAAATACGAAGTAGATCACATCGAGGACAGTGGGGATGCGAGATGGCAGGTCCGAGTGGCCCGGCACTTCAAATGGCACTCCGGCTTCCGCTAGCGTTCTCTTGGCCCTGACGATGCGCTGCGCGACCGTTGTTTCCGTTGAGAGGAAGGCACGTGCGATCTCGACCGTCGAAAGGCCTCCGATGAGACGTAGGGTAAGGGCTGTGCGCGCATCTTGCGACAACACTGGATGACACGCTATCAGCATGAGCCGCAGCACGTTGTCATTCACCCCGCCGGTTTCTGCGGGCTCACCCTGGTCCTCCTGCATTCGCGCAATCTCAGGCTGTTTATTCGCGGCCGTGGTTCGCTTTCTGGCAAGGTCAATCGCCCGGTTCTTGGCGGTGGTCATCAGCCACGCTCCCGGATTGTCGGGAACACCGGATTCCGGCCACCGCTCAAGGGCCATCAAGAGAGCATCCTGAGCAAGGTCCTCGGCGAGGTCAATGTCGCGCACGTAGCGCACGAGGCCCCCGATCAGGCGGGGAGCCTCGATTCGCCAAACGGTTTCTACCGAGTTTCGAGTGGGCGCATGCATCGTTGAGTGATCTACCCCTTTTTCTGTTGCCGCTCGATCTCTTGGCGGAGACGCTCCTCCTGTTCCCGGAGTTCAGGTGTGAACTCGGCGCCGAAATCCTCGGCATCGAAAACGGGGCGGATCTCCAGGACGGCTTCCTCTCCCGGCATCGGGTCTGGACAGCGCCGCGCCCACTCCAAGGCCTCTTCCATCGATCGAACCTGCCAGAGCCAGTATCCGGCGATGAGTTCCTTGGTTTCTGCAAACGGGCCATCGACGACCGTGCGTTTGCCGCCGGAGAACGCGATACGCTTGCCCTTCGTACTCGGGTGCAGGCCCTCGCCACCCAACATCACACCAGCCTTGACTAGTTCCTCGTTGTACTTCCCCATTGCGGCCAGCAACTGCTCACTGGGCATCACGCCCTCTTCACTGTTCTTGGTTGCCTTGACGATCACCATCACTCTCATAGATGTTCTTCCTTTCTTGTCGCGCCGCGCGGCGCATGGTTCATTCACTCAAGCGACGGGTCAGCCGCCCTAAGATCGACAAGGCACGCGGAAAAAAGTTCGGAGGGCCGGGTCTTCCTTCCAAAGGTATCGGAAACTGGAGTCGAAGTCTATTGCTATCAAAAAGTTGCCCTTTGTCTTTGAAGGACGCTCGCCGAAAACGGCGTAGCGTTGTGGTGAACAACGTGATCACGAACAACGCGCTGACCAATGTCAGCGGCAACCTGACGCAGGGCTACCAGGCGGGAGTGTCCGACGTGGGCAATAACGACAAGATCATCGCCAACACGATTTCCGGCGCCGGTTACGGCCCGGGCGACGCCGCCACCTACGCCGTGCCCATCGATGCCAGCACGACCTTTACCAACCGGCCGAAGGTGCACGCCAACCGGTAATCAACCGAGTTCTGGCTTCGGGCGCCGCTACCGCCCCAGCCACCCGATCTCGGCTTCGAGCGCCAGCACCCGTCCCCGGGGCCGCGCGTCGACGCGGACCAGGGCGCTATCCACCTTCCGCGCGCGCAGTGCAAACGCCAACTCGTCCGCCGCGGGATCGCGCCCGCCGGTCACGATCAGGGTGGGGGTTCGGAACTGCGCCGCAAAGGAGATGGGCGACCGCACGCGGTACTCCTCGGGAATCTCCCACGGCATCCCGCCCATCCACGCCGCCTGCCGCGCGCCGTTGCGGGCGGTAGTAATCTCCAGCGTGAGGTCGGCCACCGGACGCCGCGCCACCGCCGTGTGGAATCGCGCCGTGTGGCCGATCGCCCACGCCGCCGTAAGCCCGCCGGAAATGGCCAGCCGGTCGCCGTCCACATACGGCCGCGTGACAGCCGCGCTCACTCCCGCCATCCAGTCGTCGAAACTGTCGCCGGGAAATCCGGTGCGCAGCAGCCTGGCGAACTCCTCTCCGTAGCCCGGAGCGCCCCGCGCATTGGCGCAGAGCACGATCCACCCGGCGCCCGCCAGCACCTGTGAGCGCAGCCGGAAGCCGCCGCCGCACATGCGCCGCGGCGCGTCGTCGATATCCAGCAGCAGCGGATACCGCCTGGTTGGGTCGAAGCCGGGAGGCAGCGTGAGCCACCCCTGAATGGTGCGCCCGCCGGCGGTGTACCCGATGGCTTCCACGCGCCCCGCCGCCCGCCGCGCGAGCAACTCGCGATTGGGAGCCGCCAGCACCACCGGCGCGCCCGCGACATCCACCGGGAACGTGATTAGTTCGTGCGGCGCGCGCACCGCCGCCGCGCGGCCGTTATCGGCCAGGGAAAACGCGCGCAGCCCGTCCGCGGCAAGGACCGTCCGCACGCTGCCGTCGTTGCGCGCAGCGTAGACCCGCGCCTGACCGCGGTCCTTCGCCACGAAATACACCGTCCGCGAATCGCTGCTCCAGGCGGGATCTTCGGGCTCGCGGTCGAGGGCGCCGGCCAGGGGGCGGGCGCGCGACCCGTCCCGCCGCGCCG
>JBBIQR010000018.1:0-24447 GCA_037442245.1 Candidatus Solibacter sp. | reverse complement strand
GCTCAGTGACCTGGCGCAACTGCGGGTCGCGCTGCTGGGCGCGGCTGAGATAAAGGACCACCAGTTTCGAGAGCGCGTAAAAGGCCAGGGCAATCCCAAGGGCTGCGGCCGCCCGGCTTCCCAGGACGGGGCAGGGCGAGAGCTCCCATGGCGGCGACGACGGCGATATTGAGGCGGGTGTGTCGTGGCCCGTCCCGCGGTTCGCCGGCCAGGGGGCGGGCGCGCGATCCGTCCCGCCGCGCCGCCTCCAGTTTCGGCTGGACGGAACTCGCCGATGCCCCGGCGCGCGAGAGCCAGGCGAGGCGCGATCCATCCGGCGAGGGCAGAGGGTGGAAGCCGCTCCCGCCTGGCTGGGTGAGCCTGCGCGGCGCCAAGCCCGGCAGCGCCAGCAGGTAAATCGCCGGGTCCTGAGGCGGATGCGCCGGGTCCGCCACCGCTCGCAGAGCCACTACCAGCCCGCTGCCATCCGGCATCCACGCCGGTTCCCCCTCCGGTTCCAACTCCCCAAGCGCCACCTGCCGCGGCTCCCCTCCGGCGGCTGCAACCAGGTAGAGCCGGGTGCGCGCGGCGCTGAGTTGCGGCGCCAGCGGCGGCGGAATCCAGCCCGCCGCAGAGGCCGCTTCCCGCACACGCGCGGTGTATGCCAGTGTGCGTCCGTCCGGCGACCACGCCAGCGCCAGCGGCGTTCCCGCTGCCGGGGCGATCGCGGTGTCCGCCGCTTCCGGAGCCGCCCCCGCAGCGCGCACGTGAATCCGCAGCGTTCCGCCGGCGTCGGACAGGTAGGCGATGCGATCGCCCTCCGGCGACCAGCGCGGCTGGCGCTCCCGCGCCTCTCCAGTGGTCAGGGGCCGGGGCGCCCCGCCCCTTGTCCCTACTACCCACAACCGGCTGCGGTATACATTCGCATCGCGGTCCGCGGAGCGCTCCGTGTAGACGACCTCGGAGCCGTCGGGGCGGATCCGCGTCTCGACGATCTCGCGCCATTCCAGCAGGTCGGCCGGCTGGAACGGACGGAGTTGCCCCCACCCCGCGGCGGCCCCAGCCAACCCGAGGGCGGCCCTAAACCATCTAGTGTGAACAGCCGATATGCAGGATGAGCGAAGGCTCATGAACATTATTGTGCGCATACTCTCGTGGTTCTGCTGTCTGGCCGCCGCGCCCGCCCTGCTTGCCCAGGGATCGCTTGCCGACGCCAGCCTCGAAGAACTGCTCAAGGTGCAGGTGACCAGCGTTTCGAAAAAGGAGCAGACCCTGGCCCGCACCGCGGCCTCGGTCTATGTCATCGGTCCGGAGGAGATCCGGCGTTCCGGCGCCGAGACCCTGCCGGACCTGCTGCGCTGGGTGCCCGGCGTCGATGTCGAGCAGATCGACGCCAACGCCTGGGCGATCTCGATCCGCGGCTTCAACAGCCGCTATTCCAATAAGGTACTGGTCATGATCGACGGGCGCACCGTCTACACGAATACCTTCGGTGGTGTCTTCTGGGACCAGGTGGATCTGCCCCTGGAAGATATCGAGCGCGTGGAGGTGATCCGCGGTCCGGGCGGCACCGTGTGGGGCGCTAACGCCGTCAACGGCGTGATCCAGGTCTTCACCCGCTCTGCCCGCGCCACGCAGGGCGCGCTGGTTTCCCAGACCGCCGGCGATCAGGGGGCCTACCGCTCGCTGGTACGCTACGGCGGCGCAGCCGGCGCACACGGTTTCTACCGCGGCTTCGCCTCCTGGCGGCGTTTCAACGATCTCGATTCCCTCGATGGAGCCGAAGCCGGCGATGGGTGGACCCGCGCGCAGGCCGGGTTCCGCGGCGACTGGCAGAGCGCCGGCGGCGACGTGTACACCGCGCAAGGCGAGTTCTTCCGCAATCGCGGCCATCAGAACCGCCGCAACCTGTTCATGGATTTGCCCGGCGCGGCGACCTTCAATGAACCCGTCGAGTCCGAAGGCGGCAACCTGCTCTTTCGCTGGAGCCATAGCTCGCGGGGCGGGGCGCAGACCACGTTCCAGGCATACTTCGACGACTACCACCGCTACGACCTGGGCACGGATGAGGATTACCGCGCGGGAGATTTCGACATCGAGCACCATTTCCACGCCGGCGACCGGCACGACCTGGTCGCCGCCGCCGGGTACCGGGTGATCCGCACCGCCTACCGGGGAAGTTCCACGATCGCGATCCAGCCAGCGCAACGCGTGGACCAACTTTCCAGCGCGTTTCTCCAGGACGAGATCCGCCTCGGCGACCGCGTCTGGCTCACCGCCGGATCCAAGGTCGAGCACAACAGCTACACCGGCTTCGAATTCGAGCCCAGCCTGCGGCTGGCCTGGGCGCCGAGCGCCCGCCACACCCTCTGGGCTTCGGCGGCGCGGGCCATCCGGCAGCCCACCCGGATCGAGTTCGGCATCCAACTCGATATGGGCGCCGTGGCCACCCGCCCGGGGATGGAGATTGACATGACCCTCTCCGGCAACCCGGGCCTGCAAAGCGAGCGCATGGGGGATGTCGAAGCCGGATACCGGGCGCAGTGGACCCGTACCCTCTCCTTCGACGCATCCGCCTTCTTCAGCCGCTACCACGGTGTGCTGGCGCCGGATACCGGGCCCGTCTCCCTGATCCCGCAACCCGGCCTCATCCGCGCCGTCTACTCGCTGCGTTGGGGGAATTCCATGAACGCCACCGATTACGGCGGGGAGGCCGCGCTGAACTGGGCGCCCCGTTCGGGCTGGCGCCTGATGGCCGCCTATTCCAATCTCCACATGAACGGCACCCTGGCGCCGCGGGCGAGTCCCTGGTTCCGCGCGCTTACCGAGGACAATGCTCCCCGCCACATGTACCAGTTCCGGTCCGGCGTGAACCTCACGCGCCGCATCGCATGGGAACAGGCTTTCCTGGCGCACCCCCGGTTCGCCGGCGGCCCCGGTGGCTGGCATCTGCGCGTCGACAGCAACCTGAACTGGCGCGCCGGCGAGCACTGGGAGCTCGGCGTCGCCGGCCAGAATCTGTTCCGCCCCGGCCAGGTCGAGTTCGCCGACAACTACTGGCTGCTTCCCTCCCGCAACGAACGCCAGTTTCTGGCCACACTCTCATGGCGCCAGTGACCCAGCGGCGCAGCCGTAGCCTCTGGCCGCCGTGGCTGGTGCTGGCCCTGTTGGGCGTCTGCCCGCTGGCCGCGCAGGCCGGCAGCGAGTACGAACTGAAGGCGGCGTTCCTGTACAAGTTCGCCAGTTTCGTCGAATGGCCGCGTGAAGCCGCGAACCCGCCGCTGTGCATCTGCGTGCTCGGCCAGGACCCCTTCGGACAGGTTCTGGACCGGATTGTCAGCGGCAAGAGCGTCAACGGCCGGCCGTTCACGGTCCGCCGTCTGCGGCCGGGCGATCCGGCGCAGGGCTGCCACATTCTGTTCATCGCCGCGTCGGAGCGGCGGCGCCTGAAGGAGATCCTCGATAGCCGGCAGGGCGAACCGGTGCTCACCGTCAGCGACGTCCCCGGCTTTTGCGAGACCGGCGGCGGAATCAATCTCGCGCTGCAGGACAACCGCGTGCGGCTGGAGATCAATCCCGCCGCGGTCGAGCGCGCCGGGTTGCAGGCCAGTTCCCGGCTGCTCGCATTGGCGCGCCTGGTCCGTCCCAATGAGGCGGCGCCCCGGTGACCGGCATGAACCTCCTGCGCGATCTGAAACTTCGCCGGAAACTGCAGGCCATCATCATGCTGAGCGTGGCGGTGGCGCTGGGGTTGGCGATCATCGCCCTGCTCGCCTACGAATACCTCAATCTGCGCCAGTCCGCCGGGCGGGACTTCGGCATGCTCGCCGCGATGATCGGCGAGAACAGCACCGCCGCGCTTGCCTTTGACGACGACCGCTCCGCGCAGCAACTGCTCGAGAGTCTCCAGGCGCAACCCGCGGTGGCCGCGGCCGCCATCTACTCCGCCCGCGGCGAATGCGTCGCCCGCTACGTGCGCACCGGTTCCGCCGCAGTGCCGCCCGCCTCCGCGCCCCGCCCTTTTCGCGGCTTCCGCGGCGCCCGCCTCATCTGGACCAGCTCGGTTCGGCTCGACGGCCAGTATCTCGGGATGGTCTACCTCGCCGGCGACCTCAGGGAACTGCACGACGGCATCCTGCGGTCACTCGGCATCATGCTCCTGGTCACCGGCCTTTCGGCGTTCGCCGCCTTCCTCATGAGTTACCGCCTGCAACGGGTCATCGCCGATCCCATCGTGCACCTGGTGCAAACCGCCAAGGCGGTCACCTTGCTGCGGAACTACGGCATCCGCGCCTGCAAGACCGCGGACGACGAACTCGGCGCCCTGATCGACGGATTCAACGAGATGCTCTCCCAGATCCAGCGCCGCGACCACGAGTTGCAGAGCCACCGCGACCGCCTGGAGGAAGAGGTCGGCGTCCGCACGGCCGAGTTGCGCCAGGCCAATCGCGACTTGCGCGACGCCCGCGACCGCGCCGAGGAAGCCAGCCGCGCCAAGAGCGAATTCCTGGCCAACATGAGCCACGAAATCCGCACCCCGATGAACGGCATCCTCGGCATGACCGAGATCCTCCTGGGGACCCCGCTCAGCACCGAGCAGACCGATTCTCTGTCCACCGTGCGGGTCTGCGCCGAGAGCCTGCTGACGATCCTCAACGACATCCTCGACTTCTCCAAAATCGAGGCGGGCAAACTCGAGATCGAGCCGGTGGTTTTCCGTCCGCGCCAGTGCGTGGAGCAGGCCGTCAAGCTGGTCGAGTTCCGCGCGATACAGAAGGGCCTTTCACTCGAAACCGATTTCGCCCCGGAAGTGCCCGAGTGGGTGGTCGGCGATCCCACCCGCCTCGGCCAGGTGCTTTTGAACCTGGCCGGCAACGCCGTCAAATTCACCGAGCGCGGGGGCATCACGGTTGGCTGCGGGGTACAGTGGGCCGAAGCCGGCGAGGCGGTGATCGAGTTCGCGGTGCGCGACACCGGCATCGGCATCCCCGCCCGGCAGCAGCGCCGGATCTTCGAGGCCTTTGCCCAGGCCGATGGCAGCACCACGCGCCGCTTCGGCGGCACCGGGCTGGGGCTCACCATCTCCGCCCGCCTGGTCGAATTGATGGGGGGCAGCCTGAGGGTAGAGAGTCAACCCGGCGGCGGCAGCGCATTCCTCTTCACCATTCGGGTCCACCTCGCTCCGGCCGGCGTACTGGAGCCGCCCCAACTGGTTCCCGCCGCTCCCGGTTCCCGGCACCTGCGTCTGCTGGTGGCCGAAGATAATCCGGTGAACCAGCAGGTCATTGCCCGGCTGCTTTCCCGTCTGGGGCACGAAGTGGCTCTGGCCGCTAACGGTACCGAAGCCCTCGGCGCCATGACCCGTCAGAGGTTCGACGCCATCCTCATGGATGTGCAGATGCCCGAAATGGACGGCCTGGAAGCGGCCGCCGCCATCCGCCGCTCCGAAGGCGGCACCGGGCGTCACGTGCCGATTGTCGCGCTGACCGCGCACGCGATGAAAGGGGACCGCGATCGCTGCCTGGCCAGCGGCATGGACGCCTATCTCGCGAAACCAATCCGCTCCGCCGAACTAGCCGAAGTCCTCAGCCGCATCTCTCCGGCAACCTGACCCCGCCAGGCACGTCCCGCTGGTTTCGCGGTGCCTTCAGCGCCGCTTTAGTGAACCCCCGCCGCCTCTTCCACCGGAGCAAACGGGCTCACCATGTTCCCCTCGCCGTCAAACTCGAACTCCACGGTCGCTTCCACCGTGAGAATCGGATTCGCCTCCACCTGCGCCCGCACATTCTCGCTCAACCCGATCCGCACCAGCTCCATGGTGTTGCGGATCCACCCGTACGTCACCGCGCCCAGATCCAGTTTCCCGACCGTCGGCGCGATGCGTTCGATGCACTCGCGGTCGGTCGCAAAGTGGATCGGCGTGCGGATCGCCGCCGGTGTGTTCGCGGTCAGCGAATTGATGAGGGTCGGTTGCCAGTCGATGCGGGTCACCAGGCGGTCCGTCACCACGTCCGCCATCCCCAGCCCGACTCCGCTGTTGTACGTCTTCTCGCTCAGGTTGCGCACGAAAATCCGCTGGAAACGCGGAACCCCCGGCCACGGATTATACTCGCCGTTGACCCCGCGGTTGGCGACTTTCGTGTCCATCCCCGCGCCGGAGATGTTCTTGCCGATCTCGTCCATCACGAGCACGTCGAGGTCGAACGGAACCCGCGCCATCCAGCTTTTCACCAGCGCCAGGTTTTCCTCTTCGCGCTGTTCCATGATCTCCACCGGCACCGCGTCCAGCTTACCCGTGTTGTGGTAGGCGTCTTCCAGAATCGCCAGGCCGCCCAGCACCTTGCCGGAGCCCAGCACCTGCCGCCCCACGCTGCGGATCACGTGCTCCAGCCCCAGGGTGTAGGCGTAGGTGTGGTACCGCTGCGCACCGGCGAACTTGCCCAGCCCGATGGCCATCATCTTGTACAGCCCGCTCTCGATTTTGCCCGCGAAATCGGTGTGCCACTTCACCCGCCCCACCAGCATCACGCCGTCGGCTTCATACGCGGTCTTGTCCATGAAGGCTTCGATGCCGTCTCCGGTCTTGCCCAGCGAAACCACTTCGAGCTGGCTCACCAGCGGACAGCCCATCGTGGCTTCCGTGATGCCATAGTGCGCCAGCACGTCGGCCTGCCCCTGCGCGCTGGCGGCTCCGTGGCTCCCCATCGCCGGGAACAGGAACGGCTGCATGCCCGCTTCCTTCCAGTACTCCACCACCCCGTGGACGATGGTCGCGATGTTGGCGATGCCGCGGCTGCCGACTCCGATGGCCACGCGCGATCCCGGCTTCAGCCGCGCGGCAAACCCGCTGCCGCCAAGCTGGCGCCGTACTTCGGCGGGAATGTCCGCGATGCGGTGTGTCGGGAAGTTCTGGCGGACGATCATCAGACGGGGTAGTTTCATCGAGCTCACGGCGGGAAACCTCTCTGAATGTATTGGTAGCGCAAAGCAGGTAGTGATGCAAGATCCTACAACCCTTACTCTGCCCCCCACTCGCTCTCCAGGAGCCGCGAGTACTCCCCGGAGGCGTACAACTCGAACCGGAAGTTCGCCGCATCGATCGACCGGCGCGCCCCGTCTCCCTCCATGTAGCACCGGAACATCACGTCCACATACCGGTGATAGCCCCGCAAAAAATCCTCGCTCAGCGACGCCATCGGCGGCGCCTCCGCAAACACCGCGTTCAACCCGATTGCCCGCGAAAAAATCGACGTGTGGTCCGCTACCCCCCAACCCAGCAGTTTTTCCCGGACGTTCTCCGGCGGGTGAGCAGTCAGCAGCCCCGCGAAGCTCTGTTCGCTGAGCTCCGCAGCCTCCAATCCCGGCTCGCGCGCCGCCCAATCGGCGCATTGCTCGAGCCACCGCAGTACGTCCTTCCCCAGAAAATACAGCATCCGCAATTCGGCATACCTTCCGCTTAACACCCGCTGGTGCAGCACTTCCTCTTCGGTGCCGTCATTGGGAATCAGCCCGCTGAGCATCAAGGCTGCCCGAGAGTTCTCCAGCAGCGTCGCCGGCGGAACGCGCTCGTTAAACGGGTGCAGGATCAACGGAGGTAGGGTCCAGGTACCGGTCACGGTCGCCATAGTCGTTCGTCTCTCATATCGGTAGTGTGCCCGCTAAACTTTACATCCCAAGGGTTCATAACCATCGACAGTCTAGTCGTACTGCCCTGGTACGTTCTAGGATGGCTTTGGGTTTGGTCATGACGTTTTGTGGGTTCCTAAGGCGTTTGCGTAATGAGGAGAGCGGGCAGGATCTGGCCGAGTACTGCCTGCTCACCGCATTGCTGACGCTGCTGGTGACCGCGATATTCGTCCAGGCATCCGGAGGCATCCAGGCGATCTGGAACGACGCCGGCACTTCTCTTCACGCCAGCCGCGCCGCCGCCGCGGTTACGACCACCACCACCACGACCACTACCACACCGGTCAACAAGTAGCCTCGGGTCCGGCGTTCCAGCCGCCAAATTACCCCGCCCGCTCCAGTCGTCCGCCCGCGCGCCGGTCCGCGCCCAGCAGCATTACGGCGAAGATCAGCCCCGCGGTCCCCAGTCCCGCGAACATGATCTGGCTCGCGGTGTATCCATGGGTCGCGTCGCGCAGCGTCCCGTTGAAATAGGGAAACGCCAGCAGCCCGACGTTCTGGCAGGCGGTCATCAGCCCGAACGCCGTTCCCACCCGCGCCTCTTCGACAATCAGCGGCACGCACGGCCAGATGCAAGCCGGCACCAGCACGAACGCCGCCCCCAGCGCGATCATGGGATACACCGGATCGACGCGCGCCAGCCCCATCACGAGGTGCGCCGGAATCATCAGCAGCGACCCGGCGACCATCAGGCTCGCCCGCCGCCCGATACGGTCGGCCAGCCGCCCCGCGAACGGAGCCAGGAACATGGACGCCGTGATGATGATCGAAGTCGTCCCTTGCGCGGTTGAGAACATGTGGGTGATGTTGTAGAAAACGCCCTCCAGGAACCCCAGTCCTTCGCCGCTCGCCATCGGCAACCCCCACTTATCGTGGAAGAAATCCGTGGACAGGGCGGTGAACGGGAAGATCGCCGAGTAGAACGTCACGCAGATCCCCACCGCGAACCAGTAGGAGGCGCCGAACTTGCCGATGTCCTTCCAGCGGATCTGATCGCCGGCGCCCGGCTTGGCGAGTTTCAACTCGCGTTCCGCGTGGCGGTCCATCAGGGTGTAGATCCAGTTCGCCGCCAGGCTCACCGCACAGAGCGCCGCCGCCACCCACAACGCGCCGCGGAATCCCATCCGGTGCGCCAGCAGTTCCTCGGTGTTGAAGGAGAAGAGCGTCCCCAGCCGGCTCACCGTAAGCGTGATGCCGAACGCCATGGCGAGTTCCTTGCCGGCGAACCACCGTGCGACGATCGCGCTCTGCGCCACGATCATGGATTCGCTTCCCATGCCGAACACGATCCGCCCGATATACATCGCGGTCAGGTCCGGGGCCCACGCCACGATCGCCGCCCCCGCCACTACCAGGACCGAGAAGACCATGCTCGCGCGCCGCACCCCCGCGCGGTCGACCAGTACCCCGCCGCCCAGCACCGCGAACACCGCCGCGAAGCTGTACACCGAGTACATGCTGCCGATCGCCGCCCGGTTCGTCTGAAACGCCTGAATCAGCGTGGTCTCGATCGCCCCCACGCTGTCGTAGGCGAAATAGCTGCCGAACGCCATCGCCGAGGCGAACAGCAGAATCGTGAACCGGTAGAGTCTGGTGGAAGGATGCAATGGGCCGCTCCGCGTATCGGTCATCAGGTTCGATCTTAGCGCTACCAGATTTGCCAGGCCAAAACTTCGGGCGGTCCGGGGACCTGGTCGTGAACCTCGCTGTGGAGAACGACCTGGAAGTTCTTCCCGATCCACGCCCTGCCGGCGTGTCTGGTGAAGGAAGCCAGCGCCTTTTCGCTGGTGAGGAACTCGGTGGCGGTATGGGTTCCGCGCGCCGTGATGCCCGCCGCGATGATGAGCGGCTGCCCGCTTCCGGAATCGATCAGGCGGACGGCCATCGAG
Source organism: Candidatus Solibacter sp. (assembly GCA_037442245.1). Taxonomy (GTDB): domain Bacteria; phylum Acidobacteriota; class Terriglobia; order Bryobacterales; family Bryobacteraceae; genus Solibacter. Next base: position 14,893 of record JBBIQR010000018.1, on the reverse strand, counting down.
TACGATTCCCGAATGTCGCTCGACGGGCGGCCGGATTCCGGTTCGGCCCACGACCGGCTCGGGTCCTTCGAGTCCAATATGGCCGTCCCGGTCAGGTCGCCGAAAACGGGCCGGAAATGAAAACGCAGTCCCTTGGTGAGGTCCAGGGTGAGCGGCGAAGAATACGCGCCCAGCAGAATCGCGGGCTGACGGCGCAGATCGACAAATGAGGCCTCCCGCCCGACCTTAACCTGAAACGCCTGATGCCTTGCGCCCATCAGTCCGGCGAAGAGCGCGGCTCCGTACGCGGCGCCTTCGCCGACGAAATACTGCTCCATGGTCACCGTCCGGCCCTGCGCGACCAACTCGATCGTAGGCGACGGCAGGGTGAGCAGGACCTGCCGGTCCTTCACCATCAGCGGCTCCCATACCTCGTCCACCAGCGTCCTGTGGTGTCCCAGCAGCAGCCACAACAGCAAGCCCAGGATTGCGGCAGCCGCCACTCCGGCTACCGGTAGCAGCGGGGCGCGCCGCCGGCTGGCGGGGGTCACCGGAACAAACGAGGGCACGTAGTTGCCCGGTTGCAGTTCGATCCGCACGCGCGGCGAAGCATGCGCCCCGTAGTACTCAGCCAGCTTCTTGCGGACCTCGGAGGCTTTGACCCGCACGATGGAGTCGGCGGCAGGCTCGTAATCGCCGGGCCTGCCGAAGACCGCCATGGCGATGCTGCGCTCTTTGATGGACTCCGACGAACCGTCCAGAGTCTGTTCCACCACGTATTTCAGGAAGTCGTGACAGCGCCGGCTGGAGCGGAAACTGCTGCTGTGGAGCACCGACTCCAATTCCTGCGCCACGGAGGCGCGGTTCAGCGGATTCCGGACGTCAAACTCGCGGGAATCAGTCTGCGATCGCACGGTTCGCCCGGCTTCAGGGCCGGCGTAACGGTAATATAACACGGCATAACCGTTAATGACTTCCAATCCTCCAGCCGTGCGGCCACAATTCTCCCTACGGTTCTTCAGGGACCGGGCACCTTCCGGGGCGCCATTTGGAGGTCATACAATGCGATTCGTCAGCAGATCCCGATTCCGGCCGGCCCGCGCCTGCTTGCTATTGTCCGGCATCGCCTGCCTCCTACTCGCGCCGGCGCCAGGCTGGGGCCAGGTCGGCGATACCGGCCAGATTCAGGGTACCGTCACCGACACATCGGGCGCCGTGGTCCCCGATGCCCAGGTCACTGTCATCGCCGTCGATACGAACCGCACCCTGGCGGCTACCACCAGCAAGGACGGGGCCTACACATTTCCGACCCTGCCCATCGGTCCCTACCGGGTCGAAGTCAAGGTGCAGGGGTTCAAGACAGTGGTCCGCAGCGGCATCACCCTCAGCGTGCAGCAGGTGGCGGTTGTCAACATTACGTTGGAGCTTGGCGACGTGAACCAGAGCGTGGAGGTGACCGCCGCCGCGCCCCTGCTGAACACCCAGGAGGCCAGCCAGGGACAGGTGATCGATTCCAAGCGGATTGTCGAGATTCCCCTGAACGGGCGCGATTACTCGCAGTTGGCGCTCCTTTCCGAAGGAACCGCCGCTCCCGTGGCCAACGCGCGCATCCAGGGCTTCAGCAGCAACGGCATGCGCACCACCGAAAACAACTACATGCTCAACGGCGTCGACAACAACGATATGCAGATCGCCGCCCAGGGTCTCCAGGGAGAGGTGGTCAAGCCCATCGTGGACGCTGTCGAGGAGTTCAAGGTGCAGACCAACGCGTATTCGGCGGAGTTCGGCAAGGCGGCGGGCGGCGTGTTGAACCTGAAAATCAAGTCCGGCACCAACACGCTGCACGGCTCCGCCTTTGAATTCCTGCGCAACCAGGTCATGGACGCCCGCGACTACTTCAACAAGGTGCCCCAGCCCCAGGCCCCCTTTAAACGCAATCAGTTCGGCGGCACGATCGGCGGGCCCATCGTGAAGAACAAGGTCTTTTTCTTCGCCGGCCTGGAATGGGAACGCCGGCGCGAATCGGCCAGCGTCGTCAATACCCTGCCCACCACGAAGATGCTGAGCGGCGACTTCTCCGAAATCTCAGCCCGGATCTTCGACCCGAACACCTACGATGCCGCAACCGGCACGCGCCAGCCCTTTGCCGGCAACGTGATTCCCGCGAACCGGATCGACGGCGTCGCCAACAAACTGGGCGCGCTGCTTCCCGCTCCCCTCGCCGGCGGTCTTTCCCGCAACTACACGTTCAGTTCCCCGAGAGCGACGAACAACTTCAAGCTCGACACCCGCGTCGATCAGAACCTGACTACGAAGGACATCCTGGCCTACACCTTCGACCTGCAGCGGAGGAACCCGCTCGAAGGAGATAACTTTCCGGGACCGCTCGGAGCCGTCCCGGCAACCAGTTTCGACGGCAAGGTAATCAGCGCACAGTGGAACCACGTGTTCACACCCGCGCTGGTGACCACCAACAAAATCGCCTGGAACCGCAACTACACCAACACCGATCTGAACCTGGGCGGCGGTAGCGTCAACAAAGCCGTAGGGCTGACCGGGGTGGACCAGACTCTGGCCGGTGTGGCCGTATTCAACGTGACCGGATTCTCGGCGTTCGGCTACGACTCGTACCTCCCCAACACCATCCAGTCGCAAAACCGGCAGTTCGTCAGCGACACGAGTTATGTGAGGGGCGATCACCAGTTGAAGTTTGGCGCGAACGTCCAATTCCTCCAGACCTTCGTCGCCAACCCGCAGTTCGCGCTCGGCACGTTCAACTTCAACGGCAACTTCACCCGGAATCCCCAGGGACCGGTGGGTGGCAACGCGCTGGCCGATTTCATGCTGGGGATTCCCGCGGTCAGCCAGGTGACAACCGCCGTCCACATGGCGCTGCGCACCCGTTACCAGGGCTTCTACGTTCAAGACACCTGGAAGATCACTCCCCGGCTGACGCTCGATTACGGTCTCCGCTACGACCTGTTCCTGCCGTGGGTGGACCAGCAGAACGGCCTGGCGAATTTCGATCCCGCCCTCGCCAACGCCCCCACCGTGAAACTGGTTCTGGCGCAGAACGGCTCGCGCGAATCGCGCTCGCTGGTTCAGGCCGATACCAGGGATTTCGCTCCCCGCCTGGGCCTCGCCTACGATGCCGGACACAATACCGTCATCCGCGCCGGATACGGCATCTTTTACGGAACCATGGAGCCCAGCGGCGGCGGGCAGTTCCTGGAGACGAACCCGCCGTTCAAAATCGGCGCCGCCCTCACCACGGATAGCATCAAGCCGAGTGTCATCCTGCAAAATGGCATGCCCAATGTACTGGACCCGCAACACGTCACCGCCCCCGTGCTGGCTTCCTGGCAACAGAACTTCCACTTCCCCTACAACCAGAACTGGAACATCAACATCCAGCACACCTTCGCCGCGGACTGGATGTTCCAGATCGGCTATTTCGGTTCGGGAGCGCACAATCTGATCGAAAGGGCCGACTTGAATAAACCCACCCCCGGGCCCGGCAACGTCAACGCCCGCCGCCCGTTCCAGTCCACCGTCTTCCCCGGCACCAGCGTGGTGGTCGGCCCGCTGGCCGATTTCAATAGCAACATCTTCGCGGGAAACAATACCTACAACTCGCTGCAAGCGAAGCTGGAGAAGCGGTTTTCCAAAGGCTTCACCATCATCACCAACTTCACTTATTCGCGCGACATCAGCGATACCTGCGGGCTCGACGCCGGTTCCGGCACCGCCTCCGGATGCGGCATTCAGGACGTTCGGAACCTGCGGGCGATGAAAGGACTCGATAGCCAGCAGCAGATGTTCCGCTATGTGGCCAGTTATGTCTACAGCCTTCCATTCGGCCACGGCCAGCACTTCGGCCAGAAGTGGAATAAGGTCACCGACGCCGTGCTCGGCGGCTGGAGTACCAACGGAATCGTCACCCTGGCCTCCGGTGTGCCGTTCACCATCGACTCGTCGAACAACCCGGCAAACATCGGCACCACCAATAGCACCGTCTTCGGCAATGTCGCCGGGAACCCGGTTCGTCCGGCAGGAGCGGACCCCGTCAACCAGTTCTTTAACACCGCCGCGTTCACCAATGCTCTCCCTTATACTTTCGGAACCGTGGGCAAGAACACTTTGATTGGCCCTTCCATGGCTAACTGGGATGTCGGACTGTTCAAGCAGTTCACTATCAAGGAGAAGATCAGGACCGAATTCCGGGCTGAAGCCTTCAACCTCACGAACACTCCGGGTTTCGGGACTCCCGGTAACGTCGTCGGAACCCCCACCTTCGGGCAACTTACCAGTTCGGGCCCCGGCAGAAAGCTTCAACTGGCGGTGAAGGTGAGTTACTAAGCAATCGCAGCGCGGCGCGGTAATTGGAGAAAGACATGGATCGCGATTCCTCTAAGGCGTTTTCGAGACGGAAATGGATGCAAGCCGCCCTGGCCGGGACGGCCGGCGCGGGCGCGGGCTTTGCGCAGCAAACGGGGTGCCCGGCGCAAACCCCCGCCGGCGGCTTCGATGGTGTCATCGGCCGGACCGCGGCCGATTCGAGACCCGGCTTCCTGCACGCCCCGCCGCTCCGTCCCGGAAGTCCCAACGTCATCTATATCGTTCTCGACGACACCGGGTTTTCCGACCTCCATTGCTACGGCTCCGAGATCGCCACCCCGAATGTCGACCGCCTCGCGGCCGGAGGCCTCTTCTATAACTGCTTTCATTCGAAGGCGGTCTGCTCCCCCTCGCGAGCCTCGTTACTTACCGGAAGAAACAGCCACGCCGTGGGGATGAAGGAACTGGCGGAAACCGACCGCGGGTATCCCCATTCGCGCGGCAGAATCACCCCGGCCGCGGCCACCGTGGCTCAAATCCTACAGACCCACGGTTACAGCACTCTGGGAGTGGGTAAGTGGCATCTGGTGCCCACCGCCGATATGAAGGCGTCCGCTTCCCGCGAGCACTGGCCGCTCCAGAAGGGCTTCGACCGCTGGTACGGTTTCCTCAGCGGTTGGACCGACCAATACCATCCGGCCTTAGTGGAAGACAACCATTCCGTCGCGCGGCCCACCCGGCCCGATTACCACTTCTCCGTGGACATCGTCGACAAGGCGATCGGCATGGTGGGAGAACATGTGGCGGCGGATGCCGCCAAGCCGTTCTTCCTGTATCTCGCCTTCGGCGCCGCCCATGCGCCGATTCAGGTCCCCAAACCGTACATCGAAAAATATGTTTCCACCTTCCAGAAAGGGTGGGACCAGATTCGCGAGGAGCGCTACCGGCGGCAGTTGGAAAGCGGCGTGATCCCCGCCGGCACGAAACTGCCGCCGCGGAATCCGGGCGACCCCGCCTGGCAGGACCTCAGCGACGAAGAGCGCGCCGTCTACACCCGCTTCATGGCGACCTTCGCCGGCTTCCTCGAACATGCCGACGAGCAGATCGGCCGGCTCGTGCAATACCTGAAGGACAATCACCTCTTCGATAACACCGCCATCTTCCTCCTCTCCGACAACGGCGGCGCGCCCGAGGCCGGAGTCCAGGGCGGATTCTTCCATCCATACGGCGACCGGACTACCGTCCACCAGATGTACGAGCGCCTGGACGACCTCGGCGGAGAGAAGACCGAGCCCCTGTATCAGCGGCCGTGGGCCATGGCCTCCGACACGCCTTTCAAGTACTACAAGCTCTGGCCGTACCGCGGCGGTGTGCAGACTCCGTTCATCGTGTCCTGGCCCGCGGAGATCCGCGAGCGCGGCCTGCGTAGTCAGTTCGTCGATATCATCGACATCACTCCCACCGTTCTCGACATCGTGGGCGTGGAAGCGCCCTCCGTGTTCGCCGGCGTCTGCCAGATCCCGATGCAGGGCAAAAGCATTCGCGCCACGTTCCACGACCCGCACGCTCCGAATCCCAGGAACACACAATATTTCGAGCTTTGGAGCAGCCGCGGCATCTGGAGCGACGGATGGGAGGCGGTCAGCGTTCACCGGCCCGGGACGGCCTTCGAGTCGGACCGCTGGCAACTGTACCACGTCGCCACCGACTACGCGGAGGCGGCCGACGTCGCCCGTCAGTACCCCGCCAAACTGGCCGAACTCCAGAATCTCTGGTGGCAGGAGGCGGCTGCGAACGGGGCGCTGCCTTTACTGGAAGCGCCCGGCGGCCGTCAACACACTTACGATCAGGGATTGGAGCAATAGCATCCATCATGAGCATTCCGGATATCAGATCACAGGTATCGCGGCGTTCCTTTTTGGGCGCCTCCGCGCTGGCGGCTCCGGCCGTTCTCAAAGGCGCGGCCCGCAAGCGCAACGTGCTCTTCATCGCGGCGGACGATTTATGCACCCGGATCGGCTGTTTTGGCGCCCCGGTCGTAAAGACGCCGAACATCGACCGCCTGGCCCGCTCCGGCGTACGCTTTGACCGCGCCTATTGCCAGTTCCCGCTTTGCAGTCCGTCCCGTACGTCGCTCATGACCGGGCTGGCGCCGGATACCACCCGGGTCTGGGGAAACTCGGTTCACTTCCGGAGCACGATCCCTCACGCCGTGACGATTCCGCAAGCCTTCCAGAAGAATGGATACTTCACGGCGCGGGCGGGAAAAATCTATCACTACAATAATCCGAGCGAGATCGGCACGCCGGGCCTCGACGATGCGGCCAGTTGGCAGACGACCTCCAACCCCGCCGGCTACGACCGCACCCGCGATGAGGCGCAGGCTACCTTCCTCGCTCCTCCCAGCGCGATCGTCGGCCGCCCCAACTCCGGCATGATGCCGGGCGGCGCCCGCGGTCCCGCCGCCTTCGCCCAGGGAGGACGGGGCCCTTCCGGAATCCGCATCGCGCAGGACGGCCACACCCCGGTGCTGCCCCTGAGTCCCAACGGCGATCTCGGCATCGCCATCGCCCGCTTCGCTTCCGATGGCCCCGATGAATCCCAGACCGATTTCATGGTGGCCGAATCCGTCATCGCCATGATGGAAGAGCATCGTGACGATCCCTGGTTTCTCGCCGCCGGGTTCTACAAACCGCACGTGCCCTGGATCGTGCCCTCGAAATACTTCGACATGTATCCCGTGGAGCAGATCGAGCCGGCGCCCTTCGATCCCGCCGAACTGAACATCGCGCCGCATTGGGCCTACACCACCAATCCGGCCAACTACGGCATGAGCGCGGATCAGCAGCGCCAGGCCATCCGGTCCTATTACGCGGCGACCAGTTTTGTCGATGCCCAGGTCGGACGCCTGCTCGATGCCCTGGACCGTCTCGGGATCGCGCAAGACACGACCATCGTCCTCTGGGCCGACCACGGCTGGCAACTCGGCGAGCACGGCCAGTGGCAGAAGATGACTCTCTTCGAGCCTTCCACGCGAGTGCCCCTGATCTTCGCCGGCGCCGGCGTTCCATCCGCCGGCAGCGGATGCCCCAGAACCGTCGAGCACCTGGACATCTATCCCACCCTGGCCGAATTGTGCGGACTGAAGGACGTGCCCTCCGGCTTGCACGGGAAGAGTCTGGCGCCGCTGCTGGCCGATGCCCACGCGGAGTGGGAGGCCCCGGCGCTTTCCCAGGTTCTGCGCGGCGCTCCCGGCAAGAGCGTGATGGGCTATTCGCTGCGAACCGAGCGCTACCGGTATACGTCCTGGGCATCCGGCGCGGAGGGAGAAGAACTGTACGATTACCGGACCGACCCTCGCGAACTGCGCAACCTCGCCGGCGACAGCGGGCCGGCTGGCATAAAGGCCACGCTCCGCGCCACGCTCGAGCGGATCGCCCACTCCCGCGGAATGCCCGCTGTCCGGCCGTAATTCCGGCGCTACCGGGTCAACTTCCCGTACTCCGCGGTCACCCACGCCGGCTCGTCCGGCTCGCCCTTCGGCTTCATCCCCATGGTCTTCGACCAGCGGTGGATCCACGAAAACCCGCCGGTCCCGGTGTACGCCTCGGGCAAACGGTACGCGTCATCCCGCAACGCCTCTCCCAGCGAAACGAACCGGTAGCCGCGCCGCCGCATCATGGCCAGCAGCTCCGGCATCATGTCCGCGTTCAGGCGGCTGGCGTGGATCAGCAGAATCTGCGGAAAATCGTGACCCGCCACTTCCTTCCCCCGCGCCTCGAAGAACGCGAAGATCGATTCCATATAGGGCACGTACTCGCGCCGCACCTTCTCCGCCAGCGCGGTATCCTTGCGCGCCAGGGCGTCCACATAGATCGCGGCGAACATCCAGTCGGAGTTGTCCAGCGTCACCGGCGCCACCGTGTACCCGCGCGCCGCCAGAAAGCGCGCCAGCCCCTCGCGCTTCTCCGCGTCCGGACCCGTGTGCAGGAACGGATGCCGGAAGTAGACCGGACGATGCCCCAGCGCCCGCTCTACCGCCGGTTCGCCGCGCTCGAGGTCCGCGGTGTACTTTGCGAGCGGTGTCGTGTTCAGGTCCGGATGCGAACAGGTGTGATTCCCCAGGTCCGCTCCGTTCGCCACCCACATCGCAAGAATCCCGTCCAGCCCGGCTTCGCCCAATCCGCTCCCCAGGCACGCGTTCACAAACCCGATTACCGGGATGCCGTGGAGCGGCGCCAGCAGCTTCGCCGTCATCTCCCGCACCGCCGCTGCCTCCAGGGGAGCGCGATCGCCCCCGCCGCGCGGCAGATCGTCGATCGTGATCGCCACCTCGCGCGTCTGCGCGCCCAACGCCAGCGCCGCCACCAGCGCCCCCAGAATCATCCGTTTCATTTGGTCAGTTCCCTCAAAGCGCCGGCCGCGATCCACCGCGCCGCCCGCGAATCGATTCCGCGCAGCCGCTGGGCCGTCCGGATGGCGCTTGCGCGCAGCCGCGCGTTGCGCTTGCCGGTCTCGCGCAGCGCCCAGCTCACCGCTTTGCGCACGAAGTTGCGCTCATCCCCTGCCGCCGCCGCGATCCACTCGAGGGCGGCTTCGAACTCGCGGTCGCCCGCGCTCGTGCTTTTGCGCGCCAGGCTTGCCAGCACGCTGAACCCGGCGCGCCGCACGAACTCGCCCCGCGCGCGCGACCAGCGCTCCGCCCGGTCCCACGCGTGCGGGGTTCGCCAGAACAGGTTCTGGCATGCCTGATCGCACACGTCCCAGGAGTCGAAATCGCGCGCCCAGGCGTCCATCTGGCGCCGCGTCACCCGCGCCGGGTCTTCCACAATCGTCGCCAGGATGCGCGCTTCGTGAATGCCCGATTCCCACAGCCCGATGGCGAGTTCGTGGCTTCGCCCGGCGCGCCGCGCCAGCCGGCGGATCTCCGCTACCGGCACTCCCAACGTGCCTCGCGGATTGATCCCGAACCGCGCCATCCCAGCCACGTTGGCCGCATCGGCGCGCGCCCGCAACTCCGCGATGAGTTCCCCGGCGGTCACCGCTAGGGATACTCCACGCTCAGCAGAAACAGCCCCTTCGCCGGAGCTGTCGGTCCCGATTTCGCGGGCAGCCCCTGCGCCGGATCGACGCGCCCGCGCCCGGCTTCGATCATGGTGCCCACCAGGTTCCGCACCATGTGCTTGAGGAAGCCGCTGCCCCGCACCCGGTAGATCAGCCGGTCCCCATCCCGCGACAGCACCGACGAATACACCGTCCGCACCTTGCTCCGCCCCAGCGCGTCGCGCTCGTCGCTTGCCGCGTAGGGCGTGAAATCGTGCTCCCCGGCGAATACCCGCGCCAGTTCCGCCATCCGCGCTTCGTCCAGCGGATACGGGTGATGGTACGCGTAGCGCCAATCGAAGGGGCTGCAACTCTCCGTCCGCACGATCCGGTATTCGTAGGTCTTGGCGATCGCGTCGAAGCGGGGATGAAACTCCGGGTGCGTCTCCATCGCCTCCTGCACGCGGATCGCCGGCGGCAGCAGGCGGTTGATCGCCCGCCGCAGGTTCTCGACCGGAATCGGGTTCCCAAGAGTGAACGCCGCCACCTGCTCGAGCGCATGAACGCCGGCGTCGGTGCGTCCCGACCCCTCAATGTGTACCGGTTGGCCCTCGATCCCGCCGACGATCCGCTCCAACTCGCCCTGAACCGTCGGCAGCCCCGGCTGCACCTGCCAGCCGTGGAAGCCGCCGCCGTCGTAAGCCACGTGGATGCGGATGCGGCGCATCACGCCGGACGCGAGCCCGGCTTCACCACCGGCAACCCCTGGCGGCAAAGCGGGCAGTCTTCGGGCGGATACGCGGCCACTTTCAGGGTCGCCAGCGCGACTCGCGGCGCGCCCACGTCCGCCGCGCCTCCGCTGCGGTCGATGATCGACCCCGCCGCCAGCACCCGCGCGCCAGCCGCGCGCAGCACGCCGATCACATCCTGCGTGCTCCCGCCGGTGGTGATGACGTCCTCCACCACGACCGCGGTGTCCCCCGGCTCCACCGTAAACCCGCGGCGCAACACCATCTTGCGCGTTTCCGGGTCGCGCTCCGTGAAGAGGAACGGCGTCCCCAGGGCGCGCGCCACCTCGTGCCCGATAATCAATCCCCCGAGCGCGGGTGAAACCACGAGGCCAATCTTTTCGCCTGTGAGTTTATGGAGTTCTCCGGCGAGCATGCGGCCTAGCTGTTCCGCGGCCGCCGGATGGCGTAGCACCAGGGCGCATTGCAGGTACTCTCCGCTGTGCAAACCGCTGGTCAGCCGGAAATGCCCCTGGAGGTAAGCGCCCGTTGAACGGAAAAGTTCTAAAACGTTGTCGGCTTGCGGTGTCACAAACGCCTACTATACCATTGAATTTAAACCCATCTCGCTATTTTCAGGTCACGGAGGTTTCCCCGATGAAAGGCATTGTCCGGACAACTCTTGCGCTGCTGTGCGCGCTGCTGCTTGCCGCGCCGCCCAGTCTGCTTGCGGGCGACCCGCAAACGCCGCCCCCGGCCCCCGGCAGCCAGCGCCCCATGAAGGAGTCCGGCGGTCCCGTCGGCTGGGTGACCGGACCCTACCGCCCCGCCGTGCCGCCTCAGGACGACCTGGCCAATTCGGGCCGTCTCGACGCCCTGATGCGTGCCGGCAACCTGTATATTTCCCTCCAGGACGCCATCGCTCTCGCCCTCGAAAACAATCTCGACATTGCCATTCAGCGCTACACCCCCCTGCTGGCCGACACCTCGGTCGAAATCGCCGAAGCCGGCGGCTTCGCCCGTGGCGCCTCCACCAATGTCACCGCCGGACCGAACAGCGCTTCCGTCAGCAGCGCCGGCACCGCCGCCGGCACCACCCAGAGCGCGACCGCGGCTTCCAGCGTCGCCTCCTCCAGCGCCGTCGGCGGCAGCATCGTGCAATCCTCCGGTCCCGCCATTCCCAACCTCGATCCCGTACTAAATACCGGCTTCAACTGGGCCCACCTCACCACCGCCCAAAGCAGCGCCTTTCTCACCGGCTCCAACTCCCTCATCCAGCGCCAGAACATCGGCAACTTCAACCTCTCCAAGGGATTCCTCACCGGCACCAACGTCAGTTTCGTGCTGAACAACGCCAACAGCAGCAGCAACAACCCCCGCAACGATTTCAACCCCTCGACCAGTTCCACCCTGGGGCTCACGGTCACCCAGCACCTGCTGCAGGGCTTCGGCGCCGCCGTCAACGGGCGCCAGATCCGCATCGCCAGGAACAACCGTGAGGTCAGCGACCTGACCTTCAAGCTCCAGGTGGAAACCACGGTCGCCGCCGTGATGGACCTCTACTGGGACCTGGTCAGCTTCAACAAAGCCGTCCAGGTCGCCAAGGACGCGCTCAACGCCTCCAAACAGTTGCTCGAGAACAATCGCCGTCAGGTCGAGGTCGGCACCCTGGCTCCCATCGAAGTCGTCCGCGCGGAAGCCGAAATCGCCTCCGGCGAGCAGACCCTCACGGTGGCCGAAACCCGCGTTCTCCAGCAGGAAACCATCCTCAAGACGGCGCTTACCAAGACTGGAGTCGCCAGCCCCGCGGTCGCCGCCGCCCACGTGATCGCCACGGACCAGATCAATATCCCCGAGGTGGAGCCCGTCACCCCCATCCAGGAACTCTTCGGCCAGGCGCTCACCTCGCGCCCCGAGCTCGCCCAGAGCCGCATTCAGTTGCAGAACCAGGAGTACACCATCCGCGGCTCGAAGAACGCCCTGCTCCCGACCCTCGATCTGGTGGTCACCACCAGCAACAGCGCGCTTGCCGGCCAGCCCAACCCGCTGCCCCCGATTCTGGGCAGCGTGCCGCGCTCCAACACCGCCTTCTTCGTCGGCGGTTACGGCACGGTGCTCGCTCAGTTATTCGCGCGTAACTTCCCGAATTACGCGGTGGGCTTCAACCTGAGCGTACCCATCCGCAACCGCGCCGCGCAGGCGCAGGTCATCAGCGATCAGCTCACTTACCGCCAGCAGCAGCTTGCGCTGCAGCGTCTCGAGAACCAGGTCCGGGTCGACGTGCAGAATGCCGTGATCGGCGTCTCGCAGGCCCGCGCGCAGTTGCTCTCCGCCCGCAAGGCGCAGGTCCTGCAGCAGCAGACCCTCGATGCCGAGCAGAAAAAACTCCAGCTCGGCGCGTCCACCATCTATAACGTGATCCTCGCCGAGCGCGACCTGGTCACCGCGCAATCCAACGTCGTCTCCTCGGAAAGCGCCTACGCCAAGGCTCGCGTCGAACTCGACCGCGCCACCGGCCAGATTCTCTACAACAACAGCGTCTCGATGGACGAAGCCGTACGCGGTGTGGTTTCGCGCCAGCCCAATCCGGTTCCGCTCCCCGGTCTGCCGCCCGCCGCCTCGCCGCGCCAGCAGGGCCAGTACCTCCGCTGACGCAGCCGGATAAGTTGACACAGCGCGCGCCCCTTTTTTACCTGCCCGGCGGCGCGCGCCGGTGCGCCGGATGCCGCCAAGCGCTTACTGCACAACAAATCCGCAATTTGGCGAACGACTTGCTACTAACCCGGTGTGACTAACTGGAAAGAGACCCCCGGAGAGATGGTTGCCCCCCGCTTCTCGCTCCCGCCTTTCAGTCACCCCGCGTTCGACCGCCTCTGACCGGCCTCTAAAACCCCGCACAACCTCTCTCCGGGCCGTCTGGTGCTACCCTGGGTATCATGCTGTTCGAAGTCGAATGCCCCTGCTGCCAGGCGATGCTCAAGATCGACCCGGAGACCCGCTCCGTGATCGCTCACACCGTCCCCGAAAAGCCCAAAGCCATCGAGGACCTCGCCGCCGAGGTTGCCAAGCTCAAGGGGGAAGGCGCGCGCCGGGAGCAGCTTTTTCAGAAAAGCTTCGAAGCCGAAAAGAGCCACGGCAAGGTGCTGGAAAAGAAATTCGACGAGCTGTTCAAGCGCGCCAAAGAAAACCCCGACGAAAAGCCCCCCACGCGCGACATCGACCTGTAACTTCCGCCTGTCGCTATACTCCGTCCGGCCCACCCTGGTACGCCCGATACCCCTCCCGCCCCATCACCTCCCGCGCCGCCGCGGCATTCTCCGGCAGGACATAGAAAAACGCTCCCGTACGCACCGACCGGAAAATCACCCCCGCCCGGTATTCATCGGCTTCCACGCCGAAATCCACGCCGCCCGCCGCCAGGGCCTCTTCGAGCCGCAGTGCGTCCTTCAATTTGCGGGCGATGTAGATCAACACGGGATCTTTCCCTTCGAAATAGGATGGGTCCTGTTTCACACTTCTCAGTCTAGCCATGAAACCCGCTCCGCGCGCGCCGCATCCCATTCCATGAAGCGCCGCGTCCCGCCCGATTTCCGTGTGTTCAACTAATCGCCCTATGAAGCCTCGCCGCTCTCCCCGACGATTTGCCGCCGCCCTGCTGCTGTTGGCCGCACTCCCCGCCGCCGCCCAGCGCGACCGGACACGTCCCACCGCTCGCCCGCGCCGAGTACGACCAGGGCGCCGTACCCGCCGATATGGCTCTCCCGGCGCTCGCTCTCGCCATCGCCCCTTCTGCCGCCCAGCAAGCCGAGCTCGACCGCCTCCTCGCCGCGCAGCGCGACCCTTCGTCTCCCGATTACCGCCGCTGGCTGACCCCCGATGAGTTCGCCGCCCGCTTCGGACTCTCCCCCGCCGACGTCGCCGGCCTCACCGCATGGCTCACCGCCCGCGGCTTCCACGTCACCGCCGTCGCCCGCGCGCGCAACCTCATTTCCTTCACCGGCAGTGCCCGGCAGGCGGAGGATGCCTTCGGCACTCCCATTCACCGCTATCTGGTTCACGGCGAACTCCACTTCTCCAACGCGCTCGATCCCTCGCTCCCCGCCGCCTTCCGCGGCATCGTCACCTCTCTGCGCGGACTCAACGATTTCCGCCCCGCCCCCCGCGCCACCGTGCGCCGCCCGGTCTCCCTCTACACTTCGACCAAGGGCAACCACTACCTGGCCCCCGACGATATCGCCGCTTTGTACGACGTCCAGCCCCTCTACGACGCCGGACTCAACGGCTCCGGGCAGAAAATCGCGATCGTCGGCCAGACCGGCATCACACTCGCCGACGTTCAGCAGTTCCGCTCCTACTTCAACCTCACCGCCTCCGACCCTCAAATCGTGCTCGTCCCTAATTTGGGCGACCCCGGCATCGTCAAGAACGACCTCGTCGAAGCCAACCTGGATATTCAATGGGCCGGCGCGGTCGCCCGCGGAGCCTCCATCGTCTACGTCTACTCGCGCAACGTGATGGACGCCGTGCAGTACGCCATCGACCAGGATTTCGCGCCGGTTGTCAGCATGAGCTACGGCAATTGCGAAGCCCAGACCCTGCGCGGCGATGCCCAGACGCTGCGCTCCTGGGCGCAGCAGGCCAATGCCCAAGGGATGACCTGGATCTCCGCCTCCGGGGACTCCGGCGGAGCCGATTGCGCGAGTACCCTCACCGGCGGCGGCGTCGCCAGCATCGATCTCCCCAGCGGCATCCCCGAGGTCACCTCGGTTGGCGGCACCACTCTCAACGAAGGCTCCGGCACCTAC
>JBBIQR010000017.1:9924-34249 GCA_037442245.1 Candidatus Solibacter sp. | reverse complement strand
TGGTGTTGGTGCTGCAATTCTGCTCGTGGTCGGCGTGCAGGATGAACAGGACATCCAGGGCCCGCGCCAGCACCGGGTTGGCCGCGTAGTGCGGTTCCGTGCGCTTCCACAGCATGTTCATGTAGTTCTTGGTGTAGCCCAACTCCGGCTCGGGGAACACGTACGGCATCCCCATGCGGTGGCGGAACGCGTAGGATGCCAGGGTTGGCATTTTGCCGATCAACCGGACGATCTGCAGCCGGCGGTTCTCCGGCTCCTTGAAGTGTCTCGCCTCGGGGTAGAACGTGGAGAGCGCCGCTACGGTGGACATCAGGATGCCCATCGGGTGCGCATCGTGATGGAAGCCGTCCATGAACTTCTTCACGTTCTCGTGCACCAGAACGTGGCGCATCACTTCCTCGTTCCACCCGTCGAGTTCGGCGGACGTCGGGAGTTCGCCGTGCAACAACAGGTAGGCTACCTCCAGGAAGGTGCAGTTCTCCGCAAGCTGCTCGATCGGGTAGCCCCGATACCGCAGGATTCCCCGGTCGCCGTCCAGGTACGTGACCGCACTCTGGCATGAGGCGGTGTTCATGAAGGCGGGGTCATAGGTCATCAGGCCGAAATCCTCCGGCCCGGTCTTGATCTGGCGCAGATCCATTGCGCGGATCGTGCCATCGTGGATCGGCAGGGTATACGTCTTATCCGTGCGATTGTCGATGATCGTGAGGGACGGGTTGTCCATGGGTGCAGCTCTCCTGTTTGGCCAAAAGCCGTTCATGCACGTCAACTGCCACACGCAATTGTGCGAAAAGGCCACAGAATGTGAATAAAATCGTCGGAATTCGCCACACGAAGTCACCCTGCGGGTGAATTGCCCCAGGACTGGTGGGGGTTGTGGGGCAAGGTGGGATGGCCCCGCCGGGTCAGCCCGGAGGAGCGGCGGCAAAGGCGCCGTAGATTTCCGGGCGCCGCCCGCGCGGACGGTTACAATCGGTCATATGGTGCGCACTACCCTGCTGGTGATGCTTTCAGCCGCGATGCTCTTCGCGCAGCGGAAGCCCTTCGATGTGGACGCGCTGCTCTCGCTGAAGCGGGTCGCCGATCCCGCCGTGTCGCCGGACGGGAAGTGGGTTGCGTTCTCCGTGCAAACCGTGGACCTGGCCGCCAATAGCAAGCCGTCGCAGATCTGGATCGTGCCCCTCGAAGGCGGCGCCCCGCCCCGCCAGATCACCCACGACGGGGAAACCAATTCCCGGCCGCGCTGGTCTCCCGATTCCCGCCGCATCGCCTACATTTCCAGCCGCGCCGGCTCGTCCCAAATCTGGCTGATGGATCCCGACGGCGGCAACGCCAAACAGGTCACCAACCTGGCCACCGAAGCCGATGGGCAGATCGTTTCCGCCGACGGCAAAACCCTCGTCTTCACCAGCAGCGTGTACCCCGAGTGCGGCGCGGACAACGCCTGCAACCAGAAACAGATCGAGACCGACCGTTCGGCCAGGTCCAAGGCGCGCATCTACACCGAGTTGCTCTACCGCCACTGGACCGCCTGGCAGACCCGCCGCCGCACCCACCTGCTCGCTGTGGCGCTCGACGGCGGCGTCCCCCGCGACCTGACCCCGGGAGCCCGCGATGTGCCGCCCTTCTCGCTCGGCGGCGGCGACGATTACGATATCGCGCCGGACGGGCAGGAGGTCTGCTACGTGATGAACGCCGAAGCCGTGCCCGCCGCCAGCACCAACAGCGACCTGTACGTGGTCTCGCTCGCCGGGGGCGCGCCCCGCAAAATCACCATCACCCCGGGCGGCGACAGCAATCCGCGTTACTCGCCCGACGGCAAGTACATCGCATGGCGGGCGCAGTTGCGCGCGGGATACGAAAGCGACCGCTGGCGTCTGATGACCCTCGAGCGCGGCACCGGCAAAGTGGTGAACCTGACCGAGAACCTGGACCGCTGGGTCAACAGCTTCGCCTGGTATCCCGATTCCACCAGCCTCTTCTTTACCACCAATGACCGCGGACGGCAGGCCATCCAGGTGATTCCGCTCTCCGGCGGTGCGGTCAAAATCGCCGCCACCGGCGACAACGAACTCGACGACATGCAGTTGACCCGCGGCGGCCACACCATGGTCTACACCCAGCAATCCGGCGCCGCCCCGGTCGAGATTTACCGCGCATCCAGCACCGGCGGCGCCGCCGTCGCCCTCACCCGCCTGAACGACGATGTGCTCGCCGCCCACCAGATGTCCCGCCTCGACGACTTCTGGGTGGACGGCGCCGACGGCGCCAAGGTGCAGAGCTTTTTTGTCAAGCCGCCGGATTTCGACCCCGCCAAAAAGTATCCCGTCCTCATGCTGATTCACGGCGGTCCGCAAGGCTATTGGGGACACAACTGGACCTACCGCTGGAACGCGCAGGTGTTCGCCGCGGCCGGCTACGTCGTGGTCATGCCCAATCCACGCGGCAGCACCGGGTACGGCCAGAAGTTCGTGGACGACATCAACCAGGACTGGGGCGGGCGCGCCTTCGACGACCTGATGGCCGTGGCCGACTACATCGTGTCCGATATGCCCTTCGCCGACGCCTCCCGCATGACCGCGGCCGGCGGCAGTTACGGCGGCTACATGGTGGATTGGATCCTCGGCCATACGCAGCGCTTCAAAGCCCTCATCGCCCACGCCGGCGTCTACGACCTCACCAGCGAATTCGGCGCCACCGAGGAACTCTGGTTCCCCCTGTGGGAGTTCGGCGGCACGCCCTGGGACAAGCCCGAGGATTATGCGAAATGGTCGCCCAGCACCTACGTCAAGGACTTTAAAACACCGACCCTGGTGATTCACGGCGAACAGGATTTCCGCGTGCCGTACAATCAGGGATTGGAGCTCTTTACCGCGCTCCAGTTGCAGAAGGTGCCCTCGAAACTGCTGGTCTTTCCCGACGAAGGGCACTGGGTGCTCAAGCCGCAAAACTCGGTGCTCTGGTACAAGACCTTCATCGAGTGGCTGGATTCCTGGGTCAAGAAACAGTGAAAGCAATCATCGCGGTTCTTATTCTGGCGATCGTGGGAACGGTCGCCCTATTCGTAGTGTCGGCGCCGAGCAAAATCTCCATCGATCCCGCCGTCCAGGTGGTCGGCGCTTCGACGCCCGTGCGGGCCACCATCGCCAATCCCCACGGCGTGCGCCGCATCACGGCGGTCATCGAGCAGGGCGGCGCGCGCTACCCGCTGATCGAGCAGTCCTTCCCCGCTCACCGCATCTTCATCCACCGCCACCAACCGGACCGGACCGTCTCCTTCGACGCCGGCAAGAGCAAGGCGCCCAACCTGAAGGAAGGCGACGCCCGCATCGTGGTGGAAGCCGTGGCCGACGATTTCCGCGGCAGCACGGACACCGCGTCGCTGCCCGTCAAGGTCGTGCTCGCGCCCCCGCGCGTAGCGCCCGACGACGCGCAGCACTACATCAACCAGGGCGGCATGGAGCTCGCCCTGCTCACCCCATCCGGCTCATGGACGGAAGCCGGCGTCAAGGTCGGACCCTACACTTTCCGCAGTTTTCCGATGCCGGATCAGCCCGGCGTGCGGTTCGCGTTTTTCGCATACCCGTGGGACCTGCCGGACAACGTCACGCCGCTCGTCTACGCCCGCAACCAGGCCGGCGCCGAGGCCACCGCGCCCTTCTGGTTCCGCCTCAAGGCCAGGAAATTCCGCGTGCGCGATTTTCCCATCGACGACGCGCTCATGCAGAAACTCGTCAACCAGATCGATCCTGACGGCACCCTCGCGCCCGGTCCGGACCTCCTCTCGCGCTTCCTGAAAATCAACGGCGATATGCGCCGCAAGAACAACCGGCAGCTTGCCGATTTGCGCTTCAAGACCGAGGAGAAGATCCTCTGGCACGGCCCGTTCCTCCACTGGGGCAAGGAGGAATCCATGTTCGCCGACGTGCGCAACTACATTTATCACGGCAATAAAGTGGACCAGCAGGTGCATCTCGGCTTCGATCTCTCCGACACCGCGACCGCCCCCGTGCATGTGGCCAACGACGGGCGCGTGGTGTGGGCCGATAACCTCGGCATCTACGGCAACTGCGTCGTGGTGGACCACGGCTATGGGCTGCAATCCATCTACGGCCATCTCAGCCGCATCGAAGTGAAGGTGGGGGATATGGTGACGAAAGACCAGAGCCTCGGCATCGCCGGCGCCACCGGTCTCGCCGGCGGCGTGCACGTCCACTTCAGCATGCAGGTGGACGGCGTGCAGATCAACCCGGTCGAGTGGTGGGACGAGCACTGGATCCGCGACCGCATCCTCAGCAAGCTCGACTCCCCGGCGGCGCAGACGGTCCCTGCCGAAGAAGCGCCCGCACGTCCGCGGCGCCACCGCAAGCGCCGGTAGCGCAGGACCTGCTCCCACGCCGCCAAAGGGCTCTCCGTCACTTGCCGCCGAGGATGCCTTTGAGCAGGCCCTTGACTTCGTCCTTCGCCATGCCCTTGACGTCGGGGCGGAAACTGGGTTCCGTGGCCGGACCCGCGACCGTGAACGGCACCGCCAGACCCTTGACCGTGGCGCGCATCTGAAACGCCAGATCGTTGGCCGGGCTGACCGTGCCTGCGCCGTCCAGATTCCCGATCGAGGGTACGATGAGCTGCAGGTTATCGACCCGCCCGCCTTCAGGTCCGTACTGCACATTCGCACCCAGCGTCTGGATGGCCGTATCGCCGCTGGTGCTGATGCCGGCGAGTCCGGCGATGAAGGAGAGCTTGCGCCCCATGTCGAAGTTCGCCAGCGTCGTGTTGTCGAGCGAGAGCGTGCCCGCCGTCACCAGCCGGTCGAGCGGACCCTGGACCGAGATTTTCGCGCTCGCCGTACCGCCTTTCAGCGAGGATCCCCGCGGCAGCACCACATTCATCGCCGGCAGCATGGCGCTCAGTTCATCCACCGCCATGCTGCTCGCGTCGAGGTTCATATCCAGCGCGTAGGAATCGCCCGCCGGCGCGTACGTGCCGGTGAGGCTCGCCGGCGCCGCGCCGATGTGGATCTCCCCGCGAGATAACCGTCCGGCGCGGCGGCGCAGGTTGTGGTCGGCGGCGAAATCGAACCCGACCGCTTTCGACGCGGGCGTGCCATCGCGCGCCAACCGCAGTTTTTCCGCCTGGATCTTGCCCCGGATGTGCGCCATGGTGCCGTCGCCGCGCACATCGCCGGTCAGCGACAGGATGCCGGCCAGCGCGGGTGCGTGCTGGTTCAGCCCGCTGCCGGCGAGGTCGAGCCCATCGATCTTGAGGCTGGCCGAAAGCGGACTCGCCGCCGTGTCGGTTTCATTCAGCGGCCCCGCCTTGCCGTCGAGCGCGATCGTCCCGCCTCCGGCCACTTTAGCCTTCAGGCTGAACGGGAACTCGCTCGCGGCGGAGAAATCCCGCACCTCGATGTCGACGTCCTTCAAAACCAGCGGGCGCTCGTGCGCGCCCGGCATCGCCAGCGATAGCTCCCCTCCGGTGATGCGGATCAGGTTCACGCGCAACGCCAGTTCCTGCTCGTCCCCGGACGGCGCCGCGGAGGGAGCCTTCGTCCTGCCCTTGCTTTTGCCGCCGAGGCTCGAAAAGTTCCACTCCCCGTCGGCCGATTGGATCAGGGCGATGCGCGGCTGCTCGATCGTCAACCCGGTCACATGCAACTGGCGCGACGCGATCAGCGGCCACAGTTCGACTCCAACCGCGAGCGACGACGCCCGGATGAAGGCCGATCTGCTGTATGCCGGATCGTCGGAGATCGAGAGGTCGGAGGCGGTGACCGATCCGCGCAGAATGGAGAGCTTGAGGTCCCCCAGCCGCACCTCGCGCGCCATGGCTTCCGAAAGTTTTTGCTCCAGCATCGGGCGGAACCGGTTCGGGTCCACCAGGAAGGGAACGGCGGCCAGAGCGACCACCAGCAGCGCGACTATGGCGCCCGCGATCACCAGGAGACGCTTCATGCCCTTCGAGTGTACTACCTTCAAATGAGCGGACAGTGAACATGCGGCGATCGGCAAAAATCTCGGCGGTGATTTTCGGTACTCTCCTGGCGGGCACGCTCGCCGCGCTTTGGTTCGGCCGCGAGGCTGCCACGCTGCGCGCTCCCGCTCCAGCCGCGGGGACCATCGACCGGCGCCTGCTGGATACCGCGCGCCAGATGGCCTCCATCGCCGAGACCGCGCGCGAGCAGGAACTGGCCGGCGAGGCGGCGCGCATCGCCGATCACGAACTCGACCAGGCGTTCGCCAGCGCGGTGCGCGACGCCTCCAGCGCGCGTCCACCCGCCGGCGGCGAGATCGATAAATTGCGCGCGCGGCTCGCCCAGGCGCAGGCCGCCGTGACCGCGGCCCAGGCGAAGATCGACAAGCTGCCCAAGAACGCGGCCGACGCCAACGAACTGGCCCAGGCGCAACTCGCGCTCGATCAGGACGAGCTCGAGGACGCGCAGGCCGACCTCGAGCGCGCCGGCGGCGATCCGCACGCCGCCCTCGAGCGCGCCATGACCGAGCACCAGGCCGCGCAGCAGGTCGCCGCAGCGGTCCATCCGCCGGCGGCCATGCCCATGGGCACCATCGCGGAGCAGTTCGCCGCCTGGCGCTCCCTCGGCGATCGCCAATCGCAGGTAGACGCCGCGCGGCAGCAGGCCCAGGCGCGCTCCGCCGCGCTCACCCGCGAACACGCCGGCCTCGAAGCCCTCATCGCGCAGAAGCCGCTGCCCGCCGCGGACGACAGCGGCACCCAGGACGATTCCTCGGCCGACGACACCCAGGACGAGGACCCGGCGGCCATGCTCGCCCGCCTGCGCAACCTCTCCGACCAGCGCAAGACTCTCACCGAACTCGATGGCCGCATCCAGGACTGCACCCAGCTTGCGGACTCCTACAAAACCTGGACCGGGCTGCTCGATACCCGGCGCAGCGCCGTGGCACGCATCCTGCTTCGCTCCCTCGCCCTGGTCTTCGGGATCCTGCTCGCCGCCGTGCTGATCGAGTCCGCCGCGCAGCGCGCCCTGCGCGATCCCGCCGACCGCCACCGCGACCATCAGCAACGCTTCCTCGTGTCCCTCGCGGTGCGACTGACGGCCGCCGGCGCGATCCTGCTCCTCGTGTTCGGAACCCCGGGCCAGACATCCACGGTGATCGGGTTCGCCGGCGCGGGACTCACCGTGGTCCTCAAGGATTTCGTCGTAGCCTTCATCGGCTGGTTCGTGCTCATGGGGCGAAACGGCGTCCGCATCGGCGATTGGGTCGAGATTCGCGGAGTCGGCGGCGAAGTGATCGAAATCGGGATCTTCAAAACCGTCCTGCTCGAAATGGGCAACTGGACCAACACCGGCCATCCCACCGGACGCCGCGTCTCCTTCATGAACAGCTTCGCCATCGAAGGACACTGGTTCAATTTCTCCACCGCCGGCCAATGGCTTTGGGACGAGTTGCAGGTGACGATTCCGCCCGGATTAGACCCCTACGCCACCGCGGAGAAGATCGGCGCGGCCGTCGAGCGCCAGACCGGAGCCGACGCCGCGCAGGCGGAGCGCGATTGGGAGCGGATCACCCGCCAATACGGCACCCGCGCCTTTTCCGCCAAACCCGCCGTGGATCTGCGTCCGGGGACCACCGGACTCGAGGTGCAGGTCCGCTACATCACCCGCGGGCCGCAACGCTACGAGCTCAAGAGCAACCTGTTCCGCGAAATCGTCGAACTGCTCCGCACCTAAACCTGGCGCGCCAGTTCGAGCTTGTGCGCCTTCAGCCACCGCAGCTTCGACTGGTATTCCTGGTACAGCGTCGAGAAGCCCGCCCAGTAATACCCGAAGACGAAGAGCAGCAGGAACGGCAGGGAGAAGAAGTTGTAGATCGAGATGGCGAAAACCGTCATCCCCAGGAAGTACGTGCCGACCGCGAGTTCCGCGTAGGGCAGCCACCCGCTCCGCCGCCGGTACTTCTTGTTCTCCAGCTTCATGGGCTTTTCGCCGATCGCGTACTTGGGCGTACGCACGAAGCTGGTCTCCACTCCGAACAGCGCCTCCAGCACGGCGCGCGTGTTGATGATGGTGAGCGCGACCCCGACCGCCATCAGCATCGGCAGCATGAACACGCTGCGCTTCCAGTTCTTCGGGTACAGTTCCCGCTGCGCCACCACGTAGAACAGCGAAATCGACCAGAAACTGGCGGCGATCAGCGGCAGGTCCAGAAACAGCATCTGCCAAACGCCCATGTAGAAGCGCACGATCATCACCGGCAACATCAGGGCGCTGACCACGATCATCAGCGGGTACGAGATGTTCGGCGTCAGGTGCAGAAACGCCTCGGCTTTCACGCGCTTCGGGATCGGCGCCTTCAGAATCGAGGGCAGCAGTTTCTTGGCCACCTGCGTGAGCCCCTTGGCCCAGCGCGATTGCTGCACCTGGAACCCGTGCATCTCTACCGGCAGCTCGCTCGGGCAATCCAGACCCGGCATGTACACGAAGCGCCAGCCCTTGAGCTGCGCCCGGTAGCTCAGGTCGGAATCCTCCGTGAGGGTGTCGTGCTGCCAGCCGCCGGCGTCGGCGATCATGGACTTGCGCAGGATGCCCGCCGTACCGTTGAAGTTGAAGAAGTATCCCGCCCGCGAACGCGCGCCGTGCTCGAGGATGAAGTGCCCGTCGAGCAGCATCGCCTCCACTTCGGTGAGGAAGTTGTAGTCCTTGTTGAGGTAGCTCCAGCGGGTCTGCACCACCCCCACCTTCGGATCGGTGAAGTGGTCGATCGTGCGCACCAGGAAATCCGCCGGCGGACAGAAATCGGCGTCGAACACGGCGACGAATTCGCCGGTCGCGGTCTCCAGCCCGGCCTGCAGAGCGCCGGCTTTGAAGCCGTGGCGGTTCGTGCGGTGCTTATAAACGATCGGGTACCCCAGCGCCTGGTAGCGTTCGACGATCGCTTCGGCATACGCCGCCGTATCGTCGGTCGAATCGTCCAGCACCTGGATCTGCAGCAGATCCTTGGGATACTCGATCTTGCAGCACTCTTCCACCAGCCGTTCGACCACGTAGCGCTCGTTGTAAATCGGCAACTGGATCGTGACCGGCGGCAGTTGGTCCCAATGCTTCAGCGGTCCGTTTTGGGCGTGCTTGCGGTACTTGAAGTAGGTGCGGATGACGTCGTAGCGGTGTAACCCGTAGATGGAAAGGATGATCAGTACGGTGAAGTAAGGGATCATCATGGCCCAGTCAAACCAGGCCAATTGATGGACTCCAGCAAACGGGTTGTTGAAGGCGTTTTGAATCAGGCGCTCGGCCGGCGACTTCGGCGCCAACAGGGCCAGATAGATGCTGGACACAGTAATCCCGATATTAACAAATCTGATACGGCTCGGGGGAGGCTCTAATCCCGCCGGTAGACCACGCCCTCTTTCATCACGAACCGGATCTTCTCCACCTTGTGGATGTCCTCCAGCGGATTCCCCGGGCAGGCGACCAGGTCGGCCAGTTTGCCGGCTTCCACCGTACCGGTGCGGGCGGTGATACCCAGCAGGTCCGCATCCACGCTGGTGGCGGCGCGCAGCGCGGCGGCGGGCGCCATGCCGAGTTCGACCAGCCGCACCAGTTCGCCGGCGTTGCGTCCGTGCGGATACACCGCGGCGTCCGTGCCCACCGCGATCTTCACGCCCTTGGCGATGGCGGCAGGTAGCCGTCCTGGATCATCTCCTTGACGCCCTCGATCGCCATCAGGGTCGGCACATAGTAGGTACCGTGCGCCTTCATCATGTCCAGTGCTTCATCGTCGAGAAAGGTGCCGTGCTCGATCGAGTCGATGCCCGCGCGGATGGCCCGCTTCGCCCCGGCCGCGCCGTGGGCGTGGGCGGCGGTCTTGCGCCGCAGTTCGTGGGCTTCGGTCACCACCGCGTCGAGTTCCTCCTGCGTCAACTGCGGCACGTCCACGTCGTCGGCCAGCGACAGCACGCCCCCCGTGGCGCAGGTCTTGATCACGTCGGCGCCGTGGCTGACGTTGTAGCGGACCGCGCGCCGCGCGTCGTCGGGACTGTTGATCACACCGTCGGTGACGCCGGACTCGCGGCCGAACACGCCCGGCGCGGCGCCCGCCAGGGGGTCGCAGTGGCCGCCCGTCGATCCCAGCGCGTGCACGCTGACCAGCATCCGCGGTCCGGGAATCTTGCCCCCGTTGATGGCGTTGCGCAGCCCCACGTCGATCAAATCGGCCGACCCCAGGTCGCGCACCGTGGTGAAACCGGCCATGAGAGTGCGGCGCGCGTTCTCCACGGCGTCGAGCGTGCGCTCGCTCACCGGCTTGGTGATCGCGCCGATCATCTGGTTGCGGTAATCGCGCTCGAACGGCATCGAGAGATGCGTGTGGGCGTCCATCATCCCCGGCAGCAGAGTCACGTCCCCAAGCTCGATGACGTCGGCTCCCGCGGGCACCGCGACGGACGAACCGGCGGCGGTAATCCGGCTCCCCGTGACCACCACCACCGCGGGCGAGACGACGCGGTCACCCGTGCCGTCGAAAAGCCGCGCGGCGCGCAGCACGGTAACTTTATCGGCCGCCGTAAGAGTGAATGAGGCGGCAAGCAGAATGCCGGCGAGTCTGGTCATTCCCGTAGTGTACCCGTCCTACCCGGCCAGTGACGCCAGCAGCGTTTCGTACTCGGTCGTCACCGCGTCCCACGAGTAGTGCTCGCGCACCCGCTGCTCCGCTTTGCGCCGCAGGGCGTCGCGTTCGGCTTCCGGCATCGCCAGCGCGAGCCGCATCGCGTCCGCCAGCGTCTCCGGCTCGAAGGGGATGCCCGCGCCGCCGGCCACCTCCGCGTTTTCCGGCGTATTGCGGTAGAGCACCAGCGCGCCGCGCCCCATGGCTTCGATCAGCGCCGGATGCGTCCCGCCCACTTCCGTGGCATGGACGTACGCGAAGCTGTGCGACTGCAACTCGTGGTACCCGTCGCCGTAAATCGCCCCCGGAATCACGATCCGCGGATCGCTCGTGGCGCGCACCCGCCGGATGTATTCGTCCGCGTACGGCGCGTCGCCGATGAGCGCCAGATGCAGCGGCGTCTCCACCTCCTCGAACGCCGCGCGGACCTCGAACGGATGATTCTCCGGCTCCATCCGGCTGACGTACAGGAAGTAGCGTCCGCGCTCGAGTCCCAGCCGCGCGAGCGCCTCGCCGGTTGCGACTTTCCCCACCGGCGCCCCGTAGGGGATGAACGTGCTGCGCTGCCCGTAGCGCTCCAGGTAGTAATCCTGAATGGCGCGCGCGTCGGTAATCACGCTGCTCGGGCAGAACGTGGTCAGCCGCTCGGAGACCAGATACCAGGCGCGCGCGATCGCGTTCCACTTCTTGCGCTTGCGCTCGATGCCGTCCACGTTGAGCGCCACCGGGATGCCCGTCAGCCGCGGCCAGAGGGTGAACACCGCGTTGGCGCCGTTGCAATACAGCGCGACATCGGCGCGCCGCAAGAGCAGATGCAGCGTGCTCAGAGCGGTATGGGTGATGGTCTCGAAGTATTTGTGCCGCACGCTCGGCAGGTAGCAGCGGCGCACCCCGCGATACACGGGGCCGGGGGCGCGCTCGCGGCAGTAGACGGTGACCTCGTGGCCGCGCTCCGCAAGACGCGTTCCCAACTCCTCGGCGAACGTCTCGAAGCCGCCGTAGCTGGCCGGAATGCCGCGGGTGCCGAGCAGGGCGATGCGCACTACGTCTTGGCGGTTTCGGAGCGCGAAAGCATGCGCGCCATCTTTTTGGGCGCCTGGTGGCTCACCGGACGGTATTGGAACCACGCGGCCATGTAGCGATCGTCCACGCGGCGGTGCGCCTGAATCGCGCGGCGCTTGCCGAGCACGCGGCGCAGATTCCGCCCCAGGTACCAGAACGCCTTCAGCGAAGAGTGCTCCCACAACAGGCAGCACATCACCACGGTCAAGTCGCGGGCGGCGATCGAAAACCAGTTGCGGCGGTAGAGATCCGGCGAGATGTTCTTGATCCGCATCAGGAACCGGTTCTTCACCGAGTGCATGTTGATTTCCGGCGGCAGCGCGCGGCGGTTGCCGGGCAGCACCTTGCGCACATGATAGCCGCGCGCGTACGGCGCGTACAGGCACTTCCAACCCATCAACTGGGCGCGCCACGCCACGTCGGCGTCTTCCCGGTACACGAAGAAATCGCTATCGAAGAACTCGCCGTCGAGCGAAATATCGTCGATCATCGCGCGCCGGTACAGCGCCGCCGCCGCGGTGGCGCCGAAGACGTACTCGTACTGCAAATAGTGCCCGTTATCCACTTCCTGGCTGCCGCGGTCCAGGTGGCGCAGCATCGGGTTGAAATAGATCCCGGTCGAATCGACCACCGGCTTCTCCGGAATCTCGAAGTGGCTGGTCATGGTCAGCAGCTTGCCGCACACCGTCCCGATCTTGGCATCGAACTGCCCCGCGTCGACCAGCGCCTGGATGAAATTCGGCAGCAGCAGCACGTCCGGGTTCAGGGTCATCACCCACTCGCCGCCGGAGAGCCGGATCGCCTGATTCTGCGCCGCGGCGAAGCCGATGTTCTCTTCGTTGTAGTGAATCCGGCAGCGGTCTTCGAACTGTTCGAGGATGTCGATCGTCCCGTCGGTCGATGCGTTATCGACGACGATGATCTCCTTGTCCCGGTACCGTTGCGCCAGAACGGATTCGAGGCAGCGCTTGATGAAGCGGCCGCTATTATAGGTCACGATCGTGACGGATACGACGTCGTTTTGCGCCATGCACCAGAACCTGAACAACTCAGGATGTACAACGAACTTATGGCTCAGAACCGCTGACCAGACTTCGCCCCGCGAGCCGGATCACCCTCCCGTATCCCGCAAGGGGCTCGAGACTCCCTCCGAGCACCGATTCTCCGATGCCGCGCAGGATGCTCCCCAAAATCACCGCGGCACACACCACCCGCTGTGCCCCACGGCCAAAGTGCTTAAATGAGTACCTAAGTAAACTACGATACCAATAAACACGCCGCTTCTCTACTCCGAGCCTGCGGATCGAATGGCCTCCACTGTGACGCGCAATCCCTTGCGGCACGAAGTAGAGTATCCATCCGCCCTCTTTCACCCTGCGGCAAAAATCGACGTCCTCGAACCAGAGCGGGTAAAAACCTTCGTCGAAGCCGCCCAACTGCTCCCACACACTGCGGCGCACCATAAAAAATGCGCCCGCCGGTTGTTCGACCGCGAACTGCGTCGAATAGTCCCGTCCCAGCAGACGGTAGCGCCGGTTGACCGGATTGTTTTTCCAGACCCGGTTTAGCAAGAGTAATTCCAAAACCAGTGCGGCGGGCGTCGGCAGTTGGCGCGCCATGAACCCGGTCTGAGGACGCCCGGCCGCATCCACGAGACACCCGCCCGCGCCCGCCGCGCCGGGCAGGTCGCAGGCGGCGCGCAGCGACTCCAGCCCGCCCAACAGTTCGGCGTCGGGATTCAGTAACAGAATGTACGGGTTGCTCAATTCCGCGAAGCCCTGATTGACCGCCGCGGCGAATCCGCGATTCTGCGGATTGGCGATCAGCCGCACTCCGCGCCGGCTCACTTCCTCCTGCGTGCCGTCCTGCGAAGCGTTGTCGATCACGACAATATCCGCCCCGGTTCGCCGCGCCGCATCCAGACAAGCGCCGATTTCCGCGCCCGAATTATAAGTCACGATGATGATGCCGGACGGAGCCATGTGTCACTTTGTCCCACGGGTGAGCAGAAAATACAGCCTCCAGTACCAGCCGCGGGCCGTCTCCCGGATGAATCGCTCGTTCGCGCGGAGCGCCTGCTCCACGGCGCACGGCGCATCCGCGGCGAAGCGGAATCCGCGCAATCCCTCCCGCTTCCCCCTCAGCCAGGCGAGCCCCCTGCCGTGGCGCAGCGCCACCCCGCCCCACAGCAACTGCCCGATCAGCACGCTCCACCAGCACGTCCGCGGCAGATGCCGCGCGGCGAGAAAAAGCTGGTTGCGCGCGATCCGCCGCACCGTCTCGGGATGCCACTTGCCCAGCGTCGCGCTGCCCAGATGAACCGCGCGCGCCTCCGGCACGTAGCGTCCGCGAATGCCCAGCCGCGCGCACCGCATACCGAATTCGGCGTCCTCCAGGTAGGACTCGAAGCGCTCCTCGAGCAGCCCCGCGCGGGCGAAAACCTCCGTCCGCGCGAGCACCGCGGTGAACGGCGGCGACTCGATCTCGCGGGCGCGGTCGAACGGCGCTCCATCCGCCATCCCCGCACCCGCGCGCCACGTCGTACCGGCGCGCGTGGTGAGGTCGAAGGTGCCGTCGAGCGTGCCCCGCGGGCTGCGGATGCAACCGGTCGCGAAGGGCGCGCCGCTCGCGACCAGCCGCTCGAAGTAGTCCGGCGCCAATTCCACGTCGCTATTGAGAATCGCCAGCCACTCGCCGCGCGCCTCCCGGATCCCGCGGTTCACCGCCGCCGCGAAACCGGCGTTGCGCCCCATCGGGATCACGCGCGCTCCGCGCTCGCGGGCCAACTCCGGCGCCCCGTCGCTCGACCCGTTGTCGATCGCCAGGACCTCCTCCGCCGGCAGCGATTGCGCATCCAGCGAATCCAGCAGCCGGCGCAGGTATTCGCGGCCATTAAAGACCGGCACGATCGCGGTGATCATCGCAGGAAGCGCTTCTTGAGCAGGAACAGAATGTTCTGCACGCCGTCGCGCCAGGGGTTGAGCTTGGTTTCTCCGACGCGCGACGAGTATTGGATCGAGATCTCGCCGAAACGCACCCGCGGATGGATTACGGCCTCGATCTTGATCTCTTCGCTGAACGCCATGCCGTCGCTTTCGAGCTTCATGCCCTCGAGAATCGCGCGCCGGAATACCCACATCCCGGATTGGGAATCGCGGATCCAGCGGAAGAACAATACCGACATAACCAGCGACAGCACCAGGTTGCCGAACTTGTTCTTGAAGCTCATCGCCCGCGCGTCGCGCACCGGAAAACGCGACGCGTTCAGGAAATCGACCTCCAGGTGGAGGAACGCTTCGACCAGGTAGGAAAGCGCGTCCACCGGGTAGGAGTGGTCGCCATCCAGCGTGATGATCAGGTCGCTGGTGGCGGACGCGAACCCGCGCTTGTACGCGCGCCCGTAGCCGCGGACCTCCTCGCGCACCACCTTCGCCCCCAGGGCCGCCGCCACCTCGCTCGTGCGGTCCGTCGAATTGTTGTCCACCACCACGACTTCATCGACGAATTCGGGCATCGCGCGCAGGATCTTCTCCACGCCCTGTTCCTCGTTGAGGCACGGGATGATTACGGTAATCGACAGGCTCTTATACATTTGCCGCTGCCCTCCGACTTTTCCGGGGCGCCCCGCGTCTGGATATTATGGACTCTATGAAGCGCCTGGCGATCCTCGTGCTGAGCGCGGCGGCGGTGGCCTCCGCGGCCGGTCTCTCCGCGGTACACAACGTGTACCTGCTGAAGATGCCGAAAGGCTTCGACCAGTACCTCGCCAACCGCCTCACCAACGACGGCATCTTCCAGGTGGTGACCGATCCGAAACTGGCGGACGCCATCCTCACCGACCAGATCGGCGAAGGCTTCCAGGCCAAGTTGGACGAACTCTTCCCGCCGCCCGACGAAGCGAAACCGGCGGCGGAGGCGACCGATAAGTCCGACAAGACCCCCGCCCCGGCGAAATCCGGCACGGCAGACAAACCGGCCAAACCCGCCAAAGGCGACAAAGCGAAAATGGACATGGCCGCTGCCGGCGACGATAGCAGTGATCCGCTCGGCATGTTGACCGACACCGTGAATAAGCTCAAAGACCCATCGGTCAACTCTACTTTCGGACGCGCCAAGGGCATGCTGTTCATCGTGGACGCCAAATCGAAACAGGTCCTGTGGTCGGCGTACGCCCTCCCCAAGAACACATCCTCGAAGGAACTCGACCGTACCGCCTCCGGCATTGTAAGCCGCATCAAGCGCGACCTGAAAGGTAAATAGCTCACCGCCGCTTCTCCCGCATCAGCGCGCGGTAGCTCTCCACCAGCCGGGCCGTAATCGCCGCCATATCCCAGTTCGCCACGACCTCGGCGCGGGCGCGTTCCGCCATCGCCGCGGCCGCTTCGGGATCGCGCAGCAGCGCCAGCGTGCGCGCCGCGAACTCCGCCGGATCGTCGGCCAGCGCGCAAACCTCTCCGTCCTTCCCCGCCAGCCCCTCGGCTCCCACCCGCGTCGATACCACCGGGATGCCCGCGGCGAACGCCTCGAGCAGCTTGACCCGCACCCCGCTCCCGCTCAGGATCGGGCACACGAACAGCGCGTAGCGCGCCAGCGGCTCCCGCACATCCTCGACGAACCCCAGCATGTCCAGGTGCCCGGCGTAATCGGCATAGGTGTGTTCCGGCGGCGGATCGCTCCCGGCGATCACCAGCCGCGCCTCCGGTTCGGCGATCAGGATGCGCGGCATCACGTTGCGCACGAACCATTCCACCGCCACCCGGTTTGGATCGTGCCGCCAGCTTCCCAGAAACAGCATGGTCAGCGGCTCCCGCCCGCGCGGGCGGAATTCGTACCGCGTGGTGTCGATCCCGGCGCGCAGCCCGGCGCGCAGCCGCTCCCCGATTCCCGGCAGAAAGCCGAGCAGGAAGTCGCGGTTGGCCGGCGTACACACCTGCACCTGATCGAACCCGGGGAGCACGCCGAGTTCGTAGCGCAGCGCCCGCAGATACTCGAACCGCGCCTTGAGCCCTTCCCCCAGTCCGATCGCGTGGCCCAGACCGCGCCCGATCGACTGAAAGTACACGTCGTGCTCGAACAGCGCGTTTACAATCCGGCGGTACTCGCCCCGGTACTGCGCCATCGGTGTATATTCGAGCTGCACCACGTCGATCCGCTTCGTATAAATCTGCCGGTGGATCAGCCACTCGAGGTCCGGGTTGGCGAACTCGCGCACGGCGTGCGGCTCCACCGATCCCATTCCCGGCGGGTTGCCGCTGGGCCGCACCAGCCACTCGGCGCTCGCGCAGAAGCCGCGCAGCTCTCGGTTGGCCTCCTCCTGCGCCGGCCAATCCAGCAGCTCCAGCACGTGCACCTCGGCCAGCCGCGTCATCTCGCGGAGCGTCTGGTACATGAAGACCCCGCCGCCGTGCACCGGCGGACAGATCGGGTAGGGCGAAACGAACAGCACGCGCGGGCGGTCCGGCGCAGCCTCCGGGTGGAAGCGGTCGCGGAAGTAACCGCCCAGCGGGCGCCGGAACGCTTCCGTATCGCTCTCCGCCGCCAGCGCCAGGGCGCGCCGCCGCGAGCGGACCGCCCCCGGCAGTTGCCGGAACGCCTTCCAGACGGCGCGCAGGTTGGGCCGCAGCGGCAGTTCCCCGAACAGCACGGCCAGAAACGCGCCGCTCCAGGCGAAGAAAAAGTGCGCGCCCAGCCGCCGCACCTCGTGGATGTTCTTCCAGCACCACAGCAGATAGTTCTTCCGCAGCACGTCCTGGATGAATTCCGGCGTGAACTTCTTCCCGATTGTGCCGCGGTGCTCGTGATAGACCACGCTGCGCGGCTGATAGTACACCTTCCACCCGCGCTTCCACGCCATGTACCCCAAGTCCGTGTCTTCCAGATAGAACGGCTCGAGCAGCGGATCGAAGCCGCCCAGCTCCAGAAATTTGGCGCGGTCGAACGCGCAGCTTCCCCCGCCGCCGTAAAAGCACGGGTACAGGTCCGTGACCGCGGAATCGTCGCGGTGGCGCACCCGCAGTCCGCCATCCTGCCACCAGCCTTGCGTCAGCCCGGTTTCTTCCCGCAGCTTGCCGGGGTCGGTAAAGAAGATCTGGCAGGAGACCGCGAAAACTTCGGGGTCGTGGAACCCTTCGAGCAGCGGCGCGAGGAAGTCCGGTGCCACCCGCATGTCGCTGTTCAGCAGCACCACGATGTCGTTCGACGCCGCGCGGAAGCCCGCGTTCGACCCGCCGCCGAAACCCAGGTTCTTCGGCAGCGCGACAACCTTCACCTGCGGGAAGCGCTCCCGCAGGAACTCCGCGCTGCCGTCCTCGCTGCCGTTATCGGCCACCACGATTTCGTTGCGCGGATTGCCCGCCAAGGCCGCGACCACGCTCGGCAGATACTTTTCCAGCAGGTCGCGCCCGTTCCAGTTCGGAATCACCACGCTGGCCGCGTCCGTCCGCGGCGCCCGCGACGCGGCCAGAGGACGCCGCCGCCGGAACACCTGCGCCGCAATCAGCGCCAGGAAACTCACCGGCATCACGAAGACCGAAGCGATCAGCAGCGGCAGCGCGCGCAGCAGGCGTTTCAGAAAAGCCATGTCAGACAGCCGGCCCCAGCCCGACCTTCCGTCCGAGCTTCACCCATCGCGAGAGCCGCACCATGGCGAGC
Source organism: Candidatus Solibacter sp. (assembly GCA_037442245.1). GTDB lineage: Bacteria > Acidobacteriota > Terriglobia > Bryobacterales > Bryobacteraceae > Solibacter. Next base: position 15,893 of record JBBIQR010000017.1, on the reverse strand, counting down.
TGCTGTTCCAGTTCGCCCTTCTCCTGGTCCAGCTTGAGGGCCCACGCCGTGCGCTCTTCCAGTTCCTTCTCGGTCCGCCCGATGGCCTCCACCGCCAGCGCCAGTTCCCCGGAAAGCCGCGCGATCTCCGCCGAAAGCCGCTTCTCCGTATCCACGGCCCACTGCGTCTTTTCCCGGTTCTCCTGTTCCAGCGCCGCGATCTTGCGGTTGTAGCCCTCCACCACTTTGAGCGCGTTTTCCTGGTCGCGCGCCAGCTCCTGCTGCAAGTCGAGGATGCGGGCGTCGCGCCCGGCCACCAGCGCGTTCAACTCTTCGGCCCAGCGGTTGCTCTTCTCCAACTCCTCTTTCTGCTCGCGGAACAGCGCCATGAGCTTCTGGTGCTCGCGGTCGAACCCGGCCAGATCCGCCTGCGCCTGCTGGAGCCAGCCGTCCTTGAGCGCCAGTTCGTTTTCGAGCGCCGCGATGTGGTGCTCTCTCTCCCGCAGCACGTTGGCCGACCGCGGCACGTAGAGGAACGCGGGATTGCCCAACTGCGGACGGTGCGCGCACACCGCCACGAAAAAGTGGCTCTCCGCCGGCTCCGTCTCCCCGGCATCCAGCCGCGCTTCCACCGTATTGCCCGGCTCGTGGGGCGTGAACGCCACGCCCTCGACGTGATTCTCCAGGTAGAGTGAAACGTGCGGGAACACCGCGTGCAATTCCTCGCGGAATTCCGCAAAATCGAATTCGTGCACGTGGAAAGGATTGGCGCCGTGCACCCCGCGCGATTCGGTGTAGTAGAGGCGGTTCGGCGTGGAGACGATCAGTTGCCCGGAGGCGGTCAGCACGCGCCGCGCCTCGCCCAGAAACCCGCGCCAGTCCTCGAGGTGCTCGATCATCTCGAAGGCCACCACCAGGTCGAAGGACGCGTCCGGGTACGGGAGTGACGTGGCGCTCGCCTGCTCGAACGCGAGGTTCCCTCCGGTATAGTGGGCTCGCGCGTATTCGACCGCTTCCGCCGCAACGTCGATGCCGGTGACGCGCTCGGCCACCAGCGCCAGTTCCGCGCTCCCGTACCCGGCGCCGCATCCGGCGTCCAGCACCCGCTTGCCGCGCGCCAGCCGCACGGCGAACGTGTAGCGCGCCATGTGCTCGTTGAGCAGGTCGATATCGACCTGCCCCGGAATCAGCCTCTCGCCCGTGAATTCAGCCAAGCTGTGTCTCCAGCGGCGCGCCCGGCCCGATGCGCGCGTTCACCTCCACCCGGCAGGGAAGGTGAATGTATCCGTAGATCTGTTGCTCGCCGCGGCTCATCTGCAAAACCAGCGCGTTATCGATCCAATCGCACATGGTATAGCCCATCAGGGTCCCATCGGCAATCGCCGGTGAAAACGAGAACGACGCCGGATACAGCTCCGGCAGGTCCACGTGGAAATCCACCGTCACGATATCGCCCTCCTGCATGGCGGCAAGCTGATGCCCTTCGCGCGCCGTATTCGTGCCCGCGAAATCCATCCCGAGCTGATTGCGCAGCATGAACCCGGCGATGGGCAGGGGCAGATCCGCTTTCGCCCGCACGCTGATCCGCACCAGGATGCGCGAGGCCGGCTCGAGCAGGTGGGCGGGACGCCCGCGCTCGTCGTACACCGCGATCCCGATCACTTCGGCGCGACCGTCGCCGAAGCGGTGATCGACGTTGGGAATGCTCTCCACGATCTCCGGCGCCTGCACCGCTTCGCGCCGCCGCGCGCGCGGTTCCGCGGCGGATTTTTGCAGATACGTCGAGTCCTTCTCGGTCATGGCCGCCAGGTACTTGCCGACGATCCGGTCCGGCTCCCCGATATCCCGCAGCCGCCCGTGATCCAGCCACAGCGCCCGGTCCCCGATCGCCTTCACGTCGCTCACCGCGTGGGAGACGAACAGGATCGTGACGCCCCGCTGCCGGAGCTCGTGCACCTTGCGCATGCAGCGCTGCCGGAAGTAGATGTCGCCCACGGCCAGTGCTTCGTCCACCAGCAGGATCTCCGGGTCCACGTTGATCGCCACCGCGAACGCCAGCCGGACCACCATGCCGCTCGAATACGTCTTCACCGGCTGATCGATGAAGTCGCCGATCTCCGCAAACCCCGTGATCTCGCCGTACCGCTGATCGATCTGCCGCGTCGATAGCCCCAGGATCGAGCCGTTCAGATACACGTTGTCGCGCCCGCTGAATTCCGGATTGAACCCCGCGCCGAGCTCGAGCAGCGCCGCCACCCGCCCGCTAACCTTCACGCCGCCCGAGGTCGGATGCAGGATGCCGGCCACCATCTGGAGCAGCGTGCTCTTGCCCGAGCCGTTCTCCCCCACGATGCAGAAGGTTTCGCCGCGCCGCACCTCGAAGCTGACATCGTGCAGCGCCCAGAAATCCCTGTGGCGCTTCAGCCGGTTCAGCGACAGCAGTTCCTTGAGGCGGTCGCCCGGCGAATCGTAGATCGCGTAGCTCTTGGAAACGTCTTGAAACTCAACGGCGTTCACGGTGAAGAATGCGAACCATTAGTGTAACCCGCGCCCGCGGCGCGCATCGGCGCAAGGCGTCAGGCGGCGTCGCTGGCCAGCACCGCGCCCGCGCTCCCGGCGTCCACCACGGGGACCAGCGGTTCGGCGACCGCTTCGAAGCGGAACCACCGCGCCAGTTCCGCGTCGCCGGTGCGCCGCCGCCGCATGATCTCCCCGCGCAGTTCCCACGCCCGCCGCCAGCACTGCGCCACCCGCCACAGCGCGGGCAGCGAGCGCGGCTCCCGCAACACGCATCCGCCGAGCACCACCAGGTCGCGCGCCGTCATCGGCAGCCAGCAGCGGCGGTACAGTCCCCCGGTTGCGTTCTTGATCCGCATCAGGAAACGGTTCTTCACCGAGTGCATGTTGAGCACCGGCGCTACGGAAGCGCGGTTGCCCGGGATCATGGTGCGCACGTGCCACCCGCTCGCGGCCGGCGCGTAGATGCAGCGCCAGCCCAGCAGTTGCGCCCGCCAGGCCACGTCCGCGTCTTCGCGGTACGCGAAAAAGTCCGGATCGAAGAAGGCGCCGCCGATCGAGACGTCCTCGATCATCTCCCGGCGGTACAGCGCTGCCGCGGCGCACGCGCCGAAAACGTACTCGGTGCGGTTGAACGCGTCCCCGTCCGGCTCGTGCCACCCGCGGTCGAAATGCCGCGCCGTGGGCGTAAAGAAAATTCCGGCGGAATCGATCAGCCGCGCTGGGAGCGGCTCGAAACCGGGACCGATCGAGAGTAACTTGCCGCACACCGTCCCCGTACCCCGATCCGCCGCCCCCGCATCCACCAGACTGCGGATAAAATCAGGTTCCAGGAGGACGTCCGGGTTCAGCGTCAGCACCCACTCCGACGTGCTGGAGCGAATTCCCTGATTCTGGGCTTCCGCGAATCCGGCGTTTACCGGATTCCGGATCACGCGGATCCGGTCCCGGAATTTACGCAGAATCCGCCGCGTGGAATCCTCGCTGGCGTTGTCGACGACGACCACGTCGAGAGACACATCCCGTTGATTTAGAACGGCTTCCAGGCAGCGCCGGATATACCGGCTGCTGTTGAAGGTGACGATGGATACACAAACCGTCGGTTCCGGCATTTTGTTATGGAGATGTACTACCCTAAGACCCGGAGTGACCCAAACCAACTACAGCGAAATTTTTTTCCAGGGTGTAGTTGAAAACATATCCCTCGGGTCTTTGATGCAGAGGGAATGTCGTCATTCGCGTCCGGCGAACAACTCGTGAGTATGCTCCGTCAGGAACAGAGTGGCGCCTCGCTGCAAGAGCAGGTCAGCCGCCTGTTCGAGGAATCGCGCGACGATGTGTACCGCTACCTGCTCACGCTGGGGCTGCATCCGCCCCGCGCGCAGGAGTCGGTGCAGGAAGTCTTCCTGCGCCTCTACGCCACCCTGCGGAAGGGCGAGGAAATCCAGAATCCGCGGGCATGGGTCTTCCGCGTGGCGCACAACCTGGGTTTGAAGGTACGCGCCCGGCAGGAAACCGAGGAACCGTTCGATACGGAAGTGCGCGCCCGCTACGCCGCGCGGACGGAGACGCCCGAAAGCGAACTGCTCGACCGCGAGCGGATGCTGCGCTTTCACGACGCCGTGGAAGGTCTCAGCGAGCAGCAGAAGCGCTGTTTGTTGCTGCGTATGGAAGGCTTGCGCTACCCGGAAATCGCCTCCACGTTGGGGATCAGTCCGAGCGCGGTGGGCGAGTTTCTTCGCCGCGCCATGGTGCGGCTCCGGAAGGTGCGCGATGAGTAGCCCGAACCTGCGCCACCCCGGGGACGGCACCCTGCTCGCTTATCTGGACGGCGAACTCCGCCGCCGCCCCGCCCGGAAAGTACAGGACCACCTGAAAGCCTGCTGGCAGTGCCGCGCCGAACTCGAAGAGTTGCAATCCTCGATGAACGAGTGCGTGCGTTACCGCAAACTGGTGCTGCTCTCCTCGACGCCGGCGCCTCTGGCTGAGTGGCGCTCGCTCGATTTCTCCCGCGCCGATGCCGAACTGGCTGGCGAATCCATCGCGGCGCGCCTGAGCCGCTGGCTTTCGCCCCGCCACAGCGCCCCGCTGCGCTGGGCGCTCTCCGGCGCCCTGGCCCTGGCCCTGGGGCTGTTCCTCGTCCGGCAGTTGCGCGAAACTCCCCGGGTGGAGGCCGCCGCGCTGCTGCAAAAAGCGGTGGCCGCCTCCGAGAGCCGCCCGCACCCGGCCCGCCGGTTGCGCATTCTCTCTTCCCGCGGTCCGATGAGCCGCATCAGCGGCGCGGCTTCCCTCCGGCCGGCCGCCGCCGAAATCGAAATCGCGCGCCACTTCGAGGCCGCGCGTTACGACTGGAACGATCCGCTCAGCGCCCGGGCCTACGCCGCCTGGCGCGACACCCTCGACCGCAAGGTCGACGAGGTTTCCACCGCGGACCCCTCCATTTACAGAATCAAGACCACCACCTCCGACGACAGCCTGGCGATGGCCAGCCTGGACCTGCGCAAGACCGACTTCGCGCCGGTCGCCGCCCGCTTCGAGTTCCGCGACGGCGAATGGGTGGAGGTCACGGAATCGGTAGACCAGCTCGATTCTCCCGCAAGCACAGTAGCTGGAACCACCGGCGGCACGCCTCGCCAACCTGGTGTGCCGCCGGGTCCTTCTTCTCCGGAACTCCCGGCCGCGCCCGGCGCGCCCGCTCCCAACGAGGAATTGCAGGTCGTCGCCGCCCTCCATCAGGTGGGCGCGGACCTGGGCGACCCGCTCGAAATCAGCCGCGAAGGCGGGAGCCTCGTGGTCAGCGGCGCCGGCATCCCCGCCGAGCGCCAGCAGCAGATTCACAGTCAACTGGACCGCCTGCCCCACGTGGTGCTGCGGTTCAGCGATCCGGTTTTACCCGCAAGCAACCCGGCTCCTCCCGAGCCGGCAACCACTCGTGATGCGGCCGTACCCGTCGAAAGACCAACCTACATGGCGCGGATGGAACAGCGCCTCGGCGGGCGGCCGCAGTTCGAGCGTTTCAGCGGACAGCTTCTCGATTGGACCGATTCCGCGATGTCGCGCGCCTACGCCCTGCACCGCCTGGCCGAGCAGTTCACCGCCGCCTCGGAAGGCGCAATGAGCGCCGGCGACCGCGGCACGTTGCGCAGCCTGGCGCGCGAACACCTCGCCGCCATGCAGAAGGATCTGGCCAGGATTCAGACCACGATCAATCCGGTCCTCAACAGCATCGCGCCGCCCCCGGCGGCTCCCACGCCGCACTCCGCCGCGGTTTCCTGGCAGACGGCGAGCGGCCAGGTGCTGGCCAGCGGCCATCGCGCCGAGCATCTGCTGGCCGTAGTCCTGGGCGCGGCGCCCGCCAATGCCCAGGCCAATGCGCCCGCGGACCTGATCGCCGCGCTCCAGCAACTCAACGGCGATATCGAGCAGTGCCAACGCCTTCTGTCGTACGAATAGACTCCGGCCCGCAAAGCAAG
>JBBIQR010000017.1:0-9824 GCA_037442245.1 Candidatus Solibacter sp. | reverse complement strand
CGCTGACCGCTGATTGCTGAAAGCTCCCGTCCCGAAGTTTTCAAGTATCCTTGGTTATTAGGCACTCCCGATGAATGCTGGGCCCCGGGTCTTTGCGGTCCTCCTATCCCTGATCTTTTGCGCGGCCGTTTCCGCGCAAGGTTCGTCCTTTGTCGCCGGACGAGTCCTCGATCCCTCGGGCGCGGTCGTGCCCGGCGCCGCAATCACCGTCGTCAACCAGGATTCCGGCTTCCGCCGCGCTACCGAGACCGGTCCAGACGGCGCTTACCTTGTCGCCGCCCTCGCCAACGGGCTCTATAAGGTCACGGTCCGCAAGGACGGCTTCACGGGAATGATGCGGTTCGACGTGCGCATCGCCCCCGGCCAGTCCGCCCGCGCCGATTTCCAACTCACGGTCGGGGCCGTCGAAGAGACGATCACGGTGGAGGGCTTCATCCCCCTGCTTCCCGCCACCGAGGACGCTTCCATCGGGGTGCGCCTCTCCCACCAGGAAATCCGCGATCTCCCGCTCAACGGGCGCGGCGCCCTCGGCCTCCTCGAACTGTCCCCCGGCACCAACGTCACTCCCGCCACGCGCGGCGAACCCGGCCAGTTCACCGCCAACGGGCAGCGTCCCAATGCGAACTACTTCACTGTCGATGGCGCCAGCGGGAACACCGGCGTGGCCGCGGGAGGTTTGCCCGCCCAGGCGACCGGCGGCGTCCTGCCCGCCATGAGCGCCTTCGGCAGCCTCGATTCCCTCCTGCCCGTGGAGGCCATCGACGAGTTCCGGGTCCAGACCGCCAACACTCCCGGCGACCTCGGCCGCCTCCCCGGCGCCAATATCTCGCTCTCCAGCCGCTCCGGCACCAACCAGTATCACGGCAGCCTCGTCTACCGGCTCCGCAACGAATTGCTCTCCGCCAACGACTGGTTCGCCAACTACTCCGGCGAAGGCCGCGGCCCCTTGCGTCTCGACGATGTCGCGCCCTCCTTCGGGGGACCACTGCGCCGCAATCGTACCTTTTTCTTTCTCTCCTTCGAGCACATGGACCTGCGCGGCCCCTACGTGTCCCGCCAACCCGTTCCCTCCGCCGATACCCGCGCCGCCTCGCTCGATTGGGTGCGCCCCGCCCTCGACCTCTACCCCCTGCCCAATGGCGCGGGCCTGTCCAACGGCCTCGGCATGTGGTACGGACGCACCATCCGGCCCTCGCACCTGACCAGCGGCATCGCGCGCCTCGACCAGGCCATCACCTCCCGCATCGCCTTCTTCGCTCGCTACAACGACTCGCCTTCCTCGAATGAATTCGGCGCCACCGAGGTCAACCGCCTCGACCTGCGTTTCCGCAGCCTCACGCTCGGACTGAACTTCCGCCCCGGCGCACGCTTCACCTTCGACCTCCGCGCCAACGAATCCCAATCCGAGGCCGAATCCGCCTGGAGCGTCGCCGGCAGCAGCGTCTCTTCCGCCTGCTCCCTTGCGCCCCTGACCGCGTACCTGTTCCCCTCGGCCAACCCCTGCGCCTCGCTGGTGCGCTTCTCGATTGGCGGCGTCGGCCAGGTCGTGCTCGGACGCGAGGGGCAGCGGCGGCAACGCCAGTTCCAGTTGGTCGGTTCGGGCGGCATGAATACCGCCGGCCACTCCCTCCGGATGGGCGCGGATTACCGCCGCATCCTGCCCATCCGCCGCGACGCCTACGGCTCGGTCAGCGCCATCGCCGACGACATCACCTCGCTCACCGACAAGCGCAACCTCTGGCTCGGCTCCACCCCTGCCCTGAGCACTTCCGCCGAAGTCGACGAACTCTCCCTGTGGGTCCAGGACGAGTGGCGCATTTCCTCGCGCCTCACCGTCACCCCTGGTCTGCGCTGGGAGTTCAACCCATCGCCCGTGCCCCCAGGTACCGCCTGGTTTCTCAACCCCGTGACCAACCTGTTCGAGGAGCAGCACCGCGCCCTGTGGCCGGTATCCTACCGCAACCTCGCGCCGCGGTTGAGCGCCGTCTGGCGTCTGGACCGCGAGGGACGCACGGTGCTGCGCGCCGGCGGCGGTCTCTTCTACGATTCGAGCCTGAGCGTCGCCACCGACCTGATCAATGGCGGCCCCCTCACCGTCACTCAACTGCTCAGCGGCAAAGCCGGCCTCTTCTCTTCCATCCTCAGCTACGGCTTCGAACCCGCCCTGCTGCTGCCGCGCATCTCCGAATGGAACCTGACCCTCGACCGCGCGCTCAGCCGTAACGACGCGCTCTCCATCGGGTACGCCGGATCGAAGGGACGCCGCCTCATCCGCCGCGAACTGGGCGGCGCCGGCAACTCCCCCACCGCTCTGTTCGCCCTCACCACCAATCACGGCGAGTCGGATTACGAGGGCCTCCAGGTGCAGTACCGGCGGCGCGTGGCGCGCGGTCTGCAAGCCCTTGCCTCCTACGCGTGGTCGCATTCGCTGGACAACGATTCGAGCGACGCCTCGCTCCTCTGGGCGGGTGCGGATTCGCCCCCGCACCGCGATTACGGCTCCAGCGATTTCGATCTCCGGCACTCCCTCACCGCGACCATGACGTGGGACGCGCCGCGCCGCCTCGGCGGCTGGTCCATCGATGGCCTCCTGCGCGCGCGCACCGGCTTCCCCGTCAGCGTCCTGGTGAACGAGCAATACCAGGGAATCGCGCTCACCAACGCCTTCCGCCCCTACCGCCTGCTGAATCAGCCGCTCTGGATCAACGACGCGAATCTGCCCGGCGGACGAGGCATCAACCCGGCAGCCTTCCTGGCGCCCGCGCCCGGAGTTCAAGGTTCGCTCGGCCGCAATTCGATCACCGGTTTCGGCATGGGACAGGTGGATCTGGCCGTGCGCCGCGAGTGGCGCTGGAAGGAGCGCCGCGCGGTCGAAGCGCGCATCGAAGCCTTCAACGCGCTCAACACCGCGCTGTTTGCCGATCCGGTCGCCTACATGAGCAGCCCCGTCTTCGGCCAGTCCATGTCGATGTTGAACCTGATGCTCGGCACCGGCAGTCCGGGCAGCGGGTTATCGCCGCTCCTGCAATCCGGCGGAGCGCGCAGCTTTCAAGGAACCCTGCGGCTGCGGTTTTGACCGGAAACCGGCCGATGTAACCATTGCGGCGCCGATTCGCTGTCTGCCAGGTCCAGCAACCCCAGCGCGATGCATGTGTCCACCTGCGCCATGTTCCCGTAGTCCAGCTTGGGCCACTCGTCGCCGATCGCGTGGTAGTCCGGATAAATGTAAGCGACCGAGATGGTGGTCGAGGGAATCCCCGCTTCGGCGAACGTCGCGTTATCGCTCCGCGTGAAAAACGGGTCGCTGTTCTTCTTGTCCTTCACCACCGCGATGCCCGTCTGCGCTCCGGCGCGAGCGAACGTGCGCGCCAGGTCGGTGTAGTCGAAGCCCGTCAGATTGAACTGCCGCACCCGCGGCCCTTCGATATCGTCCGTGCGCCCCAGTTGTTCCAGGTTGATGTCCGCGATCGTTTGATTCAACGGGAAAATCGGATGGGCCGTATAGTAGCGCGCGCCGTAGCCGCCGGTCTCCTCCCCGAACACCGCCAGGAAAAGGATCGAGCGGCGCGGTTTCTCCCCCAGCGCCGAAAGAGCCGTGGCGATTTCGATCGCGCTCGCCGTGCCGCTCGCGTCGTCGTTCGCCCCATAGAAGATCTCTCCGCCCGGACCGGACCCCTCCCTCCCTAAGTGGTCGTAGTGCGCGGTCACGATCAGGTACGTTTCCTTCAACGCCGGATCGGCGCCGCGCAATAACCCGGCCACGTTGCGCGCCGTGACCGTCTCCACTTTGGGCGCGGCGATGTGTACCGTGGCGGTGGCGCCGGGAGCCGCGAGTGCCGCGGAGAGAGCGGCGCTCGTGACCGCCGCGATCGCGAACGCCGGCGCGGGTTCGGATGGGCCGCGCAGCGCGCCGCGGGCGCCGCCTTCGGGCGGCAGGCTGGCTCCCAGCACCACCACCATCGCCGGCTCTAGTGGAGCCAGCGTCGCGAGCCGGCGCATTCCCTGGAACCCGCCCTCCCCAAGGTCGATCGCCAGTATTTTCCCGCGCGCCTGCCCCGCCCCGAGTTCGGAAAGACCGGCCGGCGTCACCCGCAAAACCGGGACATCCTTCAACTCCGTCGCGGCGGCTTGCCGCAGCACCGCCGTGGTCACCCGCGTCCCGCCGGCCTCGATAGCAAAGCCCTCCATGTTCGGAGTGACCAGGCTGTACGTGGCGGTTTGGAAGTATCCGCCTTCGCCCGCGGGTTCCAATCCCGCCTTGCGGAACTGGCTCGCGATGTATTCCGCGGCGGCATCGAGTCCCCGCGATGGTGTGGCCCGCCCCTCCAGTGTGTCGGACGCCAGATAGGCCACGTCCGCGGTCAGGTTCGAGGCCGTCAGGTGCGCGGCGATGCGCGGCACCAGATCCTCGGCCGGCGCCCACCCGGCGCACAGCAAAAGCGCGAAACAACAGCGGACCATGGTCCTCATCCTAACCCGGTTCGCCCCCCGAAAATATATCTTCCTCCGCCATCTCACTGAACCGCCTCCATCCCCCGCGCTGCGCCGCCGCTTTCCGGGGGCCGTGATATCCTGTCCACACGATGTGGCGAGGGGCGGTGCTGTCGGTTGCGGCCGTGGTGTCCGCTGCCGCCGCGTCCCCGGACTACGCCGGCGCCAGGGCTTGCGCCGCCTGCCACCAGCAGGAGTTCGACCGCTGGTCCCACTCCCGCCACAGCAAGATGCTCCAGCCCGCCACCCGCGCCAGCGTCAAGGGCGATTTCTCCCGCGGCGCCGTCGTCCTCCGCCATTCCCCTTACACGCTCAGCGAGCGCGACGGCGTCTTCTACATCACCGAAACCTATCTCGCCGGCAAGCCCCAGACCCACCGCGTCGATTACACCCTCGGCAACCGGCGCGTCCAGCACTACCTCACCACCCTCCCCAGCGGACGCATCGTCGTCCTGCCCCCCTCCTGGGACGTCCTCCGCAAACAGTGGTTCCACAACTTCGACATCGGCGACCCCGACGAAACCAGCGAGGTCATGGTCCAGGTCTGGAACAAAAACTGTTTCTCCTGCCACGTCAGCCAGGAGGAGAAAAACTTCGACCCCGCCCGCAACCGGTACCAGACCGCGTGGCTCGACTTCGGCACCAACTGCGAGCGCTGCCACGGCCCCGGCGCCGGTCACGTGGCCCACTACCGCGCCACCCCGAAGCCCGCCGGCCCGCCGCGCGATATCGTCCTGCAAACCCGCCTCTCTCCCGAACGCAACAGCCAGGTCTGCGCGCAGTGCCACTCCTTCCGCGATATCTATGTGGCGGACTACCGCGCCGGCGACGATTACTACGATCACTTCCTCCCCATCCTCGAAGCCAACCAGCCCGTCGATAAGGATCCCGCCTACTGGCCCGACGGACGCACCCGCCGCTTCTCCAACGACGCCTTCGGGCTGTGGCAGAGCGAGTGCTTCCTCCAGGGCAAGGCCGTCTGCGTCACCTGCCACACCAACGGCCACGAAACCGAAATCGAGCGCAACCCGCAGCTTCGTCCGGACGCCAACGCCCTCTGCGCGCAGTGCCACGAAGCCCTCGTCCGGGATGCCTCCCGCCACAGCCATCACGCCGCAACCAGCGCCGGCAATTCCTGCGTCGAGTGCCACATGCCGCGCACCGTGCTGAGCATCAAGGCCGAAATCCGCGATCACTCGATGAGCGTGCCGGTCCCCGAAAATACTCTCCGGCACGGAATCCCCAACGCCTGCAACAACTGCCACAAGGACCGCGATCCCGCCTGGAGCGTGGCGCGGATGAACCAGTGGTGGGGCGATCGCCGGCGCGCCCGATGGATTCGCCGCGCGGACGCGTTTTCCCTCGCGGCGGCCGGCAAAATCGAAGCCCTGCCCCTGCTGCTCGCCATCCTCGCCGACCCCCGCGAAGGACCGCTCGCGCGCGCCAATGCCGCCAGTTACCTGCCCCGCTTCTCCTCCGATGCCCGCGTCTTCCCGGCCCTGCGCGCCGCCCTCGGCGACCCCGAACCGCTGGTCCGCGCCATCGCCGCCCTGCGCATCGCCAACCCGGAGGCCAAACCCGAGTTGGTGCGCGCGCTTGCCGACCCCGTCGCCACCGTGCGGATCGGCGCCGTGGTCTCGCTCGTCCTCATGGGCGTGAAGGATCTGCCGGGCGATGACGGCGCCCGCTTCGCCGCCGCCAAAACCCTCTTCGAGAATCGCGCGCGGCACGATATCGACGACGCCGATCAGCAGATCGGCGCCGGACGCTTCTACTTCCTCACCGGCGATCCGGTGAAGGCCATCGCCGCCTTCCAGACCTCCCTCGAAATCGATCCCGGCGCGCCCGCCCAATACCTGTTGGGCGCGGCCTACGCGCAGAACGGGCAATGGGCCGAATCCCGCCGCACGCTGGAAAAGATTCCCGCCGGCGATCCGCAATACCCGCGCGCCCAGCGCCTGCTCGCCACCCTCCTCCGCCTCGGCCACTGATCCCCGCTACCGATTTCGGGACTCCCGGTCAGGCGGACCTGCCCCCAAAGTGGTATTTTCCTTTCGTGGACGAAGCACGGCGGCTGCGCGAAATCGTTCTGGGTTCGCTCGATCAGGAGCGCAGCGCCGGCGATCTCGCCCGTCACGCCTACCGCAGCCGGACACAGTTTTTTCGCGTCTTCCGGGCGATCGTCGAGGAGACGCCGGTCGCCATGCGGCGGCGCCTGCTGCTCGAACGGGCAGCCTGGCAGTTGTCCCGGACCCTGCGCCCCGTCACCGGCATTGGTCTCGACGCCAACTACGCGTCGCTCGAAGCCTTCACTCGCGCCTTCCGAACCGCCTTCGGCGTTTCACCCAGCCTCTATCGCCGGCTGGGAGCCACCTTCACTCACATTCATTCCCGGAACGGAATTCACTACGGTTCCGCCGGCAATGACACGAAAGGAGCTGTTCGATTCATGGATCTGTTTGACATCTTCTCCGGCCAGGAGTCCTGGCATACGCGGCGCCTCCTCGATCTCGCAAAAACTCTGGGTGACGACCTTCTGGACCGCCCCCTGAACCACCCGATCCACCTGTTTCCCTGGGATGGCCCCGACCGGAGCCTGCGTCAACTCCTGGATCGGATGGTGCAAACCAAGGAAGCCTGGGCCGCGGCGCTGACCGGGGGCGCCACTCCATTGTTTGACCACGCCCCGCCCGAGGAACGAACTCCTTCCGCCATGCTGGCCCGGCTGGAAAAAGCCGATCAGGCGTTCCACAGCGTGCTTGCCGGTGTCCGCGATCGCGGTACCTGGGAGGATACGTTCGTCGACGCCCTATGCGAACCCCCGGAAGCCTTCACCTTCGGCGGTATGTTCGCCCACGTGATCACGTTCAACGCCCACCGCCGGATGGTCGCCCTCGAGGTCCTGCGCGGCCTGGGTGTTCCGGTCGAGGGCGTCGGCTGTCCCATGGAGTACATGGAGAGCCTCGCCCGGCCGTGATCCCCGCTACAGCATCTTCTTCACCTGGTCGCGGAAGCGCGTGTAGACGAAGCTCACCGCGACCAGCAGCAGACCCAGCACCAGGAAGCTGAGGATGCGCGGCAGTGTATCCAGGTTGCGCAGATCCCAGAAAAAGAGCTTGCCCGTGCACCCCGCCAGCAGAGCCAGGCCGGAGAGGCGCAGCACGCGGTCGCCCAGCGGGAAGCCGGCGGCGAGCAGCGCGACCCCTTCCATGCCCCAGGCGATGGTCAGCAGGCTGCCCGAAACCTCCTGATAGATGAGCGCGCCCACTAAGGATGCGGCCAGCAGCGAGAAGCACAGCCGCGGCCGCGAGCCCAGCGGACGCCGCAGCATGGCCGCTTCCAGGATCGCCGCCGCCGGAAGCAGCGCCGCCGCGGGGTATGGCGCGGAAAGGTCGGTCGAGACCGCGCGCAACCAGACCAGCGCCGCTCCAACGATGGACTGCACCCGCAGGCTGCGGCGGTCGAATTCGGCGAGCGCGAAGACGATCGCGGCCCAGGCGCCGGCGACGGCGGTGCGCGGCAGGGCGGCAGCCGATCCGCCGAAGGCCAGCAGCGTCGCGGGGATGGCCGCGACATCCGTGACCCGCCCGCGCGCCTCCCCGCGGGCCCGCCAGGCGAAGCCGTAGAGCAGCGCGGCGTCGAGCAGCGCCAGGCGGCTGTCGAAATCGCTCCACACGGCGCGCGCGGCGCCCAGCGCGGCCAGCGCCCAGGCGAAGCGCCGGAAATCGGCGGGCTGATCCCTCAGTCCGGCTTCGAAAACCGCCAGCGCCAGCCCGAGCCACGCCACCCCCAGCCACACGCCGGGAACGACGCGCCACCCGAGCGCCGCCAGCTCGGCGCACACCGCCGCCGATGCCGCGACCCGCAGGGCGGTCCGCTCGCGTTCGCCGAAGCGGTCCGCCGCGCTGCGCAGCGCGCATTGCACCATGCCGTAGGCCAGCACGGCGGCGATGGCGAGCGAAGCCGCCGGCAGCGGCGCGTAGAGCGCGGTCGCGCCCGCGCCGAGCGCGGCCAGCGCGTATCCCTGGAAGCGGAAGTCGCGCTGCCGCCGCCACCAGCCGATGGCGAACGGAGCAGCCGCCAGCAGGCTCCACGCGCGTCCCCGCCACTCGGGCTGCGCCTCGTAGCCGCCGGTCAGGGCGGCGAGCGCCGCGCCGGCGTATCCGTAGTACACCTCCGCCGGGCGCAGCGCGCGGTTCAGGTAGAACGCGGCCGCGGTGGCCAGCGCCACCGGTTCCCAGGCGTGCGGCGGCAGGTGGGGCAATAGCCCGAAGACCAGGTCGAGCATCTCGCAGACGAACAGCGCGCCGGCCAGAGCCCGCAGATACGCGGAGCGGAAGCGCACTCCCGCGAGATAGTAGATTTCGGCCAGCCCGAGCAGCGCCCACGCCACCCACTGATGCTCGAGCTTGAGCAGGATGGCGGTGGCGGCCAGCGCGGCGTTGAAGGTCGCGGCGGAGCGCCAGCGTCCGGCGCGCGCCCGCAGCAGCGTGCTGCCCAGGTAGAGCGCCGCGGCGCCCGCCGGCAGTTGCCAGATGGCTTCGGGCGCGGCGTGTCCCCACTTGACGAAGGAGAGCAGCAGGAAACCCGCGCCGTTGAGCGGCAGCAGCCAGCCGTCGGCGCGCATCAGGTCGAAGCCTTCGTACAGCAGCCAGTAGACCAGGAACAGGGCCTGCGTTTGTACCAGCGGCGCGCCGGTATCCTTGTGCAGCGCCACGGTGGCGTAGGTGGCGATCAGCCCCAGACGGGCGAACAGCGGCCACCGGTTGCGGTGTGCGATATAGAGCAGGGACCCGGCCAGCGGCACCAGAGCCGCGACGCTGAAGAGCGTGACCTCGCTGATTCCCAGGCTGGCGAAGGCGATGAAGTAGGCCAGCCCGGTGACGGTGGGCGAGTGGTAGCGCAGCGAGTGGGCGATCATGCCGGCGGCCACTGCGAACAACAGGACGCTGGCGATCCAGGGATTGTCGAGCACGCGCGCCGCGGCGATGGCGTGCATGGCGTAAGTGGTGAGATAGAGCGCGGCCCACCCGCCTCCGATCAGGCCGTAAGCGAAGGTGCGGTAGGCGGCGCGGCGCTCCACCGCGATGCCGGCGGCCAGCATGGCGCACGCGCCGGTGTAGCTGAGGGCCACGCGTCCGGCGGGTCCGATGTGGGTGTAGGCGTAGTTGAGCAGGAGCGCAAGCCCGATGACCACGACGAACACGCCGAGTTTGTTGAGCCAGTTGCCGCCGAGCAGGGCCTCCCACTCCTCGCTGGTGCGGCGGGGGCGCGCGGCGGCGGCAACGGGTACGGGTTCCGGCTCGGGCGGCCGCGCGGTCCACGGGACCGGC
>JBBIQR010000016.1:0-34449 GCA_037442245.1 Candidatus Solibacter sp. | reverse complement strand
AGCTGACGCCCGCCTTCTACGGCTGCTACGACTGGCACTCCTCGGTGCACGGCCACTGGCTGCTCGCCCGCCTCGCCCGTCTCTTTCCGGAGGCGCCGTTCGCCGCGCCCGCCCGCGCCGCCCTGGCGCGGGATCTCACGCGGGACAACCTCGCGGGCGAGGTTAGCTACCTCTCCGCCGAAGGCCGCAACACATTCGAGCGCCCCTACGGCCTCGCGTGGCTCCTGCAACTCGCCGCCGAGTTCCGGGGATGGGACGACCCGCAGGCGCGCGAGTGGTCCGCCGCCCTGCGCCCGCTCGAAGACGCCGTGGTGACCCGCGTCTCCGCCTGGCTGCCCAAACTCGCCAACCCGATCCGCACCGGAGAACATAACAACACCGCGTTCTCCCTCGGACTGATGCTGGATTACGCCCGCGCCAACGGCCGCCGCGATTTCGCCGCCCTCGTCGAATCCCGCGCCCGCGATTACTACGGCAACGACCGCGCCTGCCCCATCCACTACGAGCCTTCGGGCGAGGACTTCCTCTCTCCCTGTCTTGCGGAAGCGGACCTGATGCGCCGCGTCCTGCCTGCCGGTGAATTCCCCGCGTGGTTCCACGCCTTCCTGCCGCGCGTCGACCTGGAACCGACGCGCGTCGCCGACCCCACCGACGGCAAGCTCTATCACCTGGCCGGTCTCAACCTGAGCCGCGCCTGGATGCTCCGCGGTATCCTCTCGCGTCTTCCCGCCGCGGACCCGCAGCGCGGCCACCTCGCCGCGCTCGCCGCGCGCCTGCGCCAGGCCGGCCTCGAAAGCATCCGCGGCGAGCATTACGAGGGAGGCCACTGGCTCGGGACCTTCGCGGTTTACGGCGAATAACGCCGCAGGGCGAGCCGGGCTACAGCCGGTCCAGCAGCGCCTGTCCGATATTTTCCCGCGATGCGCCCGGACGCAGCATCACGATCCGTCCGGCGGGCAGCAGACCGGCCAGCGAGCGGGCGATGGCCGGCGAACCGGGTACGGCCGCGTCGATCACGGCGAAGCGCACCCGCGCCTGGTGGGCCGCCAGTTGCTGTTTCACGCCTTCGAGATTGCCCGCCAGCAGCGGCTCATAACCGCGGGGAGAGAGAGTGGCGATCGCGGTAAGTTCGTGCATCGGATCGGAAGTAACAATGAGCACGCGATCGGCATTCGGTTTAGCCGGACTTACTCGCGAACTTATCGAACTGCGGATTCGGTCCGCGGCGCGCGCGATCCCGCCGCCCGGAACTTCGAGCGCCAGAAGCACTGCGCCAACCACGCCGCAACACGCCAACGCGGGCCAAAGCAGGGACAGCCACGCGCCATGGCCCGAATGGAACGTCTGGAAAGTATCCGCCGGGGGCGCGTCCACCACATATTCCGTGTTCTTGAGAATGGTATGCCGCATAAGTTTACCGGCTCCATTCTGCATTGCGGACTATCCCGCTTCACAGTGCCGCCCGGCTCATGAGCCTTCCAGAACTTTTCCCTCGATTCCGCCCGAATCGCCGCGCAAAGTACCGAAAACGCCGGGGCGTACCGGATTCATTGAATAAGTCCTGATTTCCGCCAAATGTACCTGGCACTTTAAAGCCCGCGGCAAAGTACAGTCAGGACTATCGTCCCGCCGCCCCGGGCTGCCATCCTAAGTCCATGAACACAGGGAACAGGAACGAATGAACTGGCAACCGATGACTTACTGCTTTTCGCTCGCATCGCTGATTGCCAGCGTCGTCGGAGGTGTTTTCGCTCCGTTTTGCAGGAATCGGGAGTCCGTTCACGGGCCGGCCGCGGCTCCGGCGCGGCGAACAACTTCGCTGCCGGAGCGGGACCGGGTGAACGAAGCCATGCGTCAATGGAAACAGCAGAGGGCTCAGGCGGACCTGGCTTGCCCGGCGCCGCACCGTCTTACCGCGGACAAAGCACCGCTGCTCCGCACGGTCGCCGCGCAGATGGCGGCGGAACAGACCCAGGGCAGCGCCGCTGCCGTCGAGACGAACACCGCTGCGCCGGAACCGGCCATGCCGGAGAGCGCACCGGCGGAACCCGCGGCCGAGCCACCCCAGGCCCACGTCGAGTTGGAGGAGGATACCTTCGGCCGCGAAGAGCAGTCCCAGACGGTGGAAGAGCCGAACCCCTTTCTACACGGCGACCTCAAGGATACGCCCAACTTCTACGACATCCTCCAGATCAGCCCGCGGGCCGATCTGGATACGATTCATCGCGTGTACCGCATCATGGCGGCGCGGTTCCACCCCGATAACCCGGTGAGCGGCGACCACGAACGCTTCCTGCAACTGTGTGAAGCCTACGAAGTGCTGTCGAATTCCGGCCGCCGCGCGCAATACGATTGCGTCCTGCGCGCCAAGGAAGCGCAGCCGATGCCGATCTTCGAAATGCGCGTCTTCGTCGACGGTATCGAGGGCGAGATCAACCGGCGCTTCGGCATCCTGGCCCTGCTCTATCACCGGCGCAAGATCAATCCGGTGATCCCGGGCGTCTCCACCCTGGAACTCGAGCAGCGCATGTCGCTGCCGCGCGAGCACCTGGAATTCACCCTGTGGTATCTGCGCTCGAAGAATTACTTGCAGATCATGGAAGACAACTCCGATTTTGCGATCACGGCGGCGGGCGCGGATTGGGTGGAAGCTAACCTGCCGACCAACCCGATCGTGCGCGAGTTGCTCAAAACGGTGCATCCGGGCGACCGCACGACCTCCGAAGCAAGGACGCGCCCACGCGGACGGAACCGCAATCCGCGCCAACGCGAGGATCGCCGCGGCGCCATCGCTATCGCCAGATAATCACGGCAGGCGGCACACCGCGACTTGCCGGTTCCGGTAGGGACACGCGAGACCTTCCGGCGCCGGCGCCGCGGTCACGAACCAGGTGACCGGATAACGCCCGGCGAGGCGCTCGAAATCCCCCAGTTGAAAGCGGCTCCAACCCTGTGTGCTGTCCACCTCGGCCTTCCATTCCGGCGCCAGCCCGGGGAACAGCGACACCGCGCCGGAATCCTTCACCGCGTCCGCCAGTACGCTGCGTTCGGCGACGGCGCGGAAGCCGTGCATGTCTTCGCCGGGCAGTTGCATGTAGTTGGGATCGAGGGCAAAGACCGCGGATTTCGGCGTGTTTTCCCGGATCCAGTGGAACGCGGCGTGCCAGGAGTTACCCGAGTCCACGCCGGGGAATTCCAGGTGCGGACTCGCCGGGTAAGTGGTGCATTGTACTGCCGCCATGCCCGCGCCGAGCGGCAGAAATAGAGCGATCCAGCGCCAGTTCTTGCGGCGCAGCACATACTCGCCGGCAAGTCCACCGAGAAACAGAAAGAAGATCACGTAGATCAGGTGCAGCGCGCGCATCGGCTGCAGGCGGGTGAAATTTTCGAGGCGCGGCGACGAGTTGAGCACCAGGGCGAAAAGCGTGAAGAGGACGCCGAACAAAACCAGGGTTCGGGATAACTCGCGGAAAGCGGGACGGATGCCGCGGAACGGCGCGCGCGCGAACCACCACAGCAACCCCAGGGGAGCGGCGGCCCCGATCCATTCGTACCAGGCCCATTGCGACAGGAAGAAATAGGTACGCGACAGCAGCGCTTCGCGCGCCGCACCCGTCGCCGGATGAAAATCGAACGGAAACGGGACGAAGGATCCCGCCGCGGCCGGTCCCAGCGCGGCGCTCCATCGCGGCGCGCGGGCAAGTAAGGCCGAACACGCAAAGAACGCCAGGACGTAGACGCTCATCTGCGGATGAATCAGCGCGGTGGCCAGCCACCAGAGCGCCGCCGCCTTCGGACGCCGCGCAACGTACGCGGCGATGGCGAACAGCGTGGTGGGCGTCGAAAGCGTGCGCGACGTCACGTAGGGGTCCGCGATCGCCAGCGCCGTGCCCGCGACCGGCACGGTGAGGGCGAAGGCCAGCAGCAGGACTCCGCCCCAGCGCGCCGGCGTGCCGGTGAAGCAGGCGCACATCAGGCGCCACCCGGCCAACAGCAGCAGAAACACCCCGGCCACGTGCCACGCCAGAATCGCGGCGTCGATGGGGAGGCGGACCAGGCGCGCGGACCCGGCGATCAGGTTCGGAAAGAGCGTCAGGTGGGCGTGGGAGGCGAAAAAGGGCGCGCCGAACGGATACAAGGCGGGATCGGCGGCCTGTTTGATCCCGGGGACGTAGATCGCCGCATCGTCGGCGCCGAGGTGATAGCCGAGCACGGCGACGGCAAACACCGTGGCGATGGCGAGCCACAGCAGGGGGGCGCGGTCGGAGTTAGAAGAGGACATCGAAATCGGCGGTGAAGAAGCGGCCCCGTTGGCCGAAGAAGAAGCCGTACGCCGGGTCGGCGACGTTGGGATGCACGGCCTCTGGGGTGTAGTGTTTCGTGAGGTTATAGCTGCTCACGGAGAAGCGGACGGTGTATTTGGGGTTGACCTTGAAATCCTTGGAAAAGCGCGCATCCACGGAGAGGAAGTCGGGGAAGCGTTGCGTATTGGGCGGGCCCACCCAATTCTGGAAGGCGTCGAGCGCGGAGTAGGGAAAGCCGCTGCGGTACTCGATCAACGGCGCGATGCGGAATCCCCACGGAAGCTGGATCAGGCCCCAGGCGAGGAAGCGGTTCGGAAGGTCCGCCGGCAGGTTGCCGAATTGGTTGTCGTGGAGGAAGGGGGCGGCGAATGTGCCCAGGTAGGTGGCGAAATCGTTGAGGTCGCCGCGGGCGCGGCTGCGCACGTAGGAAAAGAACATCTGCCGGGTGTCCGTCCACCGCAGCCGCGCGGTGGCTTCGAACTGGTGATACCGCGAGTGGCCGTTGCCCGTAAGCAGATTGGTGCCGGTAAGCTTGGCGGCGGTGGGAGCGATGCGGTTGAGCAGCACCAGGCCGTCGGAGCGGGTGCGCATATAGCCGATGCGGAGTTTCAGGTGCGAGTTGACCGGCTGTTCGATCTGCACGCTGGCCGTGTTGGCGGTCGGGGAGAAGTTGCCGGGATCCTGCTCGCGGAAAATGAAGGGCGAGCGCGTAGTGACGGTGCCCAACGAGTTCAGGTAGAGAACAGGCCCGGCGGCAAGAGTGCCGGCGGGACCGAAATAGCTGACGGTCTGCGAGGGATACGAGGGGAAGGAGTAAACGTTCAGCGGCAGGCGGTCGTAGAACCAGCCGAACCCGGCGCGGATCACGGTGCCGGTGCGGGTAAACGGCGTCCAGGCGACCCCCACCCGCGGCGCGAGGCGGAACGAATCGGAAATCTGCTGCGATTCCGATCGCAGCCCGAAATCGACCGCCAGTTTCGGCGCGAGCAGCCAGTGATCCTGGCCGAAGACCACGGTCTCGGTGTCGCGCATGTGAAAGGCCTGCGCGGGCGCGAAGGTGACGCGCTCCAGCAGCGCGCCGGAAGCATCGGCGAGGTTGATCGGGCGTTCGTCGATCTGTCCGTGGTCGGTGCTCTGGGCGACGGACGCGCCGAGCTTGAAGTTGTGCGTCCCGAGGAGGTGCAGCGCCGGGGCGGCATAGGTAGGCGCCCAACTGACCCGCGAGGCGCGCCGGTTCTGCTGCGCGAAGTAGGTGCCCGAGTTGCCCGTGGGCGAGAAGGTGAAGTCCTGCGATCCCTGTCCCCACACCTGGGCGTCGAAACGCGTGAAGGAGAGCGTGTTGTCGAGGATGCCGCCGAACAGCGTCCACTTGTGGGCGAGGGTGGCGGTGTAGTTCTTCGTGCCGGCCTGCGGAGTGGTGGACCGGGGATTGAAGAAGTCCATGTTGGGATAATCCAGCCGCTGCGGCGCGGCATGGACGGTCGCGGTGACGATTTGCGACGAGGAGGCGATCCAATCGAGCTGGGTGAAGGAGTTGACTCCCTGCTGCTTCTTTTCGTTGTACGGGAATGGGAGCTCGAAGACTTCCGTCTTGCGGATGATGTAATCGACACCTTCGGAAAAATACAGCTTGCCCTCGATCAGGGGGCCTTCCAGGTTGAGCCGGGGCGTGGCGTCGCGCAGACCGCGCAGGTGGTAGGAGCGGATGCGGAAGTCCGGGAAGGGGTCGTTGAGCTCCCAGTGGAACTTATCGCCGCCCCGCCGCGTTTCCACGCTGACGATGCCCCCGGTGAAGCGGCCGTACTCGGCCAGGTATGGGGTCTGATAGACGTTCAGGGTTTCCACCACGTCGATGGGCACGGTGAGGCCGAACTGCCCGGTCGCCGGGTCGGTGACATCGGTGGAATTGACTACCATGGCGGAGCGGTGTTCCCCGGCGGCGGAAATCACCAGCCCTCCGCCCGGCGTCCGCAATACGCCGGGTATCAGCGGCAGCGCGTCGGCCACGGTCGTGGGCCGCCCGGGCAGTTCCTTCACGGTCTGCGGAGGGATGCCGGCACTGGGCGTCGACGATTCCTGGTCCAGGGGCGAGACCTTGCCGGAAACCTCGACGCTTTCATGACGCGCCAGCGTGGGAACCAGCGTCAGGTCGAGCGCGAGCGGAGTGGAGGCGGTAAGGTCGAGCGCGTCGCGGCGCAGCGGCTCGAACGCGTCTTTGGTGGCCAGCAGGCTGTACTGCGCGGGCTTGACCCCGCCGATGCGGGCGTGTCCGTCGGCCGCGCTGATCGCGGAGTAAGCGGCCGCGCTGCCGGAAAAGAGCTGCACCCGCACGCCGGCCACCGGCTGGTGCTTCGAGTCCACGGTCAGCACATCGAGATCGGCGGCGCGGAGCGTGGCGGCAAGAAAGGACACCAGTAGGGCGGCACGTAGGGCGCGGGCGTCAGGCATGTAAGTACCTTGGACGCGGCGCGCGGGCGCCGGGGTTACTACAATTCTGCGGGAGACTTGATGATTTCCGCGTTCAGATAGGGGCGCAGCGCCTCCGGCACGATCACGCTGCCGTCCTTCTGCTGGTAGTTCTCGATGATCGCGACCCAGGTGCGCCCCACCGCCAGGCCGCTGCCGTTCAAGGTGTGCACATAATCGGTCTTCTTGCCGCTGCGGTAACGGATGCCGGCGCGGCGCGCCTGGTAGGCCTCGAAGTTGGAGCAGGAACTGATTTCCTTGTAGTTGTTCTGCCCCGGCAGCCAGACTTCGATGTCGTATGTCTTGGCGGAACTGGGTCCCATATCGCCGGTGCACAGGACCACCGTGCGGAAGGGCAGACCGAGCCGGACCAGGATGTCTTCGGCGTCCGCGGTAAGCTTGTCGAGTTCCGCGTAGCTGTCTTCCGGACGCGTGAACTTGACCAGTTCGACCTTCTGGAACTGGTGCTGCCGGATGATGCCGCGCACGTCGCGCCCGTAACTGCCGGCTTCGCTGCGAAAGCACGGCGTGTAGGCGCAGAGCGATACCGGCAGCCGCTCGGGATCGAGAGTTTCGTCGCGGTAGATGTTGGTAACCGGAACTTCGGCGGTGGGGATCAGCCAGTAATCGGTGGATTCGATGGGCGCGCTGTTGGGCTTATCGAGCCGGAACAGGTCCTGGGCGAATTTGGGAAGCTGTCCGGTGCCGTAGAGGCTGTCGGAGTTGACGATGAACGGCGGCAGGACTTCGGTATAGCCGTGGTGCCGGGTGTGGGTATCGAGAAAGAAGTTGACGAGCGCCCGCTCGAGTTTGGCGCCCATTCCCCAGTACAGGGCAAAGCGCGCGCCGGTGAGCTTGGCGGCGCGGTCGAAATCCAGAATGCCGAGTTCGGGACCGAGGTCCCAGTGCGCCTTGGGAGCGAAGTCGAAGGCGGTGGGCGCCAGATGGCGGCGGACCTCGACGTTATCCTCGGCGGACCTGCCGGTGGGGACGCTTTCGTGCGGCACGTTGGGGATGCCGGAGAGCAGTTGGCGGAACTCGTCGTCCACCGTCTCGACTTCTTTATCCCGGGCGGCGATCTCATCGCCGATTTCGCGGATGGCAGCCTGCAACTCGGCGGTATCGGCGCCGGAGCGCTTGAGTTGCCCGATCTTCTGAGACTCCGCGTTCTTGCGCGCCTTGAGTTGTTCGGCTGCGGTGATGGCGGCGCGGCGTAACCGGTCCAACTCGCGCAGGCGGTCGAGGGGCAATGTGCCGCCCCGGGTGGCCAGACGTGCGGCAATTTCGTCGAAGTGGGAACGGAAGAATGCGAGATCGAGCATCTCTGCTTATGCTAGCAGGGGTTCGGAGAACGGCGCGGCCGCGGGCGCCGCCGGGGAAGCCTTTTTGCGTCTAGGCCTGCTCCTCTTCTTCTTCGGCCTTCACAGGCTCCAGGTCCTCGGCTTCGAAGATCTCACGGCAGTCGAGGCACTCCACATAGTCCACCCCGTCGCGGCGGGCAATCATTTGGGTGCGGGTGTGATCGCAGGCGGTCGGCATATACAGCGCAGTCGATGAAAAATATTCTAACCGGGCCATTCCGCCTGTCAAGCCCCCCAAAGTAAGGGATCAGGACGGCGCGCGCGCCCGGAGGGGCGCTACAATCCGGGTGATGCCATTTCCGATTCATCGTATGCGGCGGATGCGCGCCAGCGAGCCTTTGCGCGCCCTGGTGCGAGAGACGCGGCTCGATCCCGCGAAGTTCATTCTGCCCCTGTTCGTGTGTCCCGGCGAGGGAGTGAAGCGCGAAATCGGCGCCATGCCGGAAAACTACCAGATGTCGGTCGACCAGGTGGTGAAGGAGTGCGCGGAGATCGAACGCCTCGGGATCGGCGGCGTGATTCTGTTCGGGCTGCCGGAGACCAAGGACGAGACCGCCAGCGGAGCGTACGACGACCAGGGCATCGTGCAGCGCGCGCTGCGCGCCATCAGGAAAGAGACCAAAAGCCTGCTCCTGCTCACCGACGTCTGCAACTGCGAGTACACCAGCCACGGGCATTGCGGGTTCATCAAAGACGGCGACGTGGATAACGACGTCACGCTGCAATGGCTGGCGAAAACGGCGCTCTCCCACGCGCGCGCCGGAGCCGACATCGTCGCGCCCAGCGACATGATGGACGGACGCGTGGCGGTGATCCGGCAGGCGCTCGACGCCGCCGGCTTTGAGAAAACGCCGATCCTCTCCTACGCCGCCAAGTTCGCCTCGGGCTTCTACGGTCCGTTCCGCGAGGCGGCGGAATCGGCGCCGCAGTTCGGCGACCGGCGCAGCTACCAGATGGACCCGGCCAACGCGCGCGAGGCCATGCGCGAGATCGAGCTCGACCTGGAAGAGGGCGCGGACATGATTATGGTCAAGCCGGCCATGCCCTACCTGGACCTGATCGCGAAAGCGCGGGAGCGCTTCGACGTGCCCATCGCCGCATACCAGGTCAGCGGCGAGTACTCGATGATCGTGGCGGCGGCGCGCAACGGCTGGCTGGATTACGACCGGGCGATGATCGAGAGCCTCACCTCGATCGCCCGCGCCGGCGCCGAAATCATCCTGACCTACTTCGCCAAACCCGCGGCGAAGCTCCTGGCCTGAGCGATCTCAGGCCCAGTCCCGGGGTGTGACACACTAATGAAATCGTGACCGGCCGCAGGATCTCTCATTACGAAGTTCTGGACAAGCTGGGCGCGGGCGGGATGGGCGAAATCTATCGCGCTCGCGACACCCGTCTGGGCCGCGTGGTGGCGCTGAAGGCGCTGCCCGCGCAAGCCAGCGGCGATGCCGAACGGCGGCGCCGGTTCCTGCAGGAAGCGCAGGCGGCCAGCGGCCTGAATCATCCGAACATCATCACCGTGCACGACATCCTCGGGGATGAGCAGGGCAACGAGTACATGGTGATGGAGTTCGTCGAAGGGCGCACCCTGGGGGATCTGATCCCCGCGGGCGGCCTCGCGGTGGCGCCGATCCTGCGGTACGCCACCGAGATTGCCGGCGCGCTGGCCGCGGCGCATGCCGCCGGTATCGTCCACCGCGATCTCAAACCGGGCAACATCATGGTAACCGCGGACGGCCGGGTCAAGGTGCTCGACTTCGGGCTGGCCAAAGTGGCGGCGGCGCCCTCGCTCACCGAAGCCACCCAGACCATCGGCAGCGGTCCGCTGACGGTCGAGGGCTCGATCCTCGGCACCGTGGCCTACATGTCCCCGGAGCAGGCGCAGGGGAAGCGCGTGGACGCGCGCAGCGACATCTTTTCCTTCGGCGCGCTGCTCTACGAAATGGCCACCGGGCAGAAGGCGTTTCAGGGAGATTCGGCCCTCACCACCCTGACCGCCATTCTGCGCGACGAAGTGCGTCCGGTGCGGGAAGTGGCCGGGAACGTGCCCCCGGAATTGGAGGAGATCATCCGCCGCGCGCTGCGCAAAGACCCGGCCGAGCGCTGGCAAACCACCCAGGAAATGCACGCGGTGCTCGCCGGACTGCGCCAGCGCTTCGAATCCGGGATCCTGCAGGCGGCCGCGGTGCTGCCCCCGCCGCCGTCGAAGAAGAAACCGGTCCCGTGGGCGGCGGTGGCGTTGGGAGCGCTGGCGATCGTGGGAGTGGGGGGCTGGTGGCTGGGCTCGCGTCAGGGCGCGACGGCGAAGCCGGTTGCGGCGCCACCGCCGGTAAGCGCGCCCCCATCGGCGGCAGCGCCCGCCGTGCAGCCGCGGTCCGAAGCCAAACCATCCCCGGTGGAAGCGCCGCCGCCGAATCCCGCCGCTGCGATGCCCGCCCCGGCGCCCGCGGCGCCTTCGGCCGCAGTGCCCGCGCCGCAGACCCGGACGGTCGCGGTGGACGACGGGTTGCCGATCGTCCTGGCCTTGACCGGCGGCGTGCCCGAAGATCCGCCCGAAGGCACGGAACTGCATTTCACCGTCAAGCAGGATTTCACCGTGGGCGGTGTGAAGGTAGTGAGCGCCGGCGCGGCGGCCACCGGACAGGTCACGGGAGTGCATAAGGGCTTCCTGCGGCGCAGCGGCAAGCCGACCTACCGCCTGACCGCGGTGGAGGCGGCGGACGGCGGCAAGCTCAAATTGCGCGCGGCGCGGGCAGACACCGAGAAGGCGGAGCGCACCCTCGCGCCGCCGGGAACCGGGTATGTGGGCTACATCGACGGAGCGCAGACCGTCAACGTGCGGAAATGAACCGGGACCCGCTCCCGGCCGCAAGCACCCGGAAAATCCCCGCCTGGAATGATAAAATTGGTAGTTTCTCATGGCTAAATCCATCGAAGAACTTCAAGAAATCGCCAAGCGGGTACGGCGCGACATCGTGACGATGATCACGGCCGCGAAATCGGGTCATCCGGGCGGATCGCTCAGCGCGGTGGAGATCCTGGTGGAGTTGTACTTCAACACCATGCGGATCGATCCGGCGAACCCGAAGTGGGCCGACCGCGACCGCTTCATTCTCTCCAAGGGGCACGCCGCGCCGGTGCTGTACTCGGTGATGGCCGAGCGCGGCTACGCGGACACGCCCAAGGAGCAGTTGAACAGCCTGCGCAAGCTCGGCAGCGTCTACCAGGGCCACCCGGACATGCGCTACATCCCCAGCCTGGAGGCCAGTACCGGTTCGCTCGGGCAGGGCCTTTCGCTGGGCATGGGAATGGCGCTGGCGGCGCGGCTGGACGCGCGCCCCTCGCGCATCTACGTGATGCTGGGCGATGGCGAAATCCAGGAAGGCCAGGTTTGGGAAGCGGCGATGGCCGCCGCCTTCCACAAGGTGGATAACCTGGTGGCGATCGTCGACTACAACCAGATCCAGCTTGACGGTTTCGTCAAGGACATTATGGAAGTCGCTCCGCTGGCGGATAAGTGGCGGGGCTTCGGATGGAACGTCATCGAGTTGAACGGACACGATCCGGCGGCGGTGCGCGCGGCGTTCGAAGCGGCAGCCGCGGCCAAGGGCAAACCCACCGTGCTGGTGGCCCACACCATCAAGGGCAAGGGCGTTTCCTTCATGGAGAACAATCCCAAGTTCCACGGCGTGGCCCCGACTCAGGACGAACTGAAACTGGCCTTACAGGAGCTCAACTAATGTCTGTCGAAATCAACGCGAGGAAGAAGTTCGAATTGAAGCCGGGACCGGCGACGCGCGAAGCCTTCGGGCGGGCACTGGTGGAGTTGGGGCACGAAAACAAAGATGTGGTGGTGGTGGACGCGGACCTTTCCAAGTCCACCATGACGAATTATTTCGCCAAGGAATTTCCCGAGCGCTTCTTCAGTTGCGGCATCGCCGAGGCCAACATGGTCGGGGTGGGCGCCGGTCTGGCGATGGCGGGAAAGATCCCGTTCGTGGCCAGTTTCAGCGTGTTCGTGATGAATAAGGCGTTCGAGCAGATGCGCGTGTGCTCGGCGTACGGGCGCAGCAACCTGAAGGTGGTCGGAACCCACAGCGGCATCTCGATCGGCGAGGACGGCCCGTCGCAGATGAGCGTGGAAGAGATCGCGCTGGCCTGCTCGCTGGCGGGGTACGTGGTGATCGCGCCGGCCGACGAAGCAAGCTGCAAGGCTCTGGTGAAGGCGGCGGCGGCGTACGACGGGCCGGTTTTCATCCGCACCGGACGGCCCAAGGCGCCGGTGGTGCACGCTCCCGGCCAGAAGTTCGAAATCGGCAAAGCGGTGGAAGTCGCCGCCGGCAAGGACGTGACCCTCATCGCCAACGGGCTGCTGGTAGCGCAGGCGATGGTGGCCGCGGACCTGCTCGAAGCCGAAGGCGTGAGCGTCCGGGTGCTGGACATGCACACCGTGAAGCCGCTCGACCGCGAAGCCATCGCGCGCGCGGCGAAAGAAACCGGCGCCATCGTGGTGGCCGAAGAACATCTGGTGGACGGCGGTCTGGGCGTGCGCGTGGCTCAGGCGGTGGCGGAGACGTCGCCGTGCCCGATGGAGTTCGTCGGGCTCCACGACCGGTATGCCGAAAGCGGGCAACCGGAGGAACTGCTGGAACACTACGGTCTGGTCGGCAAGGATATCGCCGAAACGGCGCGCAAAGTTCTGGGGCGGAAGTAAAGCGGGTTGTTCGGCGGGCCTGGGCGGTCCCGCCTGACCCTATGGCGGAGTTCGTAGAGGACCTTCTCACTCAAAGTCCGGCATGTTTGTGGATCGTCAAGGGGACCCCGGTTCCGGATCAGGAGCCCGGGCGTTACACAGCGATCACGTTTGAACGGGTCTGGGGCCGGAGTGCGGACATCTTCGACCGCACCCCGGAGCAGCTCATCGGGCAAAGGTGCGATCATGCGCTGCCCGAATCGGCGGGGGTCCGGTGGCCGGGGCGGTTCGAGCGCGCGCTGGCCGGCGAAACTCTCAATCTCCGGGAACGCCGCGGCGAAGCCCTGTGGTTCGTCACCGTGTATCCGGTGCACGCGGCCGATGGAAGCGTCCTCGCCGGGGGAATCGCCCGCGAGGTGAGCCGCTGGGGCTCGGCCGAAGTGCAATTGCGCCACACCGTGCTGGGCGCGATGAAAGCCCAGGAATACGAGCGCGGCATGATGGCGCGCTTCCTCCACGACAACGTGGGACAGAACCTGACAGCTCTCGGGCTGCAACTGGACCTGATCCGCATGGATCTGGAGGGCGGAGCGGCGGGAGTCGGCGACCGCGTGGCCGAGGTGCAGAAGACGCTGGGCGAGATCATGGAGGCGGTGCGCGAGTACAGCTACGAACTCGATCCGGCCACCGTGGAACGCGCCGGATTGCGGGTGGCTCTCGACCGCGTCGCCGCGCGCTGGCGCACGCACTATGCGGGCACCATCCGGATCAACGTGGATCCCTCCCTCAAGGCGGAGCCGCAACTGGCGCGCGCGCTGTTTCAGATCGCTCAGGAGGCCGCGGAGAACGCCATCCAGCACGCCGGATGTACGGCGATCGACGTTTCGGCCCGGGCGGGACGTTCCGGCGCGGTGCTGGAAGTGCGCGATAATGGGCGGGGGTTTGACCCTGACGACATCCTGGGCGGCAATCGCGGCCTGGGCATGTTGAGCATGGAATATTACGCGGCCCAGGCGGGGTTGGACCTTTCCGTGGTCAGCACCCGCGGATTGGGCACCACGGTCCGGGCCGCGCAGGGTTGAGCGAAGCGGTCCGGGCGTCTGGGGCGACGCGGCCACGCCGGTCGCCGGAGAGAGTGTCTATGCCATTCGACATCGTACTGGTTGACGATCACAAGCTGGTGCGCGACGGAGTCCGGACGATTCTGGAACGGGGAAACGAGTTCCGCGTCGTGGGCGAATCGGAGAGCGGCAGCGACGCGGTGCAGATGTGCAAGCGGACGGCGCCGGACCTGGTGCTGATGGATATCGGGCTGCCGGGCATGAACGGCATCGAGGCGACTACGGAGTTGCTGCGCCACTGCCCCGCGGTCAAGGTCGTGATCCTCTCGATGTACGACGACGAGAATTCGGTGGTGAGCGCCATCCGCAGCGGGGCGCGCGCCTTCGTGCTGAAGAAGGCATCCAGCGCGGAGCTGCTGGACGCGCTCCGGACTGTGGCGCGGGGCGGCAGCTACCTGAGTTCGCAGGTCTCCGACAAACTGCTCCAGCGCATTCAGCGCGGCGACCTGAACACGCACGACGAAAGTCCGCTGGATTCGCTCTCGCCGCGCGAACTGCAGGTGCTCCGCCTGGTCGCCGAGGGCAAGACCAGCAAGGACATTGCCGTGCTGCTCGACCTGGGCCTGCAGACCGTCCGCAGTTACCGCAAAACGATGATGAAGAAGCTCGGGGTGAACAACGTAGCCGGGTTGACGCAACTGGCTCTCGCGGCGGGAATCACCCACTGGAACAAGCCCGATGCAAACACCCTGGGGTGAGATCGAGGTTGCGGACGCGCACGTCCACCTGTTCTCGCGGCGATTCTTCGCTGCGATGGGAGCGGCGTGCGGCAAGACGGCGCTCCAGGTGGCCCAGACCGCCGGTTGGACGCTGCCGCCGGAGGATGCCGCGGCGCTCGGGCGGCAGTGGGCCCAGGAGTTGAGCGCGCAGGGCGTGGCGCGCGCCGCGCTGATCGGCAGCGTACCCGGCGATGAAGCCAGTGTGGAAGCCGCGGTGGCGGCATGTCCCGGCCGCTTCTTCGGCTACTTCCTCGTCAATCCGCTCGAGGATGGCGCCGCCGCGCGCGCCGCAATCGCGGTGCGCAGCGGGCTGCACGCTCCGTGCCTGTTCCCGGCGATGCACGGCTACCAGGTGCAGGACGAGCGCGCCGCCGCGCTCATCTCCGCGGTGGAGTCCGCCGGCGGCAAGGTGGTATTCGTCCATTGCGGCACCCTGACCGTTGGCATCCGCCGCAAACTGGGGCTGCCCTCGGCCTTCGACATGCGGTATTCGAACCCGCTCGATCTGCACGCCGTCGCACTGCGGCACCCCGGCGTGAAGTTCGTGATCCCGCACTTCGGAGCCGGCTACCTGCGCGAGACCCTGATGCTGGCCGACCTGTGTCCTAATGTGTACCTGGACACCTCCAGCACGAATTCCTGGATGCGGTACGAAGGGCTGGATCTGAAGGCCGTATTCCGCCGGGCGCTGGACGTGGCCGGCGCTTCCCGGATTCTCTTCGGCACCGATTCGTCGTTCTTCCCGCGGGGCTGGAACTACGAAATCTACGAAGTCCAGGCGCGGGCGCTCATGGACGTGGGCATTTCCGGCGCGGACGCGCGGCAGATCCTGGAGCGCAACCTGGCCGACCTGTTCGGGAAATAGCGCCGGGGTGTACCAATTCGTCGCAGCCGGGCCCGGCTACTTGACGAAGCGGTACACCTCGTAGACCGGCCGGCCGTTGCTGTCCGCGATCACCGCATCCACCTGCCGGCGGTAACCGGCGTCCTGGGCGTACTTCACCAGACGGCCGTTCACTCCGGCGAAGAATTCGAAATCCCGGGTGTGGTTGATGAACACATGATCGGGGTCGCCGATCATCTGCGCCAGAAACTCCCGGTCCGCGTCGTTCAGTGCGGGCTTGGAAATCGGGTCGGTGCCGACGCCCAGCGGCAAAGTGCCGTGGTTGAGCATGCGCAGGCTGTCCATAATGCCCCAGTCCACGCTGAAAACCATGCTCGCCCGCGCGGTTTTCATGTACTTCGACAGGGGGAAAATGGCGTCGGTCCAGTTGACGGCGCCGCCGTTGCGCCGCATCCGGACATAGTATTCGTTCGTGACCAGAAGTCCGGCGGCCATCAGGACGGCCAGCACCGCGGCCAGCACCGGCACCCCGGCCCCTTTCAGCCGCCGCGACGCCGCCGCGAACGAGATCGCGATCACCATCTCCGGCAGCGGCCATAACAGGATCGCGTGATGCACGCTGCCGCCGGCGTTGGCGGTCACGGCCATCTGCGCCCACGCGATCGCCATCGCCACCAGCGCCCACAGAATCGCCCTTCCCGCCGCGCCCCGCGCCAGCGGCCACACTAGCAGCGCCAGGGCGAACGCGTAGAGCATCAGGTTGCGCCGCGGGTTGTCCGCGAGTGCCGAAATACGGGCACTTGCCATGGTCAGAGCGGAGCGCGGCTCGTGCGGCCGCGGCGTCTGCCAGTCCTCCGCGGTCAGCCAGCCGAACATCGCGTGGCCGTCCGCCGTGGCGCTGAGCAGCCGCGCCTTGCCCGGAAGATCGCTGGTATCCCAGGAGGCGTTGCCGCGGAACGTCGCCAGGTGATGGTTCGCGTTATAAATCACCAGGGGCAGCGCGCCGAGCAGGAAACATCCGATCGAAAGCGCGGCCCGGCGCGGCGTGAACAGCGCGAAGAAGCGCCGGTTCAGGATCAGTACGGTAGCCACTCCCATGCCGCCTAACATCCAGACCGCCAAGGCTTTGTCCCACATCGCCAGACCCAGCAGGGCCCATCCCCAACCCAGCCGCCGGTGGCTCCCGGTCTGGTAGAATCCGGCCAGCAGGAGGATGCCGGCGAGGGTAAACAGGTGCTGCAGCGCCACCGGTCCCCAATCGAAGCAGATGGTGAGCAGGTACAGGGAATCCGCCGCCAGCAGACCGCTCCCGACGATCGCCGCCCGCCGCCCCGCCAGACGTTCCAGGAACCGGTAGAAGAGCCAGATTGTGGCCACGCCGGCCAGCAGCATCGGCAGCCGGATGCTCCACACCCCGGTGCCGAAGACCCGCAGCAAAGGCCGGTAAATCCACGACTTCACCGTGCCCAGATACGTCATCAGCATCAGAGGAAATCGCGAGTGCCCGATGCGAATCGTGTAGGTCACCGCCTTGGGCTCGAAGAGGGCGCCGGCGAAGATCGATTCGTCGTTCTGCAAGCCCAGGTGCGGCAGAAAAACCACGCCGCTCAAGAGGAACAACAGGCACGCAAAAAGCGCCCAGAGACGGTATTTGAGAATCGCAGAGGTTCGGTTCACTTAATATTTGCGTGTTGGCTAAAGAGAAATGGTAGCACTTGGCCGATATAGGGTAACGTATGGGGCGGTTCGAGGCGGTGTGGGCCGCGGAACCGGGGCTCCAAACTTTGGCAACACGATTGCTAGGGGTTTAGGGACATGCGGAGGCAGGCAAAGTCGAACGCGGTGGAATGGCTCCCAAGAGCCGCTTGCGGTTTTGAAACCTTTGTCCTGAAATTCCGTCTATACGATAGCAGCAGAAGATCCGGCAAGAAGAAGTAATCAAACAAGAAACTCCAGCAGAAAAGGAGATCGAACATGACACAGACCGAACTCAACAAATACAAAGCGGTGCTGGAAGCCAAGCAGGCGGAACTCGCCATCGGGCTTCGCAACCGGGAAGACATCGCCATCGAAAAGACCCCGGATGCCATCGACGAAGTGCAACTCGCCGGTGAGCGCGAACTGGCGATCCGCAACCTGGACCGCGAAAGCAGCCTGCTGCGGAACATCCGCGGCGCCCTGGGCAGACTTGCTGACGGCAGCTACGGAGTGTGCCTCCACTGCGACGAGGAAATCAAGCCCAAGCGCCTCGATGCGGTGCCGTGGACCAAGTACTGCATCAAGTGCCAGGAAGCGGCGGACCGCCACGAGTTCGACTCCGACGCGCCGGATGCGGTTGACGATATGCTCGTCGCCGCCTGATGTTCGCGACTGGTACCGGGCGCGGGAGCAATCTCGCGCCCGAAGTGTTTTCACGCAGCCTCCGCGTCAGGTGTTGCGTTTTTCCCCGCAGAGTGGGTCACAGCACCCACTACGTCTTCCAATCGGAGCCGCTTTTCCGAGGTTGCTCCCTCTAGGATCACCCGAGATGCGGAATTTTCGCGCCACCACCGCGGTAACCTGACCCCATGGAGTTCTTTCGCCGCGCCACCGGGTCGCCGCTCCATCTTGGGGTATTCCCCGGAACGTTCAATCCCCCCACCGTAGCCCATCTGGCCCTGGCCCGCGCCGCCCTCTCCACCGTTCACGAGGTGGCCTTCGTGCTGCCACGGACTTTCCCGCACAAGCCGTACCGCGATACCACCCTGGAGCAGCGCATCGCCCTCCTGCATGGCGCGCTCGACGCGGAATCCCGCTTCTCGATTGCCGCGGCGGACGGCGGCTTATTCATCGAAATCGCCCGCGAGTGCCGTGCCGCCTACGGCGCCGGGGTCCGCCTGAGTTTCCTCTGCGGACGCGATGCCGCCGAGCGCATCGCCGCCTGGGATTACGGAATCCACGGAGCCTGGGAGAGCATGTTGCGCGAATTCGACCTTCTGGTGGCGCCCCGGTCCGGCGATTACGAGCCCGAAAGCGCGCATTCCCACCGGGTCCGCGCCCTCC
Source organism: Candidatus Solibacter sp. (assembly GCA_037442245.1). Classification (GTDB taxonomy): domain Bacteria; phylum Acidobacteriota; class Terriglobia; order Bryobacterales; family Bryobacteraceae; genus Solibacter. The sequence goes on along the minus strand of JBBIQR010000016.1, from coordinate 15,899 downwards.
CCCTCGAAGCCGCCTGCGATGCCGTATCGGCCAGCGAAGTCCGCCGCCGCATCCGCGCTCGGGAACCGTGGGAGCACCTCGTCCCCGCGCAAATTCACGCTGCGGTACGCAAATTGTACACGCCCGGCGCTACTGGGTGATGTTGACGATCGGCATGACCACGATATTGCTCACATAGATGTCCTGCGCGATGGTGAGCTGGGAAATCGGGTCCGTGGGCAGGTCCGGATTCAGGTGCAGCAGCACCCGATAAAGTCCCACCTGTCCGGGTACGAGCGTGGCGGAAAAAACATCCGCCGTCTTGCCGGCGGCGGTCGCGTTCATCGCCGTGGTCGGGGCCGTCTGCGGTCCGTCCACCGGCCATGCCACGCCGGTCTGCAGCAGGCTCTTGTTGGTATCGCTCAGCACCGGTAGGCCGACGCCGGTCGCGTACACCACGATGAACTCTCCCGGCACCGCCGGATTATCCTGCGTGACTGGCGCGCCCTCCACGTTGGCGCAGCAGAGCGCCGTGCCGATCGCCGTCATAATCACGCTGGCGCTCGAATTCGCGCTTGCGGTGTAGGTGAGGCCATTGCCTTCCGGACCCTGCACGCGCGCCCGCAGCAGGATACGGTCGAACACACCCGATGCCTCGGCGCTCACCTGCGGATCCTGGTTGATCAGCGCGATCAGCGCGTCGCGGATCGAATCCAATGTGTCGCCGCTCTGCACCGTATAGGTATAGGAGCGGTTCAGGACGGTGACGGTGGCGGTGTCGCCCGCCTTCGCCGTGCCGTCCACCGACACGATGCCGGTCGCGGTGCTCGATCCGTGGTACACCAAGCCCACCGAAGGCGCCGTGTTCGGCTGCGCGTAGATGCCCGGGTTGGCCGGCACGATCGTCACCGCCACCGGCGTGCTCACCTGCACCGTGCCATCCGGCGCCACGCTGCGCACGTACGCGTTGATGCTGGTGGTATCGGCGATCTCCCACGGGATCTGCGCGGTCACCTTGGTCGGCGAAGCCAGCACCATCGGCGCCGGAATCCCGTTGAAGTACACCTGCGAATTGCCCAGCGAGTTCGGCAGCGGGCTCTTGTTCGTATCCGCCGCGGCGGTCGAGAACGTCAGGTTGGTGCCCACGATGGAAACCAGCGATCCCGGCGCGATCGCAGCCGCGTCGCCGCCTCCCGATAGCGTCGTCCCGCTCATCGACCCGGTGATCTGCGCCGCGCTCGAACTGCTCGCCGCGGTCACCGCGACGTGGGTCGTGGTGGCGTTGCCGTCGGTGCCGTTAAGCCGCGAGGTGAGCAGGATCAGCGAAGCCGTCGGGTTCGGCGTCGCGTACACATTGGGATCGCCGGCACCGTTGTTGTACTTGTTCACCAGCGCCGCCAGGTTGTTGATCACGGTGGTCAGGGTATCGGTCGAGGCGATCGTGTACTTGTAATCCAGACCGCCGGTGGTGGTCTGGTTGCCCGCGGTATCGGTTGTGGTGGTGCCGCCGATGTTCAGGTCGACTACGTCGTTGGCCTGAATCGTGCCGCCCAGAGTCAGCGTGCCGCGCGCCACGATGTCCAGACTCGCCGCGTTGCGCACTCCGGTATACGGCACCGAATTCAGCCCGATCGAGTACACCGTGATGCGCCGGTTATAGGCGTCGCTCACATACAGGTTGGTGCCGTCCCACGCCAGCGACATCGGGGTGCGCAGCGAATCCGCCGCGTCCGATGCCTGGTTCACGCTCCCGCCGATCTGTCCGATCACGTAGTCCGCCGTCGCGCCGGTCTGCGTCGGAATGTTCTCGTACACCAGCACGCGGTCGTTGCCCCCGTCGGCGACGAACAGGCGGTTGCCCGCCGGCAGCGCGAAACGCGGCCAGTTCAGCGTCGCGTTGCACGACGCCGGGTACGTCGGATTGCTGTTGGTATCGGTCCCGTTGGACACTTTACACAGTACCGGAATCTGCTTTTGCGGCACGGTCGTGTCTTTCGGATCGGTCGTGTAACCGTTGTTCGCGTTCCCGCTCACCGCGTCCGGCTGTCCGAGCACGACGTCCGACGGCTGGGAATTCGATGAGGGAATCGAGTTCCAGATCATGACCCGGTTGTTCCCCAGGTCGGTCACAAAGAGGTGGACGCCGTCGCTGGTCACCGATACCGGGTTGAGCATGGTCTTGGCGTTCACATTCGCGTTCTGCTTGCTCAGGTCCGGCTGCACGAAGCTCGACATCGACGGCTGCCCCAACACCACGTCCGCCGCCGCGCCGTTCGAGGCCGGAATCTCGTTGAAGATCAGGACCCGGTTGTTCTGCGTATCGGCCACGTACAGCTTGCCGTTCTGAATCCACACTCCCTGCGGACCACGCATGCTCTTGGCGCTGGGCACGTTTCCCGGAACGAAGTAGGTATTGAAATTATCCTGCCCCACCACGACGTCGGCGGGTGCGTTGTTGGTCGCCGGAATCCGGTTCCAGATCAGCACCCGGTTATGATTCGTGTCCGCCACCACCACGTGTACGCCGTCCGAAGCCACCGCCGTCGGCAGCCGCAGGCTGGTCTGCGTCGCCGGAATATTTTCGGTCGTGGTGATGAAATCCGGCTGCCCCAGCACCGTGGTCGCCTGTCCCAGGCAGACCGGGCACTTGCGGTTGTAGCTGAGCGGCGCGGTCGGGCTCGGCAACATGCCGGAGAGATTCTGATAGAGCAGCACCCGGTGATTGTTCGGCGTCGCGCCCGCGCGGTTCGAATCGGCGACGAACAGCGTGTCCGCCGCATAGGCGATGCCGCTGACCGCGCCCACAATCAGGTCGCTCGAATTGGAGTCCTGCGAGGTAAAGGTGGGCTGCCCGATCACCAGCCGCGCGGCCTGACCGTTGGTGAAGCCGATCGTCGGTTGCGCGAACAAGCCCGCCGCGCCGAGAAGAAACACAAGAATGCACTTCATGCGGAAATGAGTGAGAAACCTGTCTAATGAAAATCTTGAACACCAATTATACCAAGGCGTTACCACCTCTGCCCAGGTCCCGGTGTGGTGCTTTCGGGGCACACTGCTGTGACGCGGCGGCACGCCCCCTCCGCCCGTAACCGCTACGTTTTCAGACACCACCCGGTTCACGGCCGGAGAAGTTGCACGGCGCGTGCCAGTCCCGCCCCGGCTCAGCCCGCCGCCGGACCGCCTGTCTCTTCCAGTACGCACACGTCGCGCAGATTCCGGTATTTCTCCGCGTAGTCCAGCCCGTATCCCACCACGAACTCGTCCGGAATCTGGAATCCCACGTAGCTGACATGCACCGGACGCAGGCGCCGCTCCGGCTTATCCAGCAGCGCGGCGATGCGGATCGATTTCGGCTTGCGCTGCTCCAGCACGTGCAGCAGGTAGTTCAGCGTCACCCCGCTATCCACGATGTCTTCGACGATCAGCACGTCGGCGCCTTCCAGCAGGATGTCCAGGTCCTTGGTGACCTTCACTTCGCCGGACGACGTCTTTCCCTTGCCATAGGTCGAGATCCCCATGAAGTCCATCACGACGTCCCGCTTCATCGCCCGCGCCAGGTCGGTCATGAAGAAGACGGCGCCCTTCAGAATCCCGATCATGAAAAGCGTGCCGCCCGGATAATCGTTCGAGATCTTCTCGCCGAGTTCCTGGATGCGGGCCTGGATCTGTTCCGAGGAGATCAGCACGCGCAGTTTGGTTTCGTTCATTTGCTTGTTTGGACCGGCCCCCCGGCCGACCATCAATTGTAGCCTGGCATTATCCGCCCAGCCGGTACGGCGTGCTGATCGGCCCGATGTGGATATGCGCTCCCGTGGCTTTCCCTGGTACCGCGTGCCGGAATGCGAAGTACGGGATGTGATTCTCCACCAGGAACTCGAGCAGCCAGTGGCCCTCGGGAGCATCCGGATTCAGCGCCACGTCCACCCGCCCGCGATGATCGAACCCGAGCGAGCGGTGCACCGCGGTATCGCCCAGCGCGCTCACCGGCAGCGGCTTGCCGAAGTGGCGCTCGAATTCCGATTCCACCCTGGCGAACTCCACCATGGAGAACGTGCCGTTGCCGTCGTAGCGGTCCGCCAGCGCGGGCGCGTCTTCGGGAGCCTGGTTCAGCTTCGCCTGCAGGTCTTCCTCGGCACGCGCCTCATCGGCCATCTGCCGCACCAGGCGGGCGCGCGATTCGGCCAGATCGAACTCCTTGCGCGCCGCGTCCAACTCCTCGATCACCGGGGTCAGCGCCAGTTGCGAGGCCACTCCCTGCTGGATCAGTTGCCGCATCTCTTCCACCGCCGTCTTGCGGCGATCCACGCGGCGCTGCGCGGCGGCCATCATGTCCTGGGTCTGCGCTTCGGTGAGGTCGGAGCTGTACGCGGTCTGGCGCAGCACGGCGGCGTCCTCGGCATCGGCCAGCGCGGTCTCCGCCTTTTCGAGTTGTACTTTCGGAACCGCCCCGGCTTCCACCAGCGCGCGCAGTTTCGCGAGACGTTCGCGAGCGTGCGCCACCTCCGGCGATTCCGTCTGCGCCCACAATCCGGATGCGCACACAGCCAGGGTCAGGGACAACAACCAACGCATTAAATTCCTATTTTACGACGATTCACCACCCTGCAACGGTTACGCGCTATGCTGAGCCTTCCTGATGCGTAAAGTCCTGTATCTCACTCCGATTTTCGCGGTGCTGGCCGTGGTCGCCCAGCAATCGGCGCTCTTCCCGGTCCTCAAGAGCACGGTTCTGCTGGGCCAACAGCCGGCCGGCTTCTACCTGGTCGCCAACAACCAGTTGCTGCGGCCGTGGGGCGAGCTCACCACCCTCCGCGGCCGTCCCGTGGACATGGCCTACGATTCGCAGCATCGCCTGCTGGCCGTGCTGGATACCCGCGCCATCCTGCTGCTCGATCCCTCCACCGGCGCGCAACTCGGCGAAATCGCCACCCACCCGACCTCGTACGCCGGCATCGCGTTCCGCCCCGGCGACCGCGAACTCTGGGCCAGCGAGACGGCGCGCAACGGCCCCGACGCCATCCTCATCGCGCCCCTCGATGAACTCGGCCGGCCCGGCACGCCGGCGCGCATCGCGCTCAAGGGCCATCCCCTGCCGGTCGGCATCGCCTTCTCGCGCGACGGCAGGACCGCCTACGTCGCCTTCAGCCGCAACAATACGCTCGCTGTCATCGACGCCTCAACCCGCACCGTCCGCGAGGAGATCCCCACCGGACTTGCGCCCTTTGCCGTGGCGCTCGCCGGCGGCCGCGTCTTCGTCACCAACCGCGGCGGACGCCGTCCCGAGGCCGGCGAGTCCGCGGCGCCCTCTTCCGGCTCCATGATTCTCTCCGACCCGGTCACCGGCTCCTCGAAATCCGGCAGCCTGACCGTGCTCGATACCGCCACCGGCAAACTGCGCGACGTGCCCACCGGACTCGCTCCCGCGCAGATCGCGGTCAATCCGGCGGGCGACCTCCTTGCCGTGACCAACGCGCACTCCGATACCGTCTCCCTGCTGCGCGCCGATACCCTCGAGCGGACCGACCTCAAGATCCCCACCTATCCCGATGCCGCGCTCGGCAGCCAGCCCATCGCAGCCGTCTTCGACGCCGGCGGCAAGCGGCTCTACGTCGCCTGCGGCGGCAACAACGCCATCGCGGTCGCAGAGTCCGATGGCGCTTCGTGGAAAGTCTCCGGCGCCATCCCCACCGCCTGGTTCCCCACCGCCATCGCGCTCCATCCCGATGGCTCGCTGCGCGTGCTCAACCTCAAGGGCGTGGGCAACACGCTGCGCCCGGACGGCACCCATAGCTCCCTGGTTTACGAAGGCTCGCTGGAACGGATTCCCGCGCCCACGGCCGCGCAAATCTCCGCCGGCACCCGCGAGGTCCGCGCCGCCAACAGCCCCGTGCTCGAGCCCGCCGGCGGCATCGCCAACCTTGCCACCCTGGGCATCAACCACGTTTTTCTGATCGTCAAGGAAAACCGCACCTACGACCAGGTCTTCGGCGACATGGGGCGGGGCAATAGCGATCCCAAGCTCACCATGTACGGCCGCGACGTGACGCCGAATCATCATGCGCTGGCCGGCCGCTACGTCCTGCTCGACAACTTCTATACCGGCGGCGCCATCAGCTTCGACGGCCACCAGTGGCTCATGCAGGGCTTCGTCAGCGATTACGTGGAGCGCGCCTTCGCCGCCTCGCCGCGCGGCTACACCTACAACATGGCGGACGCGCTCGTGGTCGCGCCCACCGGCTTCTTCTGGCAGGCCGCTCCCAAGCCGCTCTCCCTGCGGATCTACGGCGAGTTCCAGCTCGCCGCCCGCTGGGACCCGCAAACTCAGAACACGGTGGATCTGAACGAGTCCGACGACCTCTCCTGGACCGCCTACTGGCTGGCCTATAAAGAAGGACGGTGGCAGAGCATGGTGGGCGCGCGCTGCGGCGTTCCCGCGCTTGCTCCCTATGCGAGCCGGCGCTATCCCTATCCGACCCTGGCCATCAACGACCAGATCCGCGCCGAGGAATTCCTCCGCGAGTTCGGCGAACGGGAGAAGGCCGGCACCGTGCCGCAGCTCAACATCCTCTCGCTCAATAGCGACCACACCAACGGCACCCGCCCCGGCTCCCCCACCCCGCGCGCCATGGTGGCCGACGACGATCTCGCGCTCGGCCGCATCGTCGAGCGCATCTCCCACAGCAGCGTGTGGAAGGACTCGCTCATCCTGGTCACCGAGGACGACGCGCAGAACGGCGTCGATCACGTGGACGGACGCCGCACCATCGGGCTCGCCATCGGGCCGCACATCCGGCGCGGTGCGGTGGACAGCAACAACTACAACCACACCGGGATGATCCGCACCATCCAGGAGATTTTCCGCATCCCGCAGCGCACCCGCGCTTACGAAGCCGCCCGCGCCATGACCAGCATCTTCACCGCGGACGCCGACACCACGCCCTACGATCACCTGCAAAACAAAATCCCGCTCGACGAAATGAATCCGCCGCTCAAGGCGCTCAACGGGCGGCAGCTCCGGGGAGCGAGGCAATCGCTCGCCATGAACTTCAAGGACCTCGACGATGTGCCCTACGATACGCTCAACCACATCCTGTGGTGGGACGCCAAGGGCTGGAACACGCCGTATCCCCGGCGCAGATAGCGGGGCCGCAAGCGGGCAGCATCCCCTGTAGTACGATACTTTCAGGAGTAAGCTTCATCTGACCAAAACGGAACAACACCCCGCCGAAGCACCGGAAACCGCTCTTCCCACCTGGCTGATCGCCGTTCGCGCCGCGGAATCCAAAAAGGCCGCCGACATCAAGGTGCTGGATCTCACCGGCATCACCAGCTTCGCCGACTACTTCGTGATCTGCACCGGCAATAACCAGAGGCAGGTGCAGGCCATCAGCGACGAAGCCGGGTTGCAGATCAAACGTCAGGCGCGCGAACTGCCGCACAGCGTGGAAGGGTACAACCAGGCCGAGTGGATCCTGCACGATTACGGCGACCTGGTGATCCACATTTTTTCGCCGAAGGCGCGGGAGTATTACGATCTGGAACGGCTGTGGCGCGGCGCAAAGGAAGTCGAAATTCCCGCCGAGTGAAGATCTACCTTTATTACATCGGCCGCCCCAGGGATGCGCACGCCAACGCCGTGGCCGGGGATTTTCTCGGACGCGCCGCGCACTTCGCCCCGTGCGAGATGCGCGAGATCCGTCCCGACCGCGCGGACCTGTGGACCCGGCATCCCACGGGGCGCAAGATCTTCCTCGATCCCGCCGGCAAGCCCATGGACTCGACGGCCTTTTCGCGGCTGATCGCCGGGGCGGAAATGGACGGCCGCGACCTGGTCTTCCTCGTCGGAGGGCACGACGGGCTGCCCGCCGGGTGGCGCCCGCGCGCCGACCTGCTGCTCTCGCTCTCCGCGATGACGTTTCCCCACGAACTCGCCCGCGCCATGCTCGCCGAGCAGATCTACCGCGCGTTCGCCATTTTGCGCAACCTGCCCTACGTACGTTAACCAAAGGCATCGCGCATTTTCCGATCTTTTGGGATCGGATTCCGGCATCTCAGGTTATGCTGAGACGTGCTTTTTCCCGCGAAACCTTGCCTCGCTTTCCTGGCCGTGTTCGCCGCCGTCTCCGCTCCCCTCGCCGCCCAAACCCAACCGCCTGTCTGCCAGGTGGTCACGGCGGACCAGACCGGTCCCGACGGCTCCAACACCGTCCCCATCCAGCAGCAGCTTGACGCGTGCGGCGCCGGCGCGGCATCGCAGGTTTCCGTGGAACTTTCCCCGGCCAAGGGCGCGAACTTCACCGCCGGCGCACTGTACGTTCCGAGTAACGTGGTTCTGTGGCTCGATGCCGGCGTGACCCTCCACGCCTCCACCGACCCGGCGGCGTTTCAGCGCACCGCCACCTCGCGTACCGCCGCCTGCGATTCCTCCGGCGCCATCGCAGCCTGCGGCACGCTGAGCACCGGATCGAATGGCTGCCTCGCCCTCCTCAGTAGCTGCAAGACCACCAACGCGGGGGCCGGCGGTCCGGGCATCATCGAAGGCCACGGCTGGTCGCCCCTGGCCAGCGGACCGAACACCGGCATGTCGTGGTGGGGCCTCGCGGGAGCGGCCAAGAACAGCAGCTATTCGCAAAGCGCCAACTCCCCGGAAATCGTCAATTTCCAGCAGGCCGCCAACGCCACCCTCACCGGCATCACCATTCACAACGCACCCAAGGTGCACATCCTTCTGGGCAGGAATACGGGCGCGACCGTGTCCCAGGTGACCATCGTGACCCCCACCCCGGATCACACAACCGCCAGCTTCCCCTACAACTCCGACGGCATGGACTTGTCCGGCTCGAAGGATATCCGGGTGGACCGCGTCGACTTCTCCGATGGCGACGACAACATCGCGCTGGAGGGCGGCGGGGGCGGACCCGTGTCCAACATCTCGATCACCAACTCCACCTTCCGCGCCGGGCACGGACTCTCCATCGGCAGCCCCACCAGCCGCGGCGTGACCAGCGTTACCGCGTCCAACCTGCGATTCATCGGCACCACCAACGGACTGCGTATCAAGTCCGACGCGTCCAACGGCGGAATCGTCGATCAGATTCAGTACGGCACGGTGTGCATGACGTCCGTCGCCAACCCGCTGGTCATCGACCCGTATTACTCGAGCGCCACCGGCAGCCTGCTGCCGCAGTTCAAGAACGTGGAAGTGGACGGCATGTGGGCCGACGGCGGCAACCTCACGATCAAGGCGCTCGCCGGCCAGCCCCCGCTCAATCTCACGCTGAACAACGTGCGCATCGACGGCCCCGGCAACGTCTCCGCCGCCAACGCCAACATCACCGAACTCTCCGACCCCAACTTTCCCTACCCGGTGCGGATTGCCGCGGCGCCGGACGTGACCGTGACCCAGTCCACCGCCGCCGCGCCTCCGCCCGCCGATATCAAGTCCTATTGCCAGGCGGCTCTCGGCATCGCGCCGGCCGCTCCCACCAGCAGCCTGAACATCGACGACACGTTTGCCGATGGCAACAGCCAGAACCAGGACCTGGCCAACAATTCCCTGCGGCTGTTCAACGGGCGCACCAACAATATCCGCACCGACCAGACCGGCTCCGTGACCTTCGATCTCACCCCGGCCGGCACATCGTCCGATGCTTTCTGGGCCTTCTTCACTCCAAAAGGCGCCCCCGTGGCGCTCGGAGTGGGCGACCAACTCGCGGTCTCGGTCACGTTCTCGCTTTCCGGCTTCGCCAACAACGGGCAGGACATCCGCTGGGGCGTGCTGGATTCGCAGGGCACGCGCAACTCTACGAATCTCACCGGCGGTATGAACGACGCCACCTTCGCGGGCGACACCGGCTACGGGCTGGACTTCTACGCCAGCGGCAGCGGATCCCCCTTCGTCATCGCGCGGCGCAGCGTGCTCACCAGCGCCAACGTGTTCAACAGCTTCGGCGACTTCACCCCGATCAAAGGCAGCGGCGCTTCGGCGCGCCAGGCGCTCGAGGACAACACCTCCTACACGCTGAACTACACCATTCAGCGAATGAGCGCCACCGATACCCGCATCTCCACCGCGGTCACCGGCGGCGCGCTTTCCGGCATGAACTACTCCGCGGTGGAAAGCTCTCCCGCACCCAACACGACGTTTGACTATTTCGCGTTTCGCACCGGCGGCACCAACCTCACCAAGAAGATCACCTTCACCGAACTGAAAGTGGCCTACCAGCCGGCGGCGCCCACCATCGTCAGCCAGCCGCAGCCCAACAGCCTGACCGTACAGGTGGGCAGCAATGTGACGCTGGCCGTGGGCGCGCAGGGAAGCCAACTCACCTATCAATGGCAGAAGGACGGCCAGCCGGTTCTGACCAACCCGAGCGCTTCCACCCCGACCCTGACCATCGCCGGAGCGCAGCACGCCGACGCCGGCTCCTACACCGTCGTGGTGAGCAACGCGGGAGGCAGCGCCACCAGCGACCCGGTCGCGTTGAACGTCAGCGACACGCCGGTTCCGCCGCCGCCGGCCATCCTGTTCCAGCCGGCCGATACGACCGTGATTGCCGGCCGCTCCGCCAGCCTGGACGTCACCGTGCTGGGCGCCGACGGCATCTTCTACCAATGGTTCAAGAACGGTGTATTGATTCCGGGAGCCACCGGGGCGTTGCTGTCGTTCCGGAGTGCACAGGTCAGCGACGCCGCATCCTATCGCGTGGTGATCAGCAACTCCAGCGGCAGCGTGACCAGCGCAACCGCCGCCCTCACCGTGGTCTCCACCATGGCGCCCCTGGGCTTCCGTCCCTATAACCTGCAAACCGGAATCTGCACCGACACTCCGTTGTACATCGCCTTCGACCAGCCGCCCTTGGCGGGCAAGTCGGGCAAGATCCGGGTGTACGACTCCAAAGGCACGGCCGTCGACACCATCGACATGGCGGCGAATCCGCAGAGCCGCATCATCGGCGGATCGCCGTTCGTGTATTACCCCGTGATTGTGACCGGCAACATCGCGGCGGTGTACCTGCACCGCCAGCTTCCCGCGGGCGATACCTATTCCATCACGATGGACCCGGGCGTCCTGACCGACGCCAGCGGCGTGCCGTTCGCCGGTTTCACCGAAACCACGTTCTGGAATTTTTCGACGCGCGGCAGCCTGCCCTCCGCGAACTCGGCCACCTTCACGGTGGCGGCGGACGGCGGCGATTTCTGCACCGTGCAGGGCGCCATCGACCTCGTGCCGGCCAATAATGCCCAGCCCGTGACCATCGCGGTCCGCCCCGGCACCTATACCGGCATCGTCTACATCCCTTCGAACAAGCCCTTCATCACGGTGCGCGGCGACGACCGCGACGGCACCGTCATCCAATACGCCAACAACGCCAACCTCAACAGCAACCGCGCCCTGTTCGGCGTGGACGCGCCCGACTTCACGCTCGAGAACATCACCCTGTGGAACACCACGCCGCACGGCGGCTCGCAGGCCGAGGCGCTGCGCGGCAACAACCAGCGCATCCTGCTCAACCGCGTAAACCTGAAGAGCTTCCAGGACACGCTGTGGCTGCAGGGCACGGGCATGGTGACCGACAGCTACATCGAAGGCGACGTGGACTTCATGTGGGGCTACGGCGCGGTCTTCTTCCAGAACTGCGAGCTCAGGTCGGTGACTTCGGGCGGCTACTACACGCAGATCCGCAACGGGCAGAACCAGAACGGGAACGTATACGTGAACTGCCGCCTGACCGCGCCGCCGGGCGTCTCCGGCGATTATCTGGCGCGCATCGATCCCACCGCGTTCCCGTACAGCCAGGTGGCCTACATCAACTGCCGGATGGGACCGCACATCGCCTCCGCCGGATGGCTGCTCAATAACTCCAACTCCGCGCCGAACGTCCGCTTCTGGGAGTATCAGAGCACGGATCTCTCCGGCGCGCCGCTCGACGTGAGCAAACGCCTGGCGGTCTCGCGGCAGATCAGCGACGCCGAAGCGGCGCAATGGAGCGACCCGGCGTATGTGCTGGGCGGCTGGGTTCCCGCCACCGTCAACGCCGCCGCGAGTTCGGCTGCGCCGGGCGCGCTGGTGACGGTCGACTGGAGCGCTCCGGCCAACCACTCCGCCGGCGACACGATCGGACTCTATGCGGTGGGCGATACCGGCCCGAACACGCTCGCCAGCCAGGCTCTGGGCAGCGCCACCACCGGGCACCTCGTCTTCACCGCGCCCCCGCAGACCGGGCAGTACGAGTTCCGCCTCTTCCTCGGCGGCCAGAGGGCCGCGGTGAGCAACACGGTTTCCGTGCAATGACCGGCGGCTTCGCCTCGATTGCGCCGCGCTCCCGGTACGCGTTACCGTAGAGCTTGGATGTCCTGGTTTAAGCGCGATAAAGGGGACGACGAGAAAATTCCCCACCTGGCCGACGGCGAGCGCCGCGTCCGCACCGAAGGCCTCTGGCAGAAGTGCGAAGGCTGCCGCCAGATTATCTGGAAGAAGGATCTGGAAGCCAACTGGAACGTCTGCCCCAGGTGCGGCACGCACAGCCGGATCGACGCCGCAACGCGCCTCAGGCTCCTGCTCGACGACGAGACCTACACGCGGCACGATAGCGGTTTGCGTTCGAGCGATCCGCTGGAGTTCGTCGACAGCAAGCCCTACCGCACCCGGCTCGCCGTGATGCAGCAGGCGACCAACCTGAGCGACGCGGTGATCGCAGCCGAAGGCAAGCTGGCCGGGCGGCAGGTGCAGATCTGCGCGATGGAGCCCCGCTTCATCGGCGGCAGCATGGGATCGGTGGTGGGCGAGATGATCACCCGCGCCATCGAGCGCGCCATCGCCGCGCGCGAGCCGCTCATCGTGGTCTCGGCTTCCGGCGGCGCCCGCATGCAGGAAGGCGCGGTGAGCCTGATGCAGATGGCCAAGATCTCCGCCGCGCTGATGCGCTTCGACGAGGCCCGCCTGCCCTACTTCAGCATCCTCACGGACCCGACCACGGGCGGCGTCACCGCCAGTTTCGCCATGCTGGGCGATCTCAACATCGCCGAACCGGGCGCGCTCATCGGTTTCGCCGGACCGCGCGTGATCGAGCAGACCATCCGGCAGAAACTGCCCGAAGGCTTCCAGCGCAGCGAGTTTCTCCTGCAGCATGGGATGCTCGACGCGATCGTGCCTCGCCTGGAACTGAAGCCGTACCTGGCCGCCGCGCTTGGCTTCTTCATGGACTGAGGAAGCCGACTGGTGAATTACCCCGACTCGGTCCACTTCCTCTACTCGCTCGGCAACGAGATAAAAACCGCAAAGCTCGGACTGGACCGCGTCGCGCTCGTGCTGGACGCGCTGGGACGGCCGCAGGAGCGGACGCCGTTCGTCCACGTGGCCGGCACCAACGGCAAGGGCTCGACGTGCGCGATGATCGAAGCCGCGTTGCGCGCCGCCGGACGGCGCACGGGTCTCTTCACGTCGCCGCACCTGGCCGAGCCCACCGAGCGGATCCGGATCGCCGGAGAACAGGTCTCCGCCGGAGAGTTCGCGGCCCTGTTCGATCGCGTCCACCGGGCGGTGGAAGGCCTGATCGCGGCGGGCACGCTCGAAACCCACACCACGTACTTCGAAACCGTCACCGCGATGGCGCTGGTTGCGTTCGCCGAGGCGGCATGCGAAATGGTCGTGCTGGAAGTCGGCCTGGGCGGACGGCTCGACGCGACCAACGTGGTGCGGCCCGGGCTGTGCGTGATCACGCCCGTGGATTTCGATCACGAAGCGTGGCTCGGCCGGAGCCTGGAAGCGATCGCGGGCGAGAAGGCGGGCATCCTCAAGCCGGGAGTGCCCGCGGTGATGGCGCGGCAGCGTCCCGAAGCCGCGGCGGTGATCGAAGCGCGCGCCGCGGAACTTGGCATCCCGCTGGCGCGCGTGGCGGACTGGCGGATCGAACAGGTGGCGCTCAGCCCAACCGGCAGCCGCTTCCACCTGCGCGGAGAGCGCGAGTACACCATCGAGTGCCCGCTGGCCGGAGCGCACCAGGTGGATAACGCCGCCACCGCGGCGCTGGCCCTCGACCGACTCGGTCTGCCGGCTGCGGACATCGAGCGCGGTATCGCCGCCGCGCGCTGGCCCGGCAGGCTGGAGCGCATCTCCGGGCGGCCCGAGATCCTGGTGGACGGCGCGCACAATCCCGCCGGAGCCGCCGCCCTCGCCGCGCACCTCGACCGCTTCTACCGCGATCGCGACGTGACCCTGATCTTCGGCGCCATGCGGGATAAAGCCATCGACGAGATCGGCGGCGTACTATTTCCGCGCGCCCGCCGCGTGATCCTGACGGCGCCCCGGCAGGCGCGCGCCGCCGCTCCAGAAGCTGTGCTCGGCCTCGTCGAGCACTCCGACGTGCGGGTCGCGGCCACGCTCGAAGAGGCGCTCCGCATCGCCCGCGACGCCGCACCGGACGCCGCCATCGTCATCACCGGCTCGCTCTATCTGGTGGCGGAGGCCCGCGCGATGGTCCCTGCTATCATCGGAACGACACGATGAGCCTGCTCCGCTCCCTGCTCTTCACCACACCCCTGATCCTGCTCTCCACCATCGTAATGGGGACGCTCTCGCTGATCGATTCCTTCTTCGATAAGACCGGCAATTCGCAGCACGCCCTGGCGCGCGCCTGGGGCCGCATGCTGCTGGCCGCAAGCCTGATCCGTGTGCGCGCCGCGGGCGTCGAGAAACTCGACCCGCGCGGCACCTACGTCTTCGTCAGCAATCACCAGAGCTACATGGATATCCCGGCGATCCTCTCCGTACTGCCGCACCAGTTCCGGTTCTTCGCCAAAAAAGGGCTCTTCAAAATTCCGTTTCTGGGCACGCACCTGCGCCGCGCCGGACATTTGCCGGTGGACCGCTCCAGCGCGCGCAATTCGCTGAAGAGCATGACCGAGGGCGCCCGCATCATCAGCCAGCGCGGCGTCAGCGTGCTGTTGTTCCCCGAAGGCGGGCGCTGTCCCGAGGGGCTCCGCGAGTTCAAGGAAGGCGCGGCGTATATCGCGATCAAGGCGGGCGTGCCGGTGGTCCCGATGGCCATCATCGGAATGCGCGAGAAGCTGCCCATGGGAAGCATCCACGTGCGCAGCGGGAAGGTGGCGGTGCGGGTCGGCGACCCCATCCCCACAAGCGGCATGGGAGTTTCCGCACGGCTCGAACTCACCGAACGGCTGTACGCCGAGGTAGCGAAGCTGATCGACTCGGCGAACGGCTGAAGGGCGCGCCCGCGAAGTGCGCGATAATAATTCGAAACCCACTCGAAAGGATGCATATGAAACTTTTCTTCGCCGCCGCTCTCTTCGCCGCCGCGGTCTCCGCGCAGGAGAACCCGCTGGCAGCTACCTCGAAAGCCATCTACAACATCTCGAAGCGCGACGTGCTCGGGTCCGTCGAAGCGATTCCCGAGAGCCTCTGGTCTTTCCGTCCGACGCCGGACGTGCGCACGATCGGGCAGCTCTTTGCCCACATCGCAGACGGGCAGTACGAGTTCTGCGGCGTGGCCAGCGAGGGGAAGATGGTCTCCAAGAACATCGAGAAGACCTACACCACCAAGGCCGAGATCGTTCCGGCGCTGAAGGAAGCCTTCGCCTACTGCGACGCGGCTTATGACAAGCTCACTGACGCCAACGCGGCGACCATCGAGAACCTGTTCGGCATGAAGCTTACCCGGCTGGGCGCGCTCGATTTCAACAGCGCGCATAACATGGAGCACTACGGCAACCTGGTGACCTACATGCGGCTGAAGGGCATCGTGCCGCCGTCCAGCGCGCCGCGGCAGCCTGCGGCCAAGAAGTAACCGATGCTGCACGCCATCCTTGTAGCCCTGCTCGCGGGAGCGGTGTGGGGCGCGATTCCGGCGGCGGGTCAGACGCCCGCCGCCCAGCCGGCTCCGCCTCCTCCGCGGCCCGCG
>JBBIQR010000015.1:14627-34571 GCA_037442245.1 Candidatus Solibacter sp. | reverse complement strand
CGGAGAATACTCGGCCGCTGCCCGCTGTTGAGCGGCGGAAACGGCGTCCGGGATTTCACCCACGTGCGGCCGCCGTCGCGGCTCACGCCTTTGGGCATGAAGCCGTCGAGATTGGTGTTCTTGCCGCCGTACCCGAGCAGCGCGCCGTCGCGCGCGACCGCCAGCGTCGTGTGCCGGCCGAAGGTGCGGCCGCCGGTGTCGTACCAGGTTTTGCCGCCGTCCTTCGAGGCGAAGACCGCGCTGGTGCTGCTCTTGCCGTCGGTGGGGATGTAGATGGTGCCGTCTCCCGCGCGCACCACGCTGTTGATGGGCTGCGACGTGTAATCGCCCGCCGGGCCGGTAAGGGCGGCCGGCTGGATGGAACTCCAGGTCGCGCCGTTGTCGCCCGACGTAAGGAACCAGAAGGGCGGCGCGCCCAGCATCCGCGGCGAGCCGAAGAAGAGCCACAGCTTACCGTGCTCGTTCCAGAAGACCGGGGCCGCGTCGGCCGCATCGGGGAAGTCCGGCCACGGCTCGGGCATGTCCCAATCGTCGGCGCCATAGCGCAGGCGGGTGACTAATACGGTCTGCTCCGGATCGTCCTCGTACCGCTCCGTGTTGTAGTATGCCGCGACCAGATCTCCGTTATCGAGCACCTGCACCGCCGAGTTGTGATAGGCGACTCCCAGCCCCGGGGCGAGCCCGATGCGCCAGCCCACCTCGCGCATGTCGCGGTTGCCGAGTTTGGGGAAGATGCGCCGGGTGTGGTAGTAGGGTCTGGCCGGGTCGGGACCGCGCTTGAGATCGGGCGTATCCTGCTTCACGGCGCTTTCGAAGAAGAGCGGTTCCACCGGCGTGGGCGCGGTGGCGGGCATCTCCGCCTGCACCACGCGGAATCCGATGTTGCCTTTCGGCGAGGAGAAGGCGGGCGCCATCGCCGCGCGGTTGGCGCTGCGCTCATAGTAAGGTTGCTCGGCGGGCATGTACTGGCCGGTGCCGCCCGCCTTGGCGCCGCGGTCGTCGAACGCTCCACCGCGTACCACGCGCGCCCAACCGCTCGCCGCGCCAACCGGATCGGTCTGGGCAGCGGCGGTATACGGCCCATACCAGTCCGCGGTCCATTCGGCTACGCCGGAGTGCATGTTCTTCACGCCCCATGGATTCGGCGTCTCCGGCGCGGGCGGCTTGCCGCCGGAGGAGAATGGAGTCCGCGTCCCGGCGCGCGCCGCGTATTCCCATTCGGCTTCGGTGGGCAGGCGGTACGGCTTGCCTTCCTTTTCACTCAGCCACCGGCAGAACGCGGCGGCGTCCTCCCAACTGACGCCCGCGGCGTAGGGCGCGTAGTGGGGATTGCCCTGGAAATCGGGACGGAACTGCCGGAACTGTTCGACGGTGACCTCGGACGAGCCGATGGAAAACGGTTTCGTGATGGTGACCTTGTGGACGGGCACCTCGTCGAAATCGCCCTGCCGCGACTGGCGGTCGTAGCTCGATCCGCTCACCCCCATGATGAGCCACGCATCCAGCGGCGTGGAATCGACGCCCATTGCGAACGTCCCCGGCTCGATCCGGACCATCCGGATGCCGATCGAATTGGGGCCCTCGTCCGCCGCCCGAATCACCAGCGCCGCGGCGCACAGCGCGCCCGCCGCGATCCATCGCTTCATACGCTATTCCCGCTCCTTGACCGTGAAATGCCAGGCGCCGCTGCCGGCGTTCACCAGCAGATTGGCGCCTTCGTCGCGCACATTGGCAACCGCATGTCCGCTCTCGGCGACCACGGGCGCCGCCATCTGCAACTTGGGCAGCACGATGACCGCCGTGCTGCCGATCGGGATGGTGACATCCAGCGTGTAGCCGGTATCGGCCTTATGCCAGGCCGCGGAGACCGGACCGCGCACGGTATCGGTGGACGCGCCCGCCCAATCCAGCGAGTGCACCATCTGCGGCTCGATGCGGATCTCGGCATAGCCGGGCTGGACCTGGTTGATGCCCGCCAGCGACCGGTAGAGGAACGTTCCCACGCTCGCGAACATGTGGTGGTTGTGCGAATTCATCTTGCCGCCGGTGCGTTCCTGCCAGAGTTCCCACAGGGTGGTCGCGCCGTGGTTCAGCATGTAGCCGTAGCCCGGATAATCGGGCTGATTCAGCACGTCGTAGGCCAGGTCCGGCTGGCGCCCGGCGATCAGCACCGGCCACAGATACTTGGTCGCCAGGATGCCGGTGGTGAGGTGCGCGTTGTCGTGGTAGTTGATCTCGTCGACGAGATAGCTGAGGACGCCGGCGGCCTTGTCTTTGGGTGGAATGTTCGCCGCCAGCGCCAGCACCTGCGCCGCCTGGTTGCCGGGCGCGTAGTAGCCCTCGGGCGTGAGCCACTGTTTATTGAACGCGTCGCGCGCCTGCTGCGCGAGTTGGCGGTAGGCAGCCTCGTCGGCGGGTTTGCCGAGGACGCCGGCGGCCATCGCCACGGTATCCAGCGTCTCGATATACGCCCACGTGGCGGCCAGCAGTTTCGGGGTCGCGTCCACCGGCACCCAATCGCCGTAGGAGGCGTAGGTCATCAGGCCCTCGGGCGCTTTCGAGTGCAGGAAATCGGCCAACGCCTTGATGCCCTCGTAGTGTTGCGTGAGTGCGCGCCGGTCGCCGTAGGCCTCATAGACGAAGCGCAGGATGAAGGGGTACGCGGCGCTCCACGCCGGGTCGCCGATGCGGTTCGGATTGTAGCGCGTGATGTAGGGCACCACGTTGGGGACCGCGCCGCCCGGAGTCTGCGCGTCGCGGATGTCGCGCAGGAAGTTGGTATAGAACGCGGCCATTTCGAAATCGAAGATCGCGGTCTCGGCGGAAAGGTGCGCGTCCGCCATCCAGCCCAGCCGTTCGTCGCGCTGATCGCAATCGGTCACGGTGCTGTGCAGGTTGGTCTTGATGCCCCAGGCCATGGCGTTTTGCAGCGCGTTGAGCATGGGGTTGGAGGAGGAGAATCCGCCGATGGGCGCTACCGCGGTGTGGACCTCGCGGCCGCGCACGGTATCGAGCGTGGGCAGTCCCGGCAACCCGGTGAGTTCCACGTAGCGGAACCCGTGATAGGTGAAGTGCGGCTCCCAGGATTCGACGCTGCCGCCGCGCAGGATGTAGGTATCGGTGGCCTTGGCGCTGCGCAGGTTCTCCGTGCTCAGGTTGCCGTCCGGATGCAGCGTCTCGGCGTAGCGGATGCGCACCTTCGTCCCCGCCGGACCCTGCACGCGGATTTGCGCCCAGCCGCTGAAATTCTGCGCGAAATCGAAGACGAAGACGCCGGGAGCGGGCTCGGTCATCGTGTGCGGCAGCAGGGTATCGACCACTTCGATAGCCGGCATCGCCTGCCAGGAGAGGGCCACGCCGGGCATGTCCGCTACAGTGGCGGCGGCGCCGGATGCGGAGGGATGCTCGCGGCGCGCGTCGTAGGTCTCGCCGTCGTAGACATCGTCGGCGAGGATGGGGCTGGGCAGCACCTTCCAGTCCGCGCCGGTGCCGAATACGAAGGGCGTGCCATCCTGGTATTCGCCCTGGAGTTGCAGGATCACGCGCGGCGGCTGCTTCAGGTCCTTGCCGTACCAGGCGCGGCCCAGCAGTATGGCCAGGCTGTTGGCGCCGCTGTCGACCTCGCGGGTCACGTCGTAGGCCGAGTAGAGGAGACGCTTGGAGAACTCCGTCCACGCCGGGTCGAGTACGTGGTGGCCGATGCGGCGGTGGTTGATGCGCAGGTCGTAGTAGCCGCCGGCGGCCACGAATACGCGCGCGCGCTTCACCGGCTTGGCCAGTGTGATGGAGCCGGTGAGCAGACCGCCGCCGGTGATCCACCGCGCGTGCCAGTCGCCGGGTTGGAGCAGACCGGTGCTGAAGGTGGCGTACTCGCTCCACGGGCTTTCCGCGCCGTTGGCATCCCAAAACTTCACGCGCCAGCGGTAGGCGGTATCGCTCGCCAGCGGTTTGCCGGCGTATTCCACCTGGGTGAAATCGGCGGAACTGACTTTGCCGGTGTCCCAGGCTCCGTCCACTTGAATCTGGTAGGCGGATTGGCGCTGGCCGCGCCCGGTATGTCCGGGCAGCCAGGCAAGACGGGGCGCGGCCACGTCCACGCCTTCGGGATGATTCAGGTATTCGACACGCAAACGCGTGGGAGCCAGCGGGCCGGCGAACAGGCTACCCGCGAAGAGGAGGGTTATCAGAAGAGTGCGCACACACAGCTCCGGGAGAGGGTCGGGATTCCGCGAAACCTGACGATAGCAGGAATCGCGGTGGGGCGGACTGCTTGCGTCGTAGCGGCGGGCGGAGCGGCCCTCTTGAAGAAGCGCTGTATTCGTGAGACGATAGCGGACGTCGAATTACAGATAAACAGGTCTTTAACTGGTAATCTGTCGCGCGGCCCGGTCCGGCCGCGGAGTTCGGGGATTTACGATATGGCTCAATACGGCTGGTTATTGGATTCCAAGCGCTGCATCGAATGCCGGGCGTGCGAGACGGCATGCAAGCAGTGGAACAACGTTGCCACCGGCGTGAACGTTCGCTACCGCCAGGTGAATGTCCGCGAGGCCGGACAATTTCCGTCCGTCAGCACGACGGCGCTGTCGCTGGCCTGCAACCACTGCGAGAACGGGTGGTGCCAGAAGGTATGCCCGGTGCACGCGATTGCGCGGCGAAGCGACGGCATCGTGCTGATCGACGCCTCCAAGTGCATCGGCTGCCAGATGTGCGTGAAGTTCTGCCCCTACCAGGTGCCCAAGTACAACTCGCTGGTGAACAAGGTCGAGAAGTGCACGATGTGCGCCGACCGCATCGACCAGAACCTGCAACCGGCCTGCGCGACGATGTGTCCCACGGGAGCCTTGCAGTGGGGCGACTGGAGCCAGTTGCAAAGCCAGGGTTCGGGCCAGGTGGCGACCTTCACCGACCCCAGGTACACAACGCCGCATATCCGCTTCATCACGGACGGGTGGCCCGCACGGTAGGAGCAAAGCCATGAGCATCACAAGACGCGATCTCTTCCATCTGGCCGGCGCGGGCGCTGGACTCGCCGCCGGAAAGAAGCTCTCCGGCTTCACCGATTACTTCGCCCCCGCCGCGGCGGCATCGGGCAGCGTGAACACTCTCATCACCGCGTGCGGCATTTGCAGCCCCTCGTGCGGCATACAGGCGACCGTGCAGGACGGCGCGATCCGCTTCCTGCAAGGGTTGCCGGGCGACCAATCCGGCCGCGGGAAATTGTGCGGCAAGGGCGCGTCCGGCGCCCAGTTCGCCTACGACCCGGACCGTCTGAAGTACCCGATGAAGCGGACCAATCCGCTGAAGGGCCTGGACGTGGACCCCGGATGGATGCGGATCTCCTGGCAGGAGGCGCTGGACACCATCGCCGCCAACCTGAAGGGCGCGCTGGACACGAGCGGACCGGAGTCGCTGCTGTTCGTCACCGGCGGAGCCCCGGACATCTGGGCGCGCTTCATGAACTCGATCGGAGTCGTAAACCGCATCGACCACCTCGACGAATGCTTCCTGAGCGACCGCATCGTGCAGAAGTACACGACCGGCGGCAAGTCCTGGTGCAACGATTTCGCCAATTCGAAGTACATTCTTCTATTCGGATGGGACATCCTGGCGAAGTCCAAGCTGACGTACTCGCAAGGCATCGTGGACGCGCGCGACAATGGCGCGAAAATCGTGGTGTTCAACCCGCAGTACTCGGCGACCGCCAAGTTCGCCGACGAATGGTATCCGATCAAGCCGGGTACGGACCTCGCGGTGGCGCTCGCGATGATCAACGTGATCGTCTCCGAGAGTCTCTTCAACCTGGACTTCGTCACCAACTACACGAACTTCAACGACTACGCTCCGGCGATCCAGACACACTTCGCGCAGTACACGCCGGAATGGGCCGAGCAGCAGAGTGAAGTGCCGGCGGCGGCCATCCGCCGCATCGCGCGCGAGTTCGCCACGCGCGGACCGGGCATCGTTCCGGCGCACAAGAAGACCCTGTGCGCCAACTACCAGAACGGCACGCAACTGGTCCACGCGATTTCCATTTTGAACATCCTGGCGGGCACGATCGACCGTCCGGGCGGGCGTTATTTCGCGCGGTCCGTGAGCATCCCCGGGGTGGACGCGGTCTATCCGCCTCCGGCGTACCCGCCGAAAATCGGCCGGCGCGTCGATGGGAAGGACAAGCTTCCCTTCGTGCTGGAAGACGGCAGCGGGCTCTTCAGCACGCTCTCCGACGGCATGTTGAAGCAATATCCCGGCATGATCAAGGCCTGTTTCATCAACGCCTACACGGCGCTCGGATTCCCCAGTCCGCAGCGCGTGTTCGACGCCCTGGCCACGGTGCCGTTCGTGGCTGTGATGGATACGCTGCCTACCGACACGGTCTCCTACGCCGATATCGTGCTGCCCTCGGCTACGTACCTCGAGTCGAACGACCTGGTGACCAGGGACTACAAGGCCCTGTTCCCGCAGGTCGTGGTGCGGCAGGCATTGATTCCGGCGATGTTCGAAACCAAGAGCATTGGTTACGTGGCTCTGGAACTGGGAAAGCGCCTGGCGCCGGGTTACTTCAAGGACTCGAACGGCGACTTCATCAATCTGAGCACGCTGCTGGACGAGAAGACCAGGCGGGCCGGTCTGGGCACCACGTTCGACGACTTCCGGCAGAAGGGCATCTACTCCAAGGATCAGGCTTTCGTGCCGCGGACGACCTTCTCCGTTCCGGGAACCACCAAGTGCCAGATCTACGTGCCGCAGTTCACCAAGGGCGCCGAACCGCTACCCTCGTGGCGCCCCAAGCGGGACCTGCCGGACGTCAACTATCCTTACTACTTCCTGACCTTCATCCCCGCGGTGCACCGGCGCAACAGCACGGAGAACAACCCCTACCTGCACGAGATCTTCCCGGCGAACGCGGCGATGCTGAACACCGCGTTGGCGGCAAAGCTCAAGGTGAAGGAGGGCCAATCGGTTCGCATCACCTCGCGCGCCGGATCGATCGTGCTGCCCGCGCACCTGACCGAGACGCTGCGCCCCGACGCGGTCATGGTGGCGCACGGGTTCGGGCACCGTTCCAGGATGCTGTCTCTAGCCGGCGGACTGGGCGCCCGCGACGGCGACATCATCCCCGATCAGAGCGCCGGCGACATGGTGAACGCGCTGAACTACGGCGGCGCCGCCTGCATCATGGACGCCGTGGTGAAGATCGAGGCGGTATGAGTGACGACGCCGCCTGGTTCTCGTTTCTCGGCAACGCCTTTCTCTCTCCGGAGGCGGGGCGGCTGGTGGAGTCGCTGGGGAAAACCCGCGACAGCAGCTTCGCGGAGCCGCTCCTGTCGGCTCCGCTGGACGTGGAGTTTTACCGGCTGTTCCTGAATCCGGCGGGCACGCCCTGCCCGCCTTGGCAGTCGGCGCACGGTGCGGAGCGGCACTTGATGGCGGAACCGCACCTGGGCGCCCTGGCCTGGTACCGCCGCTTTGGAGTGGAACCGGTGACCAGGAACGATCCGGCGGATCACATCGGGCTGCTGCTGCTGTTTTACGCGCGGCTGTGCGAGGCGGACGCGACGGAGGCCGACCGTTCGCAGTTCGCCGCGGAGCACCTCGCCTGGATTCCAGGCTTCTGCGACAGCGTCGAGAAGGAGACGCGGCACGCCTTCTACCGGCTATTGGCGGTCACGGCCCGGCGATTGGTTTCCGGGGTTCTGGAGCGCCCGGCCGGCGCGGCCACACAAGGGCAACCTGCTCTTCGATAGTCGGGCGGGGTTATTTTGGCGTCCCCAGGGGGATTCGAACCCCCGTTACCGCCGTGAAAGGGCGATGTCCTAGGCCGGGCTAGACGATGGGGACGCTTGTGGCCAACGTGCGGGCGTGCTCTTTCTAATGTAACGTCCGCCATCCCCCACCGTCAACTCAGGGTTCCCGGTCACGCGGCCGATGCCGCTACTGCCCAAGCAGGTACTCGGCCAGGTCGACCCAGCAACTGCCGAGGGTGTTCTGCACGAACGTGGCCCGCTCCGCGCGGAAACTGCGCGGACCCTCGAACCCCGCCCATATCTCCCGCGCGCGGCGCACCACGCGGTCCACTTCCGGCGCCGCAATCTCCTGTGCCAGCGTCAGATGCGGATGATAGGTGAACGGCTCGTCGAACTCCAACAGCCCGGAGTTCATGGCCGCGTGCAAACGGTGCATTTCCGGCGCTCCGGTGTTCAACTCCAGGTACACCACATTGGTGATCGGGAACACCGAGATTTCTCCCAGGGTGATCTCAAACGGCGTCCACGCTTCGGTTAGCGAACGCACCCTCTCGCGCGCTTTCAGCCAATCTTCGGCGATGGGGCGTGGCGGCAGCACACTGACATGTGCGTGCGGGTTGCAGTCCGGCGTCAACTGCAGGCGCAAATCGTCAAGGAATCGCCCCAGGGGGTCCGGAACGTAAATCACCAGAGCAAATACATTCAGGCGCTGCTCCGGAGGAATCCGGGGGCCCCCGTTCACTTCAAAGCCCATGCTTCCCACTATGGTAACCGGTTTGCCGGTTTTGCCGGCGCTGCCGGTACGATTCCGTCCGATTCGGGCATGAAAATCCTGTTACGGCGGCAAAAATTTGCCTCGCGCCGCCGATAAGGTTCGCTGGAGCATCCCCAGATTGAAGATTCAATTGGCTACCGGCGAACTGCGCAGCCTGATGCCGGTTTCGCCCGGGACGGCGGCGCACGTCCGCCGGGTCGCGGCGCTGTGCCGGGAAATTGCGGGCCGGCTTCCGGTCTCCTGGCGCGCGTTATCCACGCTGGAGCAGGCCGCCCTGCTCCATCACCTGCCGGTGGAGCGCAGAGAGAACTCCCCCCTCCCCGAGGATCTCGCCGCCGTGCTGCGCGGCTTCGATGGAGAACCGGCGGCCGGCCGGGACCTCCGGTTGCTCAGCCGCATCCTGCTGGCTGCCGACGCCGTGGACCAGGAGTTCGAGAGCCTGTCCTGGGACCCTCGCTCGATCGACCAGATCTGGCGCGAACTGGATGAGATCTCCGGAATTACGAGCGGTCCCGCGGCCGAACCCGCGCTCCCCGCCGCGCGTTCCTGCCGGGTCTCCGGCGAGGGCGTCTGGAGAGCGGTGCACGCCGTGCTGCGCTTTCCCTGCCGTCCCGCGCCGGATCGCCGCTGGCCCCTGCCCGTGAACGGACAGGTGGTAGGCGAGATCCTGACGTCGTTGCGGCGCCCCGAAATCGAAGTCGATGAACTGGCCCGCCTCGCCGCGCGCGACCCGGTCCTGGCCGGGAGCGCCGTGGCGGCGGCCAACTCGGCCTGGTTCGCGCGCCGCACCCCGGCCCGCACGGTGCGCGAAGCCCTGACCTACATCGGGCCGGAATCGGGCCGCCGCATCCTGCTGGCGCTCGCGCTCAAGCCGCTGTTCGGCTCCGCCCGCCTCTCCGCGCTGTGGCGTCACGCCCTGGATATGGCAGCCTGGTGCGAATCCCTGGCGCGGCTGACCGGACTGATGCCGCCTGAGGAAGCCATGCTGCTCGGCCTGGTCCACGATATCGGCCGCGTCGCGGTGCTGGTCCACGGCACAGTCGGGACCTATGCCCGGCTTATCGAGCGCGATTGCCCGCCGGTCTACGTCGAACAACTCGTGTTCGGCGAGGATCACGGGGACATCGGAGCCGGCATTCTCGAATCCTGGGGATTCGCCGCGGACCTGACCGCGGCGGTACGCTTCCACCATCGTCCGGCGGACTGCGCCTCCACCGCCGCCGCCGTGCTCTACCTCGGCGAATTCTGGTCGGCGACCGACGAGGATCTGCCCTCCGCACGCCACCTGGACCGGGCGCAGCAGCGCGCCGGTTGTCCGCTCGAAACCCTGGCGCTTGCCGGGCGCGGCGCCGATACTGCCGGCGACCTTTCGGTCGTCGCCTGAATCGCATCTCCGCTTAGCTCTAAAGAGTCACGGCACCTTCACTCCACCCCGTCATCCCAGGAATAGCAACCTTCGCTATCATCTATTCAAGCCCCGCGACTCTCTGAAACGATGTGGATTGTACGTTTAGCCTTACGGCGGCCCTACACGTTTGTAGTGGTTTCCGTTCTGATCGCCATTCTTGGCGTCTCGGCCATCATCACGATGCCGGTCGATATCTTTCCGTATATCGACATCCCGGTGGTGAGCGCCGTCTGGACCTACCAGGGACTCTCCCCGGAAGAAATGGAGAAGCGCGTCGTCACCTTCTTCGAACGCGCTCTCACCACCACGGTCAACGACATCGAGCACATCGAGTCGCAGTCATATAACGGCGTCTCGGTGACTCGCGTCTACTTCCAGCCCAACGCCAAGGTGGAGTTGGCGCTGGCGCAGATGACCGCCATCGCGCAGACGATTCTGCGCCCGCTGCCGCCCGGCATCACGCCGCCCAGCATCATCAAGTACGACGCCTCCAGCGTGCCGATTCTGCAACTGGGCCTGGAATCCAAGACGCTGCCCGAGCAGCAGCTCTTCGACCTCGGGCAGAACTTCATCCGCACCCAGCTTGCGACCATACAGGGCGCCAGCGTGCCCCTGCCCTACGGTGGGCGCTCGCGCGCGGTCATGGTGGACCTCAACCCGGACCAGATGTTCGCCAAGGGGCTGACTGCGTCCGACGTCTCCACCGCGCTGGCCAACCAGAACCTGATCTTCCCTACCGGCACGGCCAAAATCGGCGACCGTGATTACCAGATCCGCCTGAACTCGAGCCCGCGCATCCTCGACGAGATGAACAATCTGCCGATCCGCGTGGTCAACGGCGCGACCGTCTACCTGCGCGACGTGGCGCAGGTCCGCGACGGAGCGGTCGTACAGACCTCGATGGTCCGCACCAACGGCACCAAGGGCGCGCTGCTCACCATCCTGCGCAACGGCCAGGCTTCCACGCTCGCGGTCGTCAACGCGGTCAAGAAGGAACTGCCCAAGATTCTGGCCGGGCTGCCGCCGGAGTTGACGGTGCGCGAGTTGTTCGACCAGTCGCTGTTCGTGCGCGCCGCGATCAACGGCGTGGTGCGGGAAGCCGTGATCGCGGCGTTCCTCACCGGCATGATGATTCTGCTGTTTCTGGGAAGCTGGCGCTCCACCGTCATCGTCTGCATCTCGATTCCGCTTTCGATCCTGACCTCGATGATGATTCTCTGGCTGCTCGGCGAGACCACTAACGTCATGACGCTGGGCGGCCTGGCGCTGGCGGTCGGCATCCTGGTGGACGACGCGACCGTCGAGATCGAAAACACCCACCGCAACATGGCGATGCGCAAGCCGCTGGTCCGCGCGGTGCTGGACGGCGCGCAGCAGATCGCGGCGCCGGCCTTCGTCTCCACCCTCTCCATCTGCATCGTTTTCGTACCGGTGCTGCTGCTCACCGGAGCGGCGCGCTACCTGTTCACGCCGCTGGCCATGGCGGTAGTCTTCGCCATGCTGGCGTCCTACTTCCTTTCCCGCACTCTGATCCCGACCATGGTGCACTACCTGCTGCGTCCGGAAGTGAAGCTCTACGCGCGCGGCGAGCACGAGGAGGGCGGCACGGGATTGATCTGGCGCGTGCACTACCTCTTCAACCGGCGGTTCGAGCTGATGCGCGCCTCGTACTCCTCGCTGCTGCACTGGTGCCTGGACCACAGGCTGGCCGTACTGGCCGGCTTCGTACTCTTCGTCGGCGGCTCGCTGAGCCTGATTCCCCTGGTGGGCCGGGACTTCTTCCCGAGCGTCGATTCCGGCTCGATGCGGCTGCACGCGCGCTGCCCGGCGGGGACCCGCATCGAGCAGACCGAAGTCGTCTTCGCCGATATCGAGCGCGAGATCCGGGACGCGATCCCCGCGGGCGAAATCCAGACCATCATCGACAACATCGGGCTGCCCAACGGCGGCTTCAACCTGGCCTTCGGCGACAGCCCGACCATCGGGGTCGGCGACGGCGATATCCTGATCTCGCTGAATCCGGAGAAGCACGGCTCGACCGTGGACTACACGGGGCGGCTGCGGCGGCGCCTCCACGAAAAGTTCCCCGACGTGGTCTTCTTCTTCGAAGCCGCCAACATCACCAACCAGATTCTGAATTTCGGATTGCCGGCGCCGATCGACGTGCAGGTCGTGGGACGCAACGCCACCGCCAACTACGCCATCGCGCAACAGATCGCGGCCAAAGTCCGCGCGGTGCCGGGCGCGGCGGACGTGCATATCCACCAGGTGGTGGACTACCCCGAGATCGATCTCGACGTGAACCGGGCCAAGGCGGGACAGGTCGGGCTGACCCAGCGGGACGTCTCGACCAGCCTGCTGATCTCGCTCAGTTCCTCGGCGCAGATCGCCCCGACCCAGTGGCTGGACTGGCGCAGCGGCGTCAGCTACAACGTGGCTCTGCAAACTCCGCAATATAAAATGGACTCGCTCGAGAGCGTGCTGCGCACGCCGGTGGGCGCGCCCAACGGCTCGGTCTACGGCAACACCGCCACATCCATCGCCGGAGCGGCCAACCCGATCAACTCGAATATCGCCGCGGGTCCGAGCCAGGGATCGATCGCCTACGGCAACCCCGGCGCCGCCGCCGGAGGGCCCCAACTGCTGGCAAACCTGGTGGGCGTGCGCCGCGCCGTCGGTCCCCTGATCGTCAACCACTACAACGTGCAGCCGGTGTTCGACGTCTACGCCAACGTCGATCGCCGCGACCTGGGCAGCGTCGGCGACGCGGTGGAGAAGATCGCCGGCGCGTACAACGGCAAGCTGCCGCGCGGCACCTCGATCGAGATCCGCGGACAGATCGCGACCATGCAATCCTCCTTTTACCGGCTCGGGCTGGGCATGATCTTCGCGGTCGTGCTGGTGTACCTTCTGATGGCGGTGAACTTCCAGTCCTGGCTGGATCCGTTCATCATCCTGATGGCGCTGCCGGGTGCGATGGCGGGCATCGTCTGGATCCTGTTCCTCACCCAAACCACCTTCAGCGTGCCCTCGCTGATGGGCTCGATCATGTGCATCGGGGTTGCCACGGCGAACTCGATCCTGCTGGTGGTGTTCGCCAACGATCAGCGCGTGGAAGGCATGGACGCGCGTGCCGCGGCGTTCGCCGCCGGCCACACCCGCATCCGCCCGGTGATCATGACCGCCAGCGCGATGATCATCGGCATGCTGCCGATGGCGCTGGGTCTGGGCGAGGGCGGAGAACAGAACGCGCCGCTGGGCCGCGCCGTCATCGGCGGACTGATTCTGGCCACGGCCACCACGCTGTTCATCGTGCCGATCGTCTACAGCCTGCTGCGCAAGCATCCTCCGGTGGACTACGAGCGGCGCATCGAGGAAGAAGAGCATGAATTCCCGCGCGAAGAAATGAATCCCCGCGAGGATTACCTATGAACACGAATCCGACCGAAGAGCAACTTCGAGCCGAAATCGAATCCCTCAAGCGCCAGCTTGCGGCCAAGGAGACGGCCCGTCGCGGTCCTTCGACCGGTTCCCTCACCGCCTGGGCGGTTGTGGCGCTGGTGGTGATCGTGGCCGGTTTCTTCGTGGGCTACCTGCCGCGCCAGCGCCGCGAAGAGGTGCTCGCCGCCGAAGCGCGCGACAACTCCGCCAGCCTGCCGCTGGTGACGTTCGCGAAGGTGACCCGCGCCGACGAACAGGGCCGCCTGCTGCTGCCAGGCAACATTCAGGCGGTGACCGAGGCCCCGATCGTGGCGCGCGCCAGCGGCTACGTGCGCAAACGCTACGTGGATATCGGGGACCGCGTGAAGAACGCGCAGGTGGTGGCCGAAATCGAAGCTCCGGAACTCGATCAGCAGATCCTGCAGGCCAAAGCCGCCATCGAGCAATCGCGCAGCAGCGCCCAGCAGGCCGAGGCCGCGCTCCTGCAGGGCAAGGCCAATGAAACGCTGGCGCAGGCCAACTCCGTGCGCTACGCCAACCTCTATAAGCGCGGCGTCGTATCCCGCCAGGATAACGACACCTACCAGGCGCAGTGGGCGGCGCAACAGGCCAACGTGCAGGCCCTCGAAAAGGCCATCGCCGCCGCACGCAGCAACGTCAGCGCGGCGGAAGCCAACCTTGCCCGGCTGGATCAGCTCAAAACCTACCAGACCGTGCGCGCGCCCTTCGACGGCGTCATCACGGTGCGCAACGTGGATACCGGCACGCTGGTCAACGACGGCAGCACCATGCTTTTCCGCATCGCGCAGACCGGCACGCTGCGCACCTACATCAACCTGCCGCAGAGCGACGCCGACTCCATCCGGCCCGGGCAGCACGCGGCGGTAACGATTCCGGAATTGCCGGGGCGCAGGTTCCCCGGGGTCGTCACCCGCACGTCCAACGCGCTCGATCCCACGACCCGCACGCTGCTCACCGAGGTTCAGGTGGCCAACCCCGGCGATCTCCTGCCGGGCATGTTCGCCCAGGTGGACCTCTCGGTCTCGCGCGAGGAGCCGCCCCTCATTATTCCCGGCGATACCCTGGTGGTGCGCAGCGACGGGCCGCAGGTCGCCGCGCTGCGTCCCGACGATACGGTGCACTTCACCCGCATCCAGCTCGGACGCGATTACGGCGATCGCATCGAGGTGCTCTCCGGATTGGCTGAGGGCCAGCGCATCATCGTGAATCCGCGCGACGTGGTACGCGAGGGAGTCAAGGTCAACCCGGTGGCCGGCGAAAAGCCCGCCCAGAAAAAGTGATGCGCCATTCATCCCATGGTCCGGGCGCGCACCGCACCTGGTTCCGGATTCCGGCGGCGCTGGTTTTCTCCGCCGCTTGTGTCTTTGCGCAGAACGCTGCGCCCGCGCGCCAGGAGAATACGCCGCGTTTCCGCGAACTGCTGCGCGCCGGCAACCTCTACCTCTCGCTGCAGGACGCGCTCGCGCTCGCCATCGAGAACAACCTGGATATCGAGCTGCAGCGCTACAACCTGCCCATCGGCGATCTCGACCTCAAGCGCGCCAAGGGCGGCGGCATCACCCGCGGCCTGAATTACCTGGTCTTCGACACGCCCACCGGCACCGGCGGTCCGCTGAGCGCGGTGCCCACCACCGCGGCGGTCGCCGGACGCGCCACCGCCGGCAGTTCCGTCAGCACCAACGCGGTCTCGCTGAACGCGCTGGGCGAGCCGCAGACCAATCTCTCGCTCCAGGCGCAGATTCCGCAATCCGCCGGCAGTGTGATTCCGTCCTACGATCCCGCGATCACCGGACAGGTCAACTGGACTCACACCACCACTCCGCAAACCAATACCGTGCAAACCGGATTGCCGACCCTGATCTCATCCACGACGCTCTTCAACGCCGGCATCCAGCAGGGGTTCTCTTCCGGCGCCGTGGCCGGCCTGGTATTCAACAACAGCCGGCAGGACATCAACTCGCTGCGCAGCGCCTATAACCCGTATACCGGCAGTTCGCTCGGTCTCAACGTCACCCAGCCTCTGCTGCGCGGCTTCGGCACCGCGCTGAACCGCCGCTTCATCCGCATCGCCGGGAACCAGCAGCGGATCACCGGAATGGTCTTCCAGCAGCAGCTCATCCTCACGGTGTACGGGGTAATCCGGCTCTACACCGACCTGGTGGCCCTCAACGAGGACGAAAAGGTCAAAGCCGAAGCGGTCGCTCTCGCCGAGAAGCTCTACTCCGACGTGAACGCGCAGGTGGAAGAGGGCACGCTCGCGCAGGTCGAGTTGACGCGCGCCAACGCCCAGGTCTACTCGACCCGGCAGGACCTGATCAACGCGCGCGGACTGCGCGAGGAGCAGGAGGCGATCCTCAAGAACGTACTCACGCGCCGCGGCAACGCCGATCCCGAAGTGGCCGGCGCGCGCGTGATCCCCACCGATACCCTGACCATCCCCGACGCCGACCAGGTTCGGCCCATGCAGGACCTTGTCTCCGGCGCGCTCAACCTGCGTCCCGACGTGGGACAGGCGCAGCTTCAGGTGGCCAACGCGGTCATCGGACTCGAAGGTTCGCGCAGCCTCACCCGGCCCGAGCTCGATCTCACCGGCGTCATGCAGAACAACGGTCTCGCCGGGCAGGTGAATCCGTTCGCCGCCAGCGCCGACCCGGGCTTCGTCGCCGGATACGGCGGCATCTTCGAGCAGATCTTCGCCCGCAAGTACCCCACGTACGGTGTCGGGCTGCAACTGAACCTGCCGGTCCACAACCGCGTGGCCGAAGCCGATTACGCGCGCGACCAGATCCAGATGCGGCAGTTGGAAGTACGGTTGCGGCAGTTGCAGAACCAGGTGCGGCTGGAGGTGGAGGACGCGCTGATCGCCATGCGCCGCGCCCGCGCCAGTTACGACGCCGCCGTGCAGGCGCGCCGGGCGCAGCAGGAATCGCTGGATGCCGAGCAGGCCAAGTTCGAGGTCGGCGCATCCACCAGTTTCTTCGTCATCCAGTATGAGAGCCTGCTGGCGCAGGCGCGCTCCGCCGAAGTCGCCGCGCGCAGCTCCTACGTGAAGGCGCGGGCGGCGTTGCAGCGCGCCACCGGCAGCATCCTGGAGGACAACCACATCTCGCTCGACGCCGCCATCAAAGGGCGGATGTAGGGCGCTCTAATCGCCGGGCGCCGTGTATCCGCGCCGCCACGACGCGTGCACGCGCGGCATCCCTGGGGGCGGCTGCACCTCGACGCGAATCCGGTGGTACTTGCCGTCGTTCACCAGTTCGCCGGGGCTGTAACCCACCAGGTACTCGCTGCGCATCTGCCGGCTCAGCGTCTCCAGCGCCGCCGGTAGATCGCCCACGTTGCGCACCCAGAAGGCGCGCCCGCCGGTTTCGTCGGCCAGACGGTCGAGCGCGCGAGAACGTTCGACGATGCTGAGAGCGTAGACCTTCACGTCCCGTTCCCGCAGCAGCGCCGCCAGTTCCCCTTCGGAGTAGCGGCTGTTATTGTCGCCGCCGTCGGAGAAGACCACCAGCACCTTGCGTTGGTTGGCGCCCTTGCGCACCACTTGCGCGCCGAGCATCATGGCGTCGAACAGCGCCGTCCAGCCGCGGGGCTCCACGAAGCTGAGGCCGCGCGCGATGTCCTCCGGACGGCGCGTGAACCCCATCACGACCTGCGCCTTGTCGCTGAAGCGGACCAGCGAGAATTCGTCGCCCGGCATGGAGGCATCCAGAAACTGCTCGACGCCGGCGCGAGCCTCGGCCATCTTGTTCTTCATGCTGCGGCTGCTGTCGAAAACGATCGCCACCGAAATCGGCGAATCCGCCACCGCGAAGGACGTGATCGCGCGTTCCCTTTCGTCCTCAAAGAGGCGGAACGATTCCCTGGTCAGGTCGAGTACGGGTTTATCGCGCGCATCCGTCACCACCACCGGAACCTGCACCAGGCGGACGTCGAAGCGCAGGTTCACCGTGTTGGCGGGGGAGCGGGAGGACGCCGCGTGAACCCGCGGCGTAATGGTTACTCTTTCCTGGGCGGAAAGCACCGCCGGCGGCGCGGCGGCGATCAGAAAAACGGCTACGGGGCCGAACCTGGTCATGACCGGATCTCCGGACTGCGGCGACAAGTATATCCGGTTTCACCGCCTATGGAGAGGGCAGCAGGTGCTTCTGGATCTTGCCCAGGGCGTTGCGCGGGAGTTTCTCCACTACGAAAAACGCGCGCGGCACTTTGAAGGATGCCAGCTTCGCGCGGCAGCGTGCCTCCAGTTCCTCGCACGACATCTCCGCGCGCAACACCACGTAGGCCACCGGCACCTCGCCGCGCACCGCGTCCGCGCGCGCCTTCACGGCGGCTTCGGCGACCTCCTCCTGCTCCTCGAGGAACTCCTCGATCTCTCGCGGGTAAACGTTGAAGCCGCCGGAGATGATCAGGTCGCTGCGGCGTCCGCTGAGCGTGTAGTAGCCGCCGGCGGAGCACGTGGCCAGGTCGCCGGTGCGGAACCACCCGTCGCGGAACGCGTCGCGAGTCGCCTCGGGACGCCGCCAGTAGCCCGCGAAAACGTTCGGACCTCTGAGATGGATTTCGCCCTCGATCAGTTTCACGCTCACGCCCGGCAGCGGCAATCCGACGCTGCCCGCGCGCCGCTCCCCCAGGTACGGGTTGCTGATGTTCATCAGGGTTTCGCTCATCCCGTACCGCTCCAGAATCGTGTGGCCGAAGCGCGCCCGGAACTCCTCCAGCACCTGCGCCGGCAGTGGAGCCGACCCGCTGACGAACAGCCGCATGAAACCGCCGATCTCGCGCGCCGCCTCCGCGGGCAGGTCGAGCAGGCGGACGTAGACGGTCGGCACGCCGAAAAACAGCGTCGGGCGGAACGCGAGGAACTCCTCCGCCGCCTTTTGGTGCTCGAAGCGTTCCAGCAGGCGCATGCGGCAGCCGCTCGCCAGCCAGCAATGAATCCCGTTGCCCAGCCCGTGTACGTGAAACAGCGGCAGCGCCAGCAGGAACCGGTCCGCGGAAGTAATCTGCCACGCGGCGAGCAGGTTGATCGCGTTGGCGGCGAAATTGTTGTGCGTCAGGACCGCGCCCTTCGACGTGCCGGTGGTGCCCGAAGTATAGATGATGCCCGCCGGCGCATCGCCGTCCAGTGTGACCGCCGGGCGCGTGTCCGGCATCGCGGCGGCTTCGGCCTCGAGTCCGCTCGCGTCGCGGATCACCTGCGCCGGTTCGGCGTCGCGCAGGATGTGGTCGATCTCGCGGTCCCGGTACAGAATGTTGATCGGGACGAAGATCACCCCCAGCTTGACGCAGGCGAGGAACAAATCGATCATTTCGACCGAGTTCGACAGGTAAACGCACAGCCGGTCGCCCGTCTTCATGCCGCGGCTCGCCAGCAGGTGCGCCACCCGGTTGCCGCGGGCGTCGATTTCGCCGAACGTGTAGGTGCGGCCCGCGAACTCCAGCCCCGGCGTGTCCCGCCGGCCGGAGAGAGAGAAGTCGAACAGATGATTGAGGTTCATTCCGGTAACTCCCGGCCGCGCGTCTCCTCGCCGAGCGGCAGCAGCGCCAGTCCCGCGAGGAACGCAATCGACGTGATCGCCACCGGCGTGCCGATGGTGTGCATCCGGGCCACGCCGGTGCCGACGAGGAACGTCACCCCCGCCGCCAGGAAGCGTCCGCTGGACGTGGCGAAGGCGAACGCGCTGGCGCGGCATTCCGTGCGGTACTGCTCGGGCAGCCACAGCGTGTAGACGGCGAAGTTGGCGCCGCCCACTCCCAGCAGGAACAGGCACGCGAGAAAGCCCGGCAGCGCGCCGTGCGGCAGGTAGAAGACGTAGCCAAAGCCGAGCGCGATGAAGACGAACATCAGCGCGAAGAAGAAAGCGAGCGCACCGCGCCGTCCCCAACTCGATGCCAGGCGCGGCACCGCCAGGCATCCCACGATGGTGCCGGCGGAGAGCAGCATCGCGCCCCAGGAGGCGATGCGCGCGGCGCCGGCGGCGCTTGCCCCGTCGCGCATCGCCAGGTAGGTGATGGAACTCGGCACGTAGACCGATCCCGCCCACAGCCCCACCATGCTGATGAAGAGCAGCCCAGCGTTCACCACCGTGCGCCGCCGGTATTCGCCGCCGAAAAGCTCGAAGAAGGCCGCGCGCGCCGTGGTCCGCGCCCTGGCGGTGTGGCGCTCCCAGCGCGCCGATTCGCGCACGCCGTAGCGGATGAACGCGACCAGCAGCGCCGGCGCGCCGCCCACCGCGAAGACCGCGCGCCAGCCGTAGCGCGCGCCGATCCAGTAGTTGATGATCGCCGCCAGAAACGTGCCCACGTAGTAGCCGGTGTGCATCCACGCAGCGCCCTGCTGCCTCCGCGCCTCCGGCCACTCCTCGGCCACGAAGACGCCGCCGATGGTCCACTCGCCGCCGATTCCGGCGCCCGCCAGAAAGCGGAACACGGCGAGTTGCCAGACGCTCGCCGCCGCGCACCCCATGAAGGTAAAAAGCGAATAGCAGAGGATGGTAAGTACGAGCGTGCGGACCCGCCCGAAGCGGTCCGCGATGGGACCCCATAGG
>JBBIQR010000015.1:0-14617 GCA_037442245.1 Candidatus Solibacter sp. | reverse complement strand
AACCCAGCAGGAACACCGCGAACAGCACTCCGCCCCAGTAGCCCACGTTCGCCTGTGTGGCGGCGACGCCCGAGCGCGGCAACAGGTCGCGCAGCGCGGGCACCATCACCAGCGCGTAGAGAAAGGAGTCCATGCCGTCCAGCGCCCAACCGCCCCACGCCGCCCAGAATCCGCGTGCCTGGTTTGCGGTGAGATGATGCCGGGTTTCGGTGTGCTGGATTGGCGGGCGCATGCGGGTGTCTCAAGCTATCCTAAACCTGATGCGCATCGTCTTGCTGAGCGGATTGCCGGGATCGGGCAAATCCACGTGGCTGGAACGGAACGGCGTCACCGGCATTTCTTCGGACGCCATCCGCAAACTGCTCGCCGACGACGAAGGCGATCAATCCATCCACCCGCATGTGTTTGCGACGGTGCGCTACCTGCTGGAGAAGCGGCTGTCCATCGCTCGCCCCGTGAGCTACATCGACGCGACCAACCTGACGCCCGCCGAGCGCCGCCCGTACGTCGAAATCGCCCGCGCCCACGGCTGCGAGATCGAAGCCGTGTTCTTCGACGTGCCGCTGGCCGTCTGCCTGGCGCGGAACGCTCTCCGTCCGCGCGTCGTGCCGCCCGAGGCCGTGGAGAAGATGGCGGCGAAACTCGTGCCGCCGGACATCGCCGAGGGTTTCTCGCGGGTTGAGATCGTCCGGTCCTCCGGCGCGTAGACCATCTTTTTAACGCTAAATGCGCCTGTGGACGCGGCACCCTTCACGGTGTAAGAATGTGGTTTATGCCGGAAACCATCGTCTTGATCGCCAACGGGGACCTGCGACTCTCCGCCAACCAGCGCTGCTGGGAGGCGCAGGAGCAGGCCGAGCGAGCCGTCATGGAGGCCATCCGCCGCGAAGGCCGCGAGGTGCGCCGCGGGCACGCCGTCGATCCGGCGAAGGGCCACGGATTCATCGATAGCCAGAAGCGCGGCATGGAGGTTTTCCGCGGCATCCCGCCCACCGCGCCGCTGGTCGTGGTCGAGGCGGTCTGGCAATACAGCCATCATCTGCTGCACGGTCTTTACACCCACCAGGGGCCGATCCTGACCGTGGCCAACTGGAGCGGGCAGTGGCCGGGACTGGTCGGCATGCTGAACCTCAACGCTTCCATGACCAAGGCCGGCATCACCTACAGCACGCTCTGGAGCGGAGATTTCACGGATGAGTTCTTCCTCTCCGGACTGCGCCAATGGCTGGCCGGCGACGTCGTGCGCCACGACGTTTCCCACGCCGCGCCGCTCGACTCCCTGCGGGTGCCCGCGGCAGCCGCGGAAACCGGCGCGCATCTTGCCGCCGAACTCCGCCGCAACAAGGCGATCATGGGCATCTTCGACGAGGGCTGCATGGGGATGTACAACGCCATCATCCCGGATGAACTTCTGCACCCCACCGGAGTCTTCAAAGAGCGGCTCAGCCAGAGCGCGCTCTTCGCCGAGATGCAGCAGGTTCCCGCGGCGGAAGCGCGCGCGGTGAAGGAGTGGCTGGACGCCCGCGGCATGAAGTTCGCCACCGGTCCCAATCCCGAAACCGATCTCACCGGCGACCAGATTCTCGGCCAGTGCGCCATGTACATCGCGGCGCTGCGCATCGCCGACGACTTCGGCTGCGACACCATCGGCATTCAGTACCAGCAGGGCCTCAAGGACCTCGCTCCCGCCAGCGATCTGGCCGAAGGACTGCTCAACAATGTGGACCGTCCGCCGGTGACGGCGCGCGGCAACGGGCGCGTGCTCTACCAGGGCAAGGCGCTGCCGCACTTCAACGAAGTGGACGAGTGCGCCGGGCTGGACGCGCTGGTCACCAACCGCGTCTGGACCGCGCTGGGCTACGATCCGGAGACCACGCTGCACGACGTCCGCTACGGCGAACCTTACGGCGGCGATTTCGTCTGGGTCTTCGAGATCTCCGGCGCCGTGCCTCCGGCTCACCTCGCGGGCGGCTACGCCGGCGCCGTGAGCGAGCGCCAGCCGCCGATGTATTTCCGGCTTGGGGGCGGCAGCCTGAAGGGCATCAGCAAGGCGGGCGAAATCGTCTGGAGCCGCGTCTTCGTAGACCACGGCAAGCTTAAAGTGGACATCGGGCGCGGCAAGGCCATCGACCTGCCACGCGAAGAGACCGAACGCCGCTGGCAGATCACCACTCCGCAATGGCCCATCATGCACGCCGTCCTCTACGGCGTCTCGCGGGATCAGTTGATGGCGCGCCACAAGAGCAACCACGTGCAGGTCGCCTACGCGCCGGACGCCGCCGCGGCCAACCAGGCGCTGGCGACCAAGGCCGCCATGTTCCGCGCGATGGGGCTGGAAGTCGCCGTCTGCGGCACCGAGCACGGCCTGTAAGCCGGCGGCCCGCGACGAGGCTAGTGTGATGACCGTGTGGTTTCTTCCGTTTCCTCGGCGACCGCTCCCTTACGGTCGCGGCTCGTTTCCGAGCCGCGCGCGTTAGCAAGCGGTTGGCACACCGAACCGAACCTGCCGGTCAAAGCACTAGCGCCCGAAGCGCTCGCGGCGGACGATGCCGGAGCCTTCCCGGATCACCACCAGTTGATCGGCTGCCACCCGGCCGATGCGTTCCGTGGCGCCGTTGGTCCAGCGGATGGTCAGGTCCGCCGCAACGGCCTCGCCCAACCCGAAGTGCAGCCTCCGGTCGTGCACCGAGTAGAAGCTGGATTGCGCGGCCACCTCCTGCGCCTGCACGTGCCCGCCGTAAGCCGCCGTGACGCGGGAGCCGATGGCGCTGCGGTTGGAGACCGTCCCTTGCAGCAGGACCTTGAGCCAGTGGCCGTTGCCGCTGACGTCGTTGCGCAGCAGCGAGGGCGGCTCGTTCATGTTCATGATCAACACGTCCAGATCGCCGTCGTTATCGAAATCGCCGAACGCGCAGCCGCGGCTGGAGTGGGCCTCGGCGATGCCGGGTCCGCCGCCATCGAGCAACTCCTCGAACCGGACCACGCCGTCGCGCGCTCCCAGGCTGCGGAAGATGAGGCGCGGGGTCTTGTAAGGGTATTGAGGCAGCACCTTGCTCACCTCGGGATACACGCTGCCGGTGACCACAAACAGGTCGGGCCAGCCGTTGTTGTCGAGATCAACCATGCCCGCGCCCCACGCCACGTAACGCGTCTCCACTCCGAGTCCGGTGCGCAGCGTCACGTCCTCGAAGACGCCGCGTCCGTTGTTCTGGTAGAGCACGTTGGTGTCGTCGGCGAAGTGGGTTTTGAACAGGTCGAGGCTGCCGTCCAGATTGAAATCGCCCACTGCCACTCCCATGCCCGCCTGCTCCACGCCGTCCTCGCTGAGCGCCACGCCGCGAATCAGCCCTTCCTCGCGAAACGTGCCGTCGTGATTGTTGCGGAACAGGTAACTGGGGGTGGAGTCGCAGGCCACGTAGATATCGGGCCAGCCGTCGTTATCGAAGTCGGCGGCCACCGCGGTCATGCCGTAGCCGCCCTTGGCCTGCGCGATGCCGCTTTCCCGGCTCACGTCGCGGAATGTGCCGTCGCCGTTGTTGCGGTACAGGTAGAGGGGCGCCGCCGCCATGCCGCGCGGACCGCAGTTGACCGGCACGCCCTTCCAGTTGCAGGAGGAGTTGCCGCCGGGCTTGGGCGCGGTCTTCAAATCGAAATCCAGGTACGTGGCGAAGAACAGGTCGAGGCGCCCGTCGCGGTCGTAATCGACGAACGTGCAGCCGGAAGCCCAGTGGGTCGGCCCGACCCGGATGCCGGCCTGCGCGGTGACATCGGTGAACGTGCCGTCCCCGTTGTTACGGTAGAGGACGCAATCGCCGTAATAGGTGATGAAGATGTCTTCGAAGCCGTCGTTGTTGTAGTCGCCGATGGTGACGGCGCTGGCCCATCCGGTGCGCGCGAGGCCGGCGCGCGCGGTCACATCGCGGAATGTGCCGTCGCGATTGTTCTTGTAGAGGCGGTTGGTCGCTCCGCTCGGAGCGCCCTCCAGGCGCGTACCGGAGAGCACCAGGATGTCCAGCCAGCCGTCGTTATCGTAGTCGAAGAAGGCCACCCCGCTGCCCACGGTCTCGATGATGTAGTCCTTCTTCGCGACTCCGCCGTAGATGACCGGCGCGGAGAGTCCGGCGTGCGCCGCCACGTCCGTGAAGGACGCGTGGAATGGCAGTCCGGAGGGTTTGCCGCGCGGCGCCGCCCGCACGCCGCGTGACACCATCCCCTGTCCGAAGGCGGGCGCCGCGCCGAGCAGCGCCAGAAGTTGCCTGCGATTCACCGCCGCGTATCCATGGTGCCGAGTTTGCCTTCCATCTGCTTTTCTTTTTCCCGCTTGACCCGCGCGCCTTCTTCAAACAACCGCGCGCTCTCCGCCGTATCGCCGCGCTGCCGCCGGATCTGCGCCAGCGTGTTGTACGGTCCGGGATCGCCAGGGTCCAGCTCGATGGACTTGCGCAGGGCGGCCTCGGCCCCGTCCATATCGCCCTTCTGCTTGAGCACCGTGCCCAGCATGAAGAAGCCCTGCGCGTAGTCCGGACGCAGCGCGACAGAAGCGCGCAGTTGCGCGATTGCCTGATCGAATTCGCCCGATTGCCAGTGCGCGATGCCGAGCACATAGTGCGCCTCGGAGAGGTTGGGATCGATCGCCAGCGCCTGCTTCAACTCGGCCATGGCCTCGTCCAGCTTGTCCTGATTCTTCAGCGCGACCCCGAGGTTGTAGTGCGCCGATGCAGACTTCGGGTCCAGTTGGATCGCCTGACGGAACGACGCCTCGGCCTCTTCCAATTCCCGCTTCTGCAAATGCGTGAACCCGATATTGACCCGCGCCGAAACGTTCCGCGGATCGATGGCCAGGACCTTGTCGAATTCCGCAAACGCCTCCTTGGGGCGCATCGTGTTGACGTAGATCATGCCCAGATTATTGTGGGCGTTGGCATTGTTCGGCTCCAGCACCACGTCTTGCTGAAACGCGTCCAACGCGCCGGCGAAATCGCGGACTTCCTGCAAGGCCGTGCCCAGGCGGCTCCACGCCGCCGGGTCGCGCGGCTGCAGGCGGGCCGCTTCCTTCAGATGCGGTACCGCCAGGTCCGGCCGCCCCTGAGTGAGGAACGCTTCGCCCAGCCGGCTGCGGTACGGGGCGTTCGCCGGATCGATCCCCACCGCCGCCTGCAACTCGGCAATCGCGCGGTCCGGTTCCTTCGCCAGCCACAGCGCGACCCCCAGGTGATAATGCGCCGGGGCGTAGCGCGTATCCAGCGACAGCGCCTGCTGGAAATGTTCCCGGGCTTCGGCGGCGCGTCCCATCACCGCCTGAAGAAATCCGAGCTCGTCCTGGTAGACGGCCGATTTCGGATCGAGGCGCGCGGCTTCCTCGTACGCCGCCAGCGCGCCGGCAGCGTCCCCTTTGGCTTTGAGGGCGGCGGCGCGAGCGGCCGCAGCTTTCCCATCGGCCGCGCTGCCGCCGGCCGCGGCGAACCCCAAACAGAGAAAGACAATCAGGCCAAAGCGGCACATGCCGGGTTCCCCAGGCTGATTATACTGAAACGAGGGATTCGCTCGAAAGATCTTCCCCCCGGATCGCCATGCACTTGCTCGCATTATTCTTCCTTCAAACGCTTACCGACCACCAGGCCGCGCTCGACGCCTACCGCCAGCACCAGTATCCGGCAGCCGTCGAACACTTCACGGCGGCGCTCAAGAGCGAGCAGGCGGGCAGCCCGGAGTATCGTGAGTCGGTACTGCTGTTGGGCCAGAGCCTGTTCCTGCAGGCGAAGTACGCCGACGCCATCCCCTGGCTGCAAAAAGCCGCTGCCGGAAACGCGCCCGTGCCCGAAGCCGCCTACATGCTGGGAAACGCCTGCCTGGTGACGCGCCAGACGTCCGAGGCGGTGAAGGCCTTTGCCTCGCTCTTTCAGGTTCCGCCCGCGTCGGCGGCGGCGCACGTGGCTACCGCGCGCATGATGATGCACCGCGACATGGACGGCGAAGCGGCGGCCATGGCAAAGCAGGCGCTGGCGCTGGACCCGCGCATTCCCGAAGCCCACTTCATCCTCGGCGAAGTCGCCATCGGACACGCGGAGATCGACGAAGCCATCGCGGAACTCGAGCGCGAAATCGCCATCAGCCCCACCTTCGCGATGGCCCACTACCGCCTGGGCGACGCCTACACGCGGCGCGAGGATTGGGAACGCGCCACGCCGCCGCTGGAGCGCTCCATCTGGCTCAATCCGAACTTCAGCGGCCCGTTCATCCTTCTGGGGAAAGCTTATCTCAAGCAGAAAAAACTCCCGGATGCCGAGGGCGTGCTGCGCCACGCGCTGCGGCTCGACCCGCAGAACCGCTCGGCCCACTACCTCCTCGGCCAGACCCTGATGCAGTTGGGGCGGCAGGAGGAAGCGCAGAAGGAAATGGGCATCTGGAAGCAGTTGCAGGCGGCTCAATAGATCAACCCTTCGTGCTGCCTTCCTTGACGATCAGGTCCTGGTTGGCTTTGACCCCGGCCAACCGGTCCACGATGCCGCTCGGCCAGTGGATCTCGAGATCCGCGGCGGTCTCACCCCCAAGCCCGAAATGGACCCGCAGATCGTCCTGCGAAATGTAGCTCGATCCGCTGCGCACTTCGTCCATCTGCCGGTGCGCGCCGGTGGTGCAGTAGATGCGCGCGCCGATGCCGCTGCGATTGGATTTCACCCCCACCGTCTTGATGCGGAGCCAGTTGTTGTGCAGCGAGCTCTTGCAGCGCAGCAGTTGCGGATAGCCGTTCACCACGTTGACCAGCACGTCCAGGCACCCGTCGTTGTTGTAATCGCCCATGGCGCTGCCCCGTCCCGCCGCGAGTTCCAGAATCCCCGGTCCGCCCTGTTCGCTCACATCGGCGAACTTGCGGTTGCGCAGATTTTTGTAGAGGATCTTGCGCTGCTGGTAGCCGCCTTCGATCGCCGAGGCGCTGACTTCGGCGTAGACGTGGCCGTTGGTCACCAGGATGTCGGCCCAGCCGTCGTTGTCGAAGTCGATGAAGTTGACGCCCCAGCTCAGAAAGCGCGTATTCCTGCCCAGCCCCGCCTGGAACGTGATGTCCTCGAAATTCATGTCCCCCAGGTTGTGGTAGACGGTGGACGTGTCGCCGGCGAAGTGGGTCTTGATCAGGTCCAGCCGGCCGTCGCCGTCGATATCGGCGGCGGCGATCCCCATGCCCGCCTGCGGCTTGCCGTCCGCGCTGTAAGCCACCCCGGCTTCCACGGCGATATCGGTGAACGTGCCGTCGTGGTTGTTCTTGTACAGGACCGCGGCGGTCGAATCGTCGGCCACGTAGATATCCGGCCAGCCGTCGTTATCCAGGTCGCTCACCAGCACGCCCAATCCATAGGTGCCGGAGGTCTTGTGGATGCCCGCCTTTTCGCTCACGTCGCGGAACGTTCCGTCGC
Organism: Candidatus Solibacter sp.; assembly: GCA_037442245.1. GTDB lineage: Bacteria > Acidobacteriota > Terriglobia > Bryobacterales > Bryobacteraceae > Solibacter. The sequence goes on along the minus strand of JBBIQR010000015.1, from coordinate 7,205 downwards.
CGTTGTTGCGATAGAGAATGTTCTTCCCGCCCTTGAGTCCCGGGGGGCCGCACGCCACCAGGATGCTTTTGTACACGCACGGGCCGTCCTTCGGCAGAGGGGCGGTCTTCGGGTCGAACTCGATGTAGTTGGCCACGAACAGGTCCAGCAGCCCGTCCTTGTCGTAATCCAGGAACGCGCAGCCGGTCGAGTAGCGGTGCTGTCCGCCGCCCGGATTGGCCAGCACCCCGGCTTTCGCTGCGACGTCGGTGAACGTGCCGTCGCCATTGTTGTGCCACAGCGCGTTATCGCCCCAGTAGGTGACGTACAGGTCTTCGACGCCGTCGTTATCGTAATCGCCGGCGCAGACTCCCTGACCCCAGCCCAGCCGTCCGATACCCGCCTGCAGCGTGACGTCGGTGAACGTGCCGTCGCGGTTGTTCTTATAAAGGCGGCTCACCGGCTTCTCCGCGGCGCTCCAGGTGGTTTCAAAGCGCGTGCCGTTCACCAGAAAGATGTCCAGCCACCCGTCGTTATCGTAGTCGATAAAGGCGCAGCCGCAGCCGGTGGTTTCGAGCAGATACTGGTTCTTCTGCTCGCCGCCGAAGATGGTCTTCGCGCGCAGACCGGCTTCCCGCGCCACGTTGACGAACTCCACGCCCAACCCCTCGGCGGCGACGAGTTGATCGAAGGAAAACACCGGCAGCGCGGCGCAAAGAGAGCGCACGAAGCCGCGCCGCGAAGGTCGAGGGAACTTGCCGGACAGGAACATAGATTCGGATTCGCCGGCTGGCGCCAGCGCCCGCGGCTTTATCTCTCCATCATAGGCTATCGGCGGCTTTTTCAGGGCTTGAAACGCGGTTTGCTATCCTTGACCCGTGGGGCTGTGGCGGAACTGGCAGACGCACCAGATTTAGGTTCTGGCACTCGCAAGGGTGTGTGGGTTCGACTCCCACCAGCCCCACCAGAATCCCGCATACAATAGTCGGCGTGAACCGGCGGGAATTTTTCGAACGGGCAGGTTTCGGCGGCTACTCCCTGATCGTCCTCGCGGACAGCGCCGCCGCACAACAGCCGGCGTCCCCGCACCCCGATTTCGATCGCGCGGCTCCGGTGGACGCGCCCCTCTCGCGTAGCGAGCGCCACATGCGGGAAGTCGTGCTCGACGCCGATGTGCTGGTGGCCGGCGGCGGGCTAGCCGGCGTTTGCGCCGCCATCGCCGCCGCGCGCCACGGCGCCCGCGTCGTGCTCATCCAGGACCGCTCGCGGCTGGGCGGCAACTCCTCGAGCGAGGTCAAGATGCACGTCGTCGGCGCCAACCAGCACACCGGGCGTCCGGGCTGGCGCGAGGGCGGCATCCTCGAGGAACTGCGGCTCGCCGACGCGGTCAATAACCCGCAGCGCTGCTGGGAACTCTGGGACCTGCTGCTCTACGACAAAGTCGTCAGCGAGCCCAATATCACGCTCCTGCTCGAAACCACGCTGTATGCGGCCACGGTGAGCGGCGGACGGATCGTGGAAGCCGCGGCGCGCTGCGATAAGAGCGAGCACCTCTACCGCATCGGCGCCAGGATGTATTGCGACTGCACCGGCGATTCGCGCCTCGCCCTCGAAGCCGGCGCCGAAATGCGCACCGGACGCGAAGCCCGCGCCGAGTTCGGCGAACCACTTGCGCCCGAAAAACCGGACAACCGCACCCTCGGCTCCAGCATCCTCTTCACCTCGCGCCTCTACCATCAGCCGATGCCCTTCACCCCGCCGGCGTGGGCGCGCAAGATCACCCGCGAACAACTGCTGCACCGGTCCATCAACTCCTGGGAGTACGGCTACTGGTGGATCGAGTGGGGCGGCGACAAGGACATCATCGCCGGCAACGAACGCATCCGCTTCGAACTGCTCTCCATCGTGATGGGCGTCTGGGACTACATCAAGAACTCCGGCGCGTTTCCCGATGCGCGCTACTGGGCCATGGACTGGGTGGGGATGATGCCGGGCAAGCGCGGCAGCCGCCGCCTCACCGGAGACTACATCCTCAAACAGCAGGACCTGATGTCCGGCAGCTTCGAGGATGCAGTGGCCATCGGCGGCTGGGCCATGGACGCGCACCCGCCCGAGGGCTTCGACCGCCCCGACCTGCCACCCAACACCACGCTGCGCCCGCCCGAGGTTTACGATATCCCGCTGCGCGCGCTCTACAGCCGCAACATCGCCAATCTGTGGATGGCGGGGCGCAACATCAGCGCGAGTTACGTCGCGTTCACCTCGACGCGCGTCATGGCCACCTGCGCCGTCGAAGGGCAGGCGATCGGCACCGCCGCGGCCATGTGCGCCGAAGCGGGCATCGCGCCGCGCGCCCTGGCGTCCGATCCCCAGCGCCTGGTGGGTTTTCGCCAGCGCCTGCTGCGCGACGACCAGACCATCAAGAACCTGCGCAACCAGGATCCCGCCGACCTGGCGCGGGAGGCCAAGGTCACGGCATCGGCCGAAGACGGCGCCGCGCGCGCGGCACTGCTGCTGGACGGCTTCACCCGCGACATCCCCGATAAACACGGCGACGCGGCCGAGTACCACCACTGGGCCGCGCCGGCGCCCGCCTGGATCGAACTCGCCTGGGAACGTCCGCGGCGCATCGCCGAAGTCCAGATTACGTTCGATTCCGGCTTCAAGCGCCAACTCACGCTCACCGCCCAGGAATCGCAGAACGTGAACCTGCTGCGCGCGCCGCAGCCCGAAACCGTCCGCGACTACGACGTAGTGGCGCGGACGCCGGATGGCGCCGAACGCGTGCTGGCCCGCGTGCGGGGCAACTTCCAGCGTCTGCGCCGCCACCGCTTCGATCCCGTAGACGCCGCCGCCGTGCGCGTTGTGGTGCACGCCACCAACGGAGATCCCCTGGCCCGCGTCTTCGAAGTGCGCTGCTACGCGTAACCCCGCCCGCGGGTGCTCCCTTTGGTTAGTACGACGGCCTGTCCCCGGGTACACGAGCGCGCGTTGACCACTACCAGTCTTGCGCGCCGCGTCGCGAGGATTTATCTTTGCACAGTGCTGGATAGTGTTATCCGAAACTGTTATTTCCAGCCAGGAGGCGTTATGCCGGAAAATATCGGACTCCCCCACGCCGAATGCGAAATCTGCGGAGCGGAACACGACGAAGCCATCCATCAGGCCACACTGCGCATCCACTACTGGTTCCGCGGAGAGGTGACCAGATACCTCTTCGACTTCGACGAAATCGTGTACGAGGAAGAAGCCGCGTTTCAGGTAGCGTGAGCCGGCGGGGTCACACCCGGCGGATGATGATGCTTCCGGCGTCGTCCGGCGTCGGGAACGTGCGCGAGATGTGGTCCTGCCAGGCCAGGCTCTCTTCATCGGCCAGACACCAGAAGAGACCCAGCAGCGTGGACCGAGTCATGCAGGCGCCGAGGAACCGGACCACGCGCTGCCGGTAATCCGGGGCAAAGCCGTCAAACGTAGTCAGCCGCAGCCGCACCGCCCGCATGCCCACCGTCTCCGTGCCCGCGATGGCGAACATCAGCCCGTAGGCGAATCCGAGCAGCAGGAACATTGCGCCAAACACGGCGATGCCGCTCTTGGCGAAGAGGAAGTGCCCGCCCAGCAGGAGAAACACTCCCACAAACAGGCCGTATCCAATGGTCACCAGCGCCCAATCCACCAGCGCCGCCACGGCGCGATGCATCGGCGTCGCCACCGGGAACTCGCAGAAGATCACCGCGTCCACCGTGGTGCCCAACTGCCGCGGCTTGGCCGGGGCGGGCGGGAGAAAATCGAGTTGTCCCTGCCCTTCCGGCGCGGGACGCGGCTTCCGCGGGCGCTGCGCCGTCTCCACCCGCGCGCGCTGCGTCTTGGGCGGCGCGGTCTGCGGGAATGTCAGCACCTTGCGGTCGTCGAACAGCGACTTCTGATAAGCCCGTGACAGGTCCGGCGCGGCTTGCTCCGCGCTGGCTTCCCGGTCGTTCTGGATGTGCAACTGCGCCACCGGCTGCAGACGCGGCGCCGCCGCGCCCATCATCACCGGAGTCGAGGAGGCCATCAGGGTGTCCCCCGGCCTCCGGCCGCACCGTATGCACCGGTGCTCGCCGTCATCGTTACGGGTACCACAATAGGGACAGGTCATCCTGGGTTTCCACCGTCAGCCAAGCAACATCGCCCCTGGAAGTGTGTTAGCTTCTTCGATTGGGGCCTCACCAGCGATCTTCCATCATTGTTCATAACACACGGAATCACCATCTACAAGCAAAATCTTCGAGTAATACGTACATTTTTCTTCCCAGACCGTTGTTTGGACTGGTTTTAGCCGTCCTGATGGTGCTTTTCCCCTCGCTTTTGCCCGCGCAGGAGGGCGCCGCACCCGCCATCGCGCCGAAATCGCTCTCCCTCGGCGAGTGGAGCTTCCGTGCGGTGAGCGAAGAGAAAGTGGGGAGCGTCTACAAACTGCGCGGCACCCCCTCGCTGCCTGTGGAAATCGAGGACTCCACCATGCTTCTGCGGGCGCAGGAGGTGGACTACGACGAAGACACCGGCGATGTCCACGCCCGCGGCAGCGTCTACTTCCACGCCTTCGAAAAGAACGAGCAACTGTGGGCGGACCACGCCGACTACAACACGGACGATCAGAAAGGCACCTTCTACGACGTGCGCGGCGAAACCCATCCACAGGTGGTCGCGCGCCCCGGAACGCTGGTCAGCGACAACCCCTTCCACTTCGAGGGCAAATGGGCGGAGCGTCTGGGCACCAAGTACATCCTGCACGATGGCTTCATCACCAACTGCAAGCTGCCGAGTCCCTGGTGGCGGCTGCGCGGACGGACGTTCCAAATCGTGCCGGGAGAGCAGGCGGTCTCGCATCACGGCACCTTTTTCGTACGCCACTTCCCCATCTTCTACACGCCCTTCTTCTACCACTCGCTCGAAAAAGTGCCGCGCAAGAGCGGCTTTCTGCTGCCGATGGTGGGCACCAGTTCGCGGCGCGGACCCATGTTCCACGCCGGGTATTTCTGGGCCATCAACCGCTCCTACGACGCCACCTACGTGACTCAGATCTTCCCCGAACGCGGCTTCGTCCATCAGGCCGACATCCGCGGCAAACCGCGCGACGGCACGGACTTCGACATTACGCTTTATGGCGCGCAGGACCGCGGGCTGCCCAATAGCGGCAACCCGCCGCAGAAGTTCAGCGGCCTCAGCGTCACCGCGCTTGGCAAAAGCGACCTCGGCCACGGCTGGACCGCGATGGCCGACATCAACTACATCACCTCCTTCCGCTTCCGGCAGGAGTGGAGCATGAGCTTCAACGAGGCCATCGTCAGCGAAATTCATTCGGTCGGATTCATCAACAAGGATTTCCGGTCCACCACGCTCGACATCGTCTTTTCCCGCCTCGAAAACTTCCAGTCCAGCGAAATCCCGATTACGCCGCCCGGCGGCACCGAGCCCAATTACGTGAAAAACGCGGTGACCATCCGCAAACTTCCGGAAGCCGAGTTCAGCGGACGCGACCGGCCCATTTTCGGCGATCTGCCCTTCTATTTCAGCTTCGAATCCTCGTCCGGACTGCTCTATCGTTCGCAGCCGGTCTTCAACAACAACACCCTGATCGACAATTTCGAAACCGGCCAGTTCATGAACCGCTCCAGCGTTTCCCCGCACGTGACCGGTTCCTTCTCCTTCGCCCACATCCACCTGATTCCCAGCTTCGGACTCGAGGAGACCTACTACGGCGAGGCCCAAGCGCCGTATCAGGACCGCTTCCACGTCACCGGCACCGACGTCGTGCGCAGCACGCGCGATTTCTCGCTGGATATCGTGTTGCCCTCGTTTGAGCGCGTCTTCAACCGCAAAACCATCTTCGGCGACAAGCTCAAACACGTCATCGAACCCCGGCTCACCTACCGTTACGTCACCGGCATCGGAGCCGACTATGAACGCTTCATCCGGTTCGACGAAAACGATCTGCAGAGCAACACCAATGAGCTGCTCATCTCGCTGGCGAATCGCATTTATGCCAAGCGGGGCGATTCCGTGGACGAGATTTTCACCTGGGAAGTCTTTCAAAAGCGTTATTTCGATCCCACCTTCGGCGGCGCGCTGGTGAGCGGCGTGCGCAACGTGGTGGCCAGCAGCGCCGACCTCGCCGCCTACGCGTTTCTGGTGGGGCCGCGCAGCGCTTCACCCGTGGTGAGCCTCATCCGCGCCAGCCCGGTCAGCGGCCTCGCCCTGCAATGGCAGGCCGACTACGAACCGCAGGGCGGACGCGGCGTCGTCGATACCTCGCTCAACGTCGACTACCGCTTCAAGCAGTACTTCATCTCCGCCGGGCACAACTCGGTCCACACCGACCCGATTCTGGCCGGCCCGGCCGACCAGCTTCGCGGACGCATCGGGTTCGGCGACGCCAACCACAAGGGCTTGAGCGCCGGCTTCGAAGCCATCTACGACTACCGCCAGGGCTTCATGCAGTACACCACCTCGCAGATCACTTACAACACCGATTGCTGCGGCCTCAGCCTTCAGATTCACCGGTTCAACATCGGGACGCGCAGCGAGAATCAGTTCCGCGTCGCCTTCGCGGTCGCCAACATCAGCACCACCCTCGGGAATCTCAAGAAGCAGGACCGCATGTTCTGAGGCCCCGGGGAGGACGGAAACGTCACTCAGGACGCCGGCTTGGGCCAGGGTTTCGTCAGGTGGCGGCGAACCGTCCGCTACTGGACAGTGTCCGGCTGTTGGAAGGGCCGGCAGGGATGCCGGCCCGCTTCGGTTTTTTTAAAAAAATCGGAGATTAATATCTCTGTATCTCAGGGTATACTTTCCGACATATGAAATTCCCTAGGTTCCGGGTTACGGCCGGGTGGCTCGTGGTCTGCGTCATGGCGATGGCAGGGCTGGCGCGGGCGCAGAGCAGCAATCCCGGCGATCCGCTGTTTTGCCAGCCGAACGAAGGGACCACCTTTCTGATTGTGAACGGCGGGACCGGAATCTTCACGGTGGACTCGGACTGCTACGGGAACTTCGCCGGGCCGGCGCGCCCGCCGGGGCCGACGATCACGACCAGCCGGGGTGGGACGCTGACTCTGAATGTGACTCCGAGCGGCGGGAACTACACTTACACCCCGCCGTCACCTAATTTTACGGGGCTGGACACGTTCACCATCGGGGTGACGACGACCTGGAACGCGACAGGCGGCCCGGGCTCGAACGGCGGCGTG
>JBBIQR010000014.1:0-35062 GCA_037442245.1 Candidatus Solibacter sp. | reverse complement strand
GTGATCACGATGTACTTCATGCCGGCGTCCTGCGCCATCTGCACCCAGGCTTCGGCGTTGAATCCCGTGGGATTGAACTGGCCGGCAAGCTGCTCGTATTCCTTTACGGGAATCTTCGCGCGGTTCATGATCCACTCGCCGATACCGGGGATAGGCTGGCCCTTCCACTCACCGGCGGGGACCGAGTAGAGGCCCCAGTGGATGAAGAGGCCGAACTTGGCCTGGCGGAACCACTGCATCTTGGCGTCCTGGGAGGGAGGCGGATCCTTGCGGATCGCCTGCGCGGACAAGCCGCAGACGGCGCACAGAACGAGCGCTACTTTTAACGATAAACTCGGGCGTTTCATAGGCGATTTAATATTCGTCGCACAGTGCGGCCGGGAATGCAAGGGCGGTGCCGCCGCCCGGCCGGCGCCCTGTGGCGCCAGCGCCACAAGCTAGCCGAGGCGCGCCCCCGCCTCGACGCCCTCCGCGCCGCCAACGACGATCCGGTGAACCTCTCGCCCATCCAGTACGCGCAGTTATACGCCGCCACGCTCGAATTCGCCCCCGGCCTGATCCTGGAACTCGGACGGCACCGCGGCAACTCCACCGCCGTCTGCGCTACAACTTCGCGCCTCTCCTCGGCAAGGCCCGCCGCCCGCTCCTGTTCTGGGATGCGCACGGCCTGGAGGTCGCCGAGTGCGTACTGGGCGGCATCCTGCCGCACATCGCCGCCGCGCCGCACCTGGCAATCATGCCTCCGACACGCGCTACGCCGACCCCGCCTCGCTCGCCTACGGGGGCGACCGCCTCGGGAAGCGCACCGACCACACCGGACCGCGGCTCAAACTCGGCCACCTCGATTCCGAAGTCGGGCAGGTCATCGCCATCCTCGACTTCGCCACGCGCAACCGCCTTCCCCTGCACTCCGCGGATCACAGCCTGCGCACACGGAACTTTCCGCCGGTAGTCGGGAGCAACTGGCAATTCTCCTCGGCGAGTATTTCTCCACCGAGGCGCACTGGCTCTACTTCAGCCTGAACGAGGCGCCGCCGCCCTACACCTTCCCGCGGTTCGAGCCGCCGGAACAGGCGCTCAACCAAACCGGGCGGCGATTTGGCACGGCCCTGGGCCGCCTCCTGCGCGGACGCTAAGCGCGATGCCCTGGGTACCGGTACCGCTCCACCGTTCATCATCGTCAAAACGTAGCTACGCCCGCGGCCATCCCGCTATACTTTCGGCTGGTCCGCACCTCAATCGAGGGGATTGATCCGGACCGGTAACAGATAGCCGGCGCCCCCACCGCACGGATTTCCGAAACCGCTGCGGGTTGCCCGCTACCAACACTACAGAGGAAAAGGTAAGCACCAGATGAGCGATATGCGTACGACCTGGCGGGGAGTGAAAAAGGACATCGCCGCCAAGAAAGACAAAGAGACCGCCAGCCTGCTGAAGACCTTCAGCAAGGGGCTGGGTAAGGAACTGGACAACACAGCGGCGGCGTACAAGAAGAAGGACGACGCCAAGACCAAGGAGTGCGCCCTCAAGGCAAGCAAGATCGCCAAGCAGTACTACTCCGTCTACATCACTGTAAAATCCAAGTTGCCCATCGATGTCCAGAGGGAAATGACCTACCTCAAGATCATGGTCGACCAACTCACCGAAGTCAGCACCCAGGGCATCGCCGCCGGAGACGTCGTCTAGGCAATCCCGGCACCGTCCCCGCCGCTCAATCGCCCGCGGCGGCGGGCGCGGCTTCCAGGCGCGGAGCGTTTTCGCGGCCGAGAAACTCGCCGAGAGAAATCGGCACCGCCACCTTCAGCATCAGCGTAAACACCAGAAATCCGACCGCGAAAATCCCGGCCGCGACGCGCAGCTCCGTCATGGTCGGGTAATATTCGTAGATTTCGCCCAGGGTGTCCGGGGTCAGCCCGGGGATGATCAGTCCCATACCCTTCTCGATGTAGACGCCCGCGTAGGTCGCGATGCAGCCGATGTTCAGCGCGACCCAGTTGCGGCGCGCCGCAGGCACGATGAACAACGCGAACGCCAGGACGTTCAACGCCACCGCGCTCCAGGCGTACGGCACCAGCGTCCGATGCCCGCCCAGCCCGAGATACCAGTAGCGCGTGTAAAGCAGATGCTCGGTGTTGGAGTAGAACTCCTTGAACGCCTCGGCGCCGTGCAGGAACAGGTTGAGGAACATCGCGTAGGCCATCAGTTCGGCGATCTTGCGAATGGCCTGATCCTGGATTTCGAAGCGCGTGAAACGTCGGAGCAGTTGCATCACCACCAGCAGGATCGCCGGTCCGGAACAGAACGCCGAGGCGAGGAACTGCGGCGCCAGGATCGACGAATTCCAGTAGGGGCGCGCCGCCAGCCCGTTGTACAGAAACGCCGTCACCGTGTGGATGCCGACCGCCATCGGGACCGAGAAGAGCACCAGCGGCACCACCAGGCGCCGGATGTAGTGGCGCCCGTGAAACGCGCGGTAGAGGATGTGGGTGGCCACCAGAAAGTTGACCGCGAAGTAGACGTTCAGCACGAGCACGTCCCAGGCCAGCACGCTGCGCGGAAAGTTGAGAAACCCGATGCCGGGGATGAGGTGCCAGAACCGGTCCGGACGCCCGATATCCACCAGGACGAACATGAGGCACATCAGGATCGCGCTGATCGCGAGTAATTCTCCATAAATCACGATCTCGCGAATCGGCTTCCAGTTATAGATATAGGCGGGAATTACCAGGATCACGGCGGCGGCGGCCACACCAACCAGGAACGTGAAGTTACCGATGTAGAAACCCCAACTTACCTGGTCGCGCATGGCGGTCAGCGCCAGGCCCGTGCGTACCTGGTCGCGGTACGCCAGAATGCCGGAAAGGATGAGGGCGCCCAGGAACGCCAGCCACCCCCAGTAGGCGCGATTGCCCCGCAGAATCAGGCGCAGGCTGCCTCGCGTGAAGCCGGAAAACAACCGGATCGTATCGGCGGAAGTATCAAGTGGCATAAAAGTAGAAGAACCTCGGGACGGTGTTCAACTCTTCCTTGAGGACATAGACCCGCTTGTGCTCGATGATGTAGCGGATCTCACTGGAAGCATCCAGCAGGTTGCCGAACTTGCGCGCGCCCACCGGGCAGACCTCCTCGCAGGCGGGATAGCGCCCGGTGCGCGTGCGCTGAATGCAGAAGGTACACTTTTCGACCACGCCTTTGGTGCGCGGCCGGTTGCCCAGATAGTGGGTATTGGGATTAATCTCGGCGGTGGGGATCTCCGGCTCCGCCCAGTTGAAGTGGCGCGCGCCGTACGGGCAGGCGGCCATGCAATAGCGGCAGCCGATACACCAGTCGTAATCGATCACCACGATGCCGTCGCGTTCCTTCCATGTGGCGGCGGTAGGACACACCTTGGTGCAGGGCGGATTCTCGCATTGCTGGCACTGCACCGGCATGTAGAAGTGCCCTTCCTCGGGGACCTGCGGCGGGTTGTAATAGGGGTCGGCATGGGTGAGATCGACGCCGCGCTCCTTTTCCATCGAAAGCACCCGAATCCACTGGATCTGCGGATCGCGCGACTGGTTGTTCTCCGCCACGCAGGCGTAAACGCAGCGGCGGCACCCGATGCAGCGCGACAGGTCGAGCGCGTAGGCGAACTCGACCCCCGGCACGGGTTGTGTGTCGGCGACGTGGACCGTTTCGTGGTAGCGCTCGCGGTAGCGCTCCTCCATTTCCGCGATGCGCGCCTTGAGACGGTCCCTGGGAACCTCGTAGAGGCGTTTGGGACCGCAGGAGGTCAGGATCCAGGTGGCGGCGCCGGCGGCCGCGGCGGCGAATCCGCGGCGGGACAGGGTTTCGGTGTTGCCGTTGTTGCCGTTGTTCTCCATCACGTTCTCCTGTGGGCTAGCGGGAGGGCCGGGCGGGCGGCCGGGGCGCGGTCTTGGGCGCGAGCGCGTGGAAGCGCGGCTGGTGCGGATTGTGGCAGTGGGCGCAGAGCAGATACGTCTTGGCGCCGTCCCAGTTCCCGGTGCGGCGCCCGTGGACGCCGGCGCGCCAGTCGCGCAGTTTCTCGCCGTGGCACTGTCCGCACAGCAGGTAGGATTCCTCGAACGGAACCCGCTCTCCGCTGGCGAGGTGGAGGAAGTCGCGGTTATCCGCGTCGTGGCAATCCAGGCACCAGCGATGGGATTCATCGTGCCGCAGCACGATATCGGTGTGCATGTCCTTCAACTCGCGGCGCGTGCGATTGACGGGCTGCGAGGCATGGCAGTTCGAACAGGGAAAGATGCCGTCGGTGAAAGGAGGCGGCGGGGTCTCCACTCGTTCTTCGGCGGACCGGGTGGACGTGCTGCCGGCGGGAACGGCGCCGGTACCGGAGGCGGCGCGCAGCAGCGCCGCGGCGGCCACAAGCAAGGCGGCCGTTCGCATTTTCGGGATCCCTCAGGCGCAGCGCAACTCGACCAGGCGCTGCATTTCGCGTACCCACATCGCCTGAAACACCTGCAGGCGCCCACCCACAACCGTGGCCAGGTTGAGCGAAACCGCACAGCCGATCTCCGGCGCGGCGGCGAACAGGGCGCGCAGCCCTTCGCGAGAGAGGGCCAGGACTTCGGAATCCACGGTGGCGGTGGCGGTCAGGGTAAACCGGCAGGGCGGGATGAGGGCGGACCATCCGACGGTCTGGCCGGCGGTCCGCTCCTCAACCAGCACATTCCCCTCCTGCCCCCGAACCTGCATCGGTAGGGTGAGTTTGATGTGCCCCCTCAAAATCATGTACAGCGATTCGGCGTTCTGTCCCATGTGAAAGAGTTCGGCGCCGTTGCCCAGCACCAGCTTCTTTCCCAGCGCGAGGACGCGCGCGGCGTCGGCTTCAGCGAGACCGTGCAATAGATCCGGACGGGCGTTGAGCATAATGCGCCTCTCAATTGACGAATGGAGACATGGTGCGGCTGTGCAGCAGAGCCGCGTCCGGGGCAGCCATGAAGGATTCCGCGGCCGCCTGCTCCAACCTCACGTGGTTTTCAATTTGCAGCAGCAGCGCTTCGATCGGTACGCGCGAAGCAGCCGCCACGGCGGGCGATGGCACAGGCGCGGGCTCGAAGAAGCGGGCGGGGGCGGAGGCGGCTTTCGCCAGTTCCGGCTGCGGTTGCTTGGCGGCAACCGGGGCGTCCTCCTCGGAGCGGGTGGCGGCTCCGAAGGCCAGGCACGAAACCGCGATACCAAAGAGGGCCAGGACGGCGCCCATCAGCAACATCTCCATGAGTGAATCTCCTTCGGCGCGGACATTACGCACGGCGCGTGCCAATCTCCGCGCGGTTGAAAATGCGCGGGATACCGTGCGGGTGGACCGGGCGGTCCGGTTGCCGCCTGACAAAACGTCAGGCGGTTGTGTGACATTTCGTCAGGGACATCTGCTGAAATCACGTGCTCATCGCGGCCGGTTCGGGTCTATAATCGGACCAGCCGCAAGCTCCGTGCGGTCCCCGGTTGTTCTCCGCCTGAACGAATCCAAGCATGAGCCCGCTCCTCGAAACCGTTCACGAGGGTCGTGTACTCCACCTGATTCTCAACCGCCCCGATAAGCGCAACGCCCTCAACTCCACGCTCTGCCGGGAGCTGGTGGACGCTCTCGAAGCCGCCAACCGCGACCCTCAAACCGGCGCCGTGCTGCTGACCGCCACCGGCAGGACCTTTTGCGCGGGCATGGACCTGCGGGAGATCGAGGAGGGCCAAAACTCCATCGAGATCAACGCCTTACACGAACAGATCTTCACCGTCGCGATGCGCCTGGAGAAGCCGCTGGTAGCCGGGGTCCACGGCGCCGCTCTGGGTGGAGGCACCGGGTTGGTGGCCAACTGTCACATCGTGGTCGCGGCGCCGGACGCGACCTTCGGGCTGACCGAAATCCGGCTTGGACTGTGGCCGTTCCTGGTATTCCGGGCCGTTTCCGCCGCGCTCGGCGAGCGGCGCACCATCGAACTCGCGCTCACCGGGCGCATTTTCGCAGCCGCGGAGGCGCGCGAAATGGGTCTCGCGCAGGAAATCGCCTCCGACCCGGCGGCGCGCGCGGGGGAAATCGCCCGCGGATTGGCCGAAGCCAGCCCTACCGCTATACAGAGCGGCCTCGGTTTCGTCCGCAAGGTCCGCGGAATGAGTTGGGAACAGGCCGGGGAGGTGGCCCGGCTGGTGCGGGAAGGCGTGTTTGCCAGCGACGATTTTGCCGAGGGTATCCGGGCTTTCCTGGAGAAACGCCGTCCGAGGTGGCCGTCACTGGGGGAAAAGGATGTGCGCCCCTAGATCTTGTGGCTGCTCCGACCGGTATACTAGGGACAGTGCTGGGGGTGCTTTACTTTTCCGCTGCCCGCGTTTAGTATAGTTACAACTCCCCCGAGCCAAGCGAGGTTAAAGCTTTGCTGAAACTCAAACGCGTCGAAGTACAGGGTTTTAAGAGCTTCTGCGACCGTACCGAGCTCAAGTTCAACGGCACCGGTATCGCCGGCATCGTCGGTCCTAATGGATGCGGCAAGAGCAACATCAGCGACGCCATCAGTTGGGTGCTGGGCGAACAATCGGCCAAGAGCCTGCGCGGCACCAGGATGGAGGACGTGATTTTCGCCGGGACCCGCGACCGCAAGCCGGTCGGCATGGCGGCCGTCACCATGACCCTGCTGGACCCCGATATTCATAAGGAAGCCGGCTCCGGCAAGCCCCACGTGGTGGAAGACGGCGCGCCGCGCAAGAGCGGCGAGATTACCATCACGCGCCGGCTCTACCGCTCCGGGGAAAGCGAATACCTCATCGACGGACGCGCCGCGCGTCTCCGCGACATCCAGGACCTGTTCATGGGCACCGGTCTCGGACCGGAGAGCTACGCCATCATCGAGCAGGGGCGCATCGGGCAGATCCTCAGTTCCAAGCCGCAGGACCGCCGCTCGGTCATCGAGGAAGCGGCGGGCATCACCAGGTTCAAGACGCGCAAGCGCCTCGCCGAAGCCAAGCTGGAAGGCGCCAAACAGAACCTGGCGCGCGTGTACGACATCCTCGAAGAAGTCACCCGGCAGGTGAATTCGCTGAAGCGGCAGGCGGCCAAAGCCAAGCGGTACGGCGAACTCAAGGGCGAGTTGGAAGCGCGGCTGCGCGTGGTTCTCTCCGGCAAGTACCGGCTGCTGGAGTGCGAAGCGGCGGAGACCTCGGCGCGCCTCGAATCGGCCGCGGCGGAGTTGAAGACGCTCACCGGACAGGTCGGCGAAAAGGAGCAGGCGCACGAACGCGAGCAGATGGCCGCGTACGAACTGGAATACCGCCTGACGGAGTCGCGCCAGCAGTTGAGCGAACGGCAGGTGGAAGCCGAGCGTACGCGCGGGCGGCTGGAATCGCAGGTGAAGGAAAGCGGCGCCATCGAACAGCGGATCGCGCAGAACGAAAAGGAATCGCAGGAACTGGGCGTGCGGCTGGACGCGCTCGATCAGGAGATCGCGGGCCACAAGACCACCCTGGACGCGCTCGAAGGGCAGATCGCGCAGGCCCGCGGGCGGATGAGCGAGATCAACCAGCAGCGCGAAGGGCTTCAGCAAAAGGTCCGGGAGCGCGAACGCGCCATCGAAGCCGGACGGCAGGTGATCCTGCGGCTGCTCGGCGAGGCGTCCACCCTGAAGAACCAGTTGGCGCAGATCGACGAGTACCTGGCGGGAATCGACCGCGAGACCGCCCGCGCCACCCGCGAGGAGCAGCACGCCACCGGCGAGATCGAGCGCCTCGACGCCGCGCGCAAACAGCTTTCCGAAACGGTCGCGCAGCGGCAGCTCGAGCTCGAGACCGTGGCGGGCGAACGGCGCCGTACCGAGGAAGAGTTGGCGGAACGCCGCCGCCTGAGCGCGGAACTGCGGCGCGAAATCGACGGCGCGAAGAATGAGGTCAGCCAGATTCGCGCCCGCAAGGAATCGCTCGAGCAGGTGCTGGCGCACCGCACCTACACGACCGAGAGCGTCAAGCGCCTGTTCGCGTCGCTCGAAACCGGCAAAGCCGGGGACTTCAAGCCGCTGGGCGTGCTTGCCGATTATGTGGAAGTGGAGCCGCAGTTTGAAAAGCCGGCCGAAGAGTTCCTGCACGAGGAGCTCGAGTACGTGGTGGTGCAGAACTGGGATCAGGCTGAACGCGGGCTGGATTTTATCCGCGCGGAACTCGACGGGCGCGCCACGTTCCTGGTGCACCCCGAGCCGAACGGCAATCATCGCGGGTATCTGCCGGAGCCGGCCATCGGACCCGAGACCGGGATTGTCGCGCGCCTCAGCGACTCGCTCAAACTGACCAACGGCTTCAAGGATCGCGCCATCGACCTGATGCCGCGCGTCAGCCTCTGCTTCCTGGCCGAGGATCGCGCCTCCGCGCAGCGCCTCGCGGTAAGTTACCCGCACCTGTACTTCCTCCTGCCCGACGGTGTCTGCTACCACGGGCACACCGTGACGGGCGGCAAAAAGAAGGGCGCCGGACCGCTGGCCATGAAGCGCGAGGCCCGCGAACTCGTGCTCCGCTTGCGGCAGCGGCAGGGCGCGCTGGATGAGATGACCGCGCGGCTGGACGGCTTGCAGCAGGAGGTCATCGGGTTCGAAGCCGAGCTCGAGCGGCTGCGCGCGCTCCAGCAATCGCGCGAGAAGGACCGCGTCGCGCTGGACGCCGAAATGCGTAAGCTGGGCGACGACCTGGCGCGCGCCAATTCGCGCCTCAGCGTGGCGCGGCTCGAACTGGAACGTCTGCGCCGCGACTCGGAGAAGAGCGCCGAACAGCGCGAGCGGAGCCGTGCCGCGGTGGAAGAGAAAGACCGGCTCCGCGCCGAAGCGGAAACCAGAATCGAAGCCGAACGCGCCGAACTGGAGAAGCTGGAAGGGCAGGCGGCCACCATTTCGGAAGACCATTCGGCGATCCGCGCCGAACTGGCCGGGCTCGAGGAACGGCTGCGCGGCGAACGTTCCGCGATGGGCCGCCTGGAGCATCAGTTCCGCGAGACCACCCACCGGCGCAACGCCATCGCGCCGGAGATCGAGCGGTTGGGCGAGGCGCGCGCGCGTCTGCTCGCCGACAACATCGAGCTGGACCGCAGGGCGGCGGAACTCACCGGACAGATCACCACGCTCGAAGCGCAGGTCAACGAGATGGCCTCGCAGGAAGCGGCCATGCGCGAAAAGCTGCGCGCGGCCGATGAGGAGTTGAAGATTCTGCGCGCCGGCGTGCAGGAAACACACGAGAAGCGTTCCCAGGTGGAAGTCGATCTGGTGCGGAAACAGGCGGAGCTGAAGTTCCTCGATGAAACCAGCCGCAAGGAGCTGAACTGTCCGGTGGTGGAACTCTCCGGCGAAGACGCGCCCCTGCCCGATCCCGAGGCCATTACGGAAGCCGAGCAAGCCGCCAACGAACTCCGGCAGCGCATCGAGAACCTCGGTCCGGTCAACGCGGCGGCGATGGAGGAGTACCAGGAAGCGCAGCAGCGGCACGATTTCCTCAGCGTGCAGCGGCAGGACCTGATCGATTCCATCCGCGATACCGAGAAGGCGATTCAGGAGATCGACCTGGTCTCGCGGCAGAAGTTCGCCGAGGCGTTCGAGGCCATCAACGCCAACTTCAAGGGCGCCTTCACCACGCTGTTCGGCGGCGGCACCGGCGAAATGCGGCTCACCGACCAGGAGAATATCGCCGATAGCGGCGTCGACATCGTCTGCTCGCCGCCGGGCAAGCGCCTGCAAAACGTGCTCTTGCTATCGGGCGGCGAGAAGGCTCTGGCCGCCACGGCGCTGCTCATGGCCATCTTCAAATATCAGCCCAGCCCGTTCTGCGTCATGGACGAGGTGGACGCGCCGCTCGACGAGAGCAACATTACCCGCCTGATGCGGCTGATTACGGAGATGAGCGTGCAGACTCAGTTCGTGCTCATCACCCACTCCAAGCGCACCATGGAAGCCGCCCAAGCGCTCTACGGCGTGACCATGCAGGAGCCGGGCGTGAGCCGCCTGGTAAGCGTGAAGTTCAACGCGGCGGAAGCGGCGGCCTAGCCCGCTACTTCCGCGGCTCGTTCTCTTCCGCCGAACGCACCAGGTAGTTCGGGCGCCGCCGGCCCACTTGCAGGGCGAGCCACAGGTATTGGCCGACGATGCCGAACCCCAGGCTCGTCAGCGCGCCGAAAAACAGGATCGCCAGCACGGTCGGCGTATAGCCGGGCACCGCGATATCGCCGCGCAACTTCGCCAACAGCACGAGCGCGCTCATCAGCAGCGCCAGCACCAGCGAGATGCCGCCCGCCCAGAGCAGGATCTGGACCGGCAGGTCGGTGAAGTTGAAGACGCTGTTGAAGGAGTAGCGCAGTTTCTTGCCCAGCGTCCACGCGCTCTTGCCCTCCAGGCGCTTCTGGCGTTCGTAGACCACATACTCGCGCCGGTAGCCGACCCAGAACAGCAGCGCGATCAGGTTCGTATCCACGCCTTGCAGACGCAGCAGGTGGTCGCGCACCTCGGCGGTGCAGCCAAAGACGTCCACTCCGCCCCGCGGCATGTCGCGAATGACGAGGGCGCGGTAGAGCCCCCAGAACAGGCCCGATGCGAGTTCGCTGAGCCAGGGATCGGAGCGTCCGCCGCGCACGCCGAAGACGATATCGGCGCGGTCCTCGCCGAGGATTTCGAAGAAGCGGCGGGCGAGGTCGATCGGCTCTTGCAAGTCCGCCGCCATCACCGCGAGCGTGCCGCCGCGCGCCCGCTCCATCCCGGCGGCGATCGCCGCGAAGCTGCCGAAATTCCGCGTGAGGGCGATCAACTGGCTGCGGAAGCCCGCCTCCGGCAGGCGCTCCCGCAGAATTTCCAGGCAGCGGTCCGGACTGCCGTCCACCACGAAGACCACTTCAAACTCGCCGCCCACTTCGCGATGGAGCCGCTCCAGTTCCGCCAGCAGGCGCGGCAGATTCGCCTCGTTGCGGTAAACCGGAATCACCAGGGACGATCCGCTCATTCCCCGTCCGCCTTCACCGCCGCCAGGAACGCGGCGTACTCGCGGATGTAACTCGCCGGGTCGTAGTATTCCGACGCCAGCACCAGCAGCACGCCGTCGGGCGTGTACTTG
This sequence comes from Candidatus Solibacter sp., assembly GCA_037442245.1. Classification (GTDB taxonomy): domain Bacteria; phylum Acidobacteriota; class Terriglobia; order Bryobacterales; family Bryobacteraceae; genus Solibacter. The sequence continues at coordinate 23,986 of JBBIQR010000014.1, read as the reverse complement.
TACTGCGTGGCCCAAACCAGGGGGCCGATGTGCAGCCCCACCGAAGGGGCGTTCAGCACAAACTCCTGACGGTTGCGGCCGTCATCGGCGACCACGTGGCAGGCGCCGTGGACGCAGACCAGAAACTGGTGCAGCCGACGGTGCGCGTGTTCGCCGCGGATATCCTTGTTCGCCACGCCGTACACCAGAAAGTAGCGCTTGACCTCGAACGGCACGTGGCGGCCGATTTCGCCAAAACTCAGGTTGCCGCGCAGGTCGTCCACCTCCGGCAGACGATGTAGCGTCACGCCCCGGACGCGCGTCGCAACCGGGCCGGGGGCGCGCCCGGCTTCCGTCGCGGGAGAAGGCGTCTCCGCCGGCGCCGCGCCCTCGTAGCCCGTAATGCGCGCCGGATTGCCGGCGACGATGGCCAGCGGCGGCACGTCGCGGGTCACCACCGCACCGGCTCCGACCATAGCGCGCTCGCCGATGGTGATACCGGGCAGGATCGTCGCGTTGGCGCCGATCGATGCGCCGCGTTTCACCAGCGTGTGCGCGAAGTGTTCGGGGGGGTGCTTGCTGCGCGGGAACCGGTCGTTCGAAAACGTCGCGTTCGGGCCCACGAAGACGTCGTCTTCGAGCGTGACGCCGTCCCAGAGTTGCACGCCGCTCTTGACGGTGACGCGGTCTCCGAGGCGCACGTCGTTCTCGAGGAAGACGTGGTCGCACAGGTTGCACTCGGCGCCTACCACCGCCCCAGGCAAAATATGTACGTACGCCCAGACGCGCGTGCCCCTGCCAATGTTCGCGCTCTCGACGATCGCCGCCTCGTGCCGGAAGTAGCCGGACTCGTTCATGCTTCGCTCCCTGGCAGGAGCGCGCGCAGGGCATCCACGACGCGCTCGATCTCATCCTCGCGCAGTTCCGGGTAACACGGCAGCGTGAGCACCTCGCCGGCGGCGCGCTCAGTCTCCGGCAGCGACGGCGGCGTGGCGCCGGATAGAGTGGCGGACTCCTGCCAATGGTCGGGCACCGGATAGTGGACGTCGGTCGCGACGCCGCGCTCCCGCAGCGCCTCGCGGACCTGCTCGCGCCGCGCTACCCGGATTACATAGAGGTGCGCCACGTAGTGCTCCCCGAAGTCGCGCGGGCAATCGGCGCTCGATCCATCGAGCGCCGCGCTGAACCGTGCTGCGATGTCGCGGCGCCGCCGGTTCCACTCATCGAGCAGCGGTAGTTTGGCGCGCAGAATCGCGGCCTGCATTTCGTCCATGCGGCTGTTGCGCCCGGTCCCGGCCGAGTGATACTTGCGGGTCCAGCCGTACTGCCGCAGCGACCGGACGCGGCGCGCGAGCGTGTCGTCGGACGTGACCACCGCGCCGCCGTCGCCGCACGCGCCCAGGTTCTTCGTGGGATAGAAGCTGAAGCAGCCCAGCGCGCCCCACGTCCCCGCCTTGCGCCCGGCGATGGATGCGCCGTGCGCCTGCGCGCAGTCTTCGATCAGCGGCACGCCGGCGCGGCGCGTGACTTCGAGCAGCGCATCCACATCCGCCATGCGCCCGTAAAGATGCGTCGCGATGACCGCCCTGGTGCGCGGCGAAATCACTCGCGCCAGATGCCCGGGAGAGAGGTTGCGAGTCGCCGGATCGATGTCCGCGTACAGCGGTTGGGCGCCGGCCAGACGGATCGCCGTGGTCGAGTAACCGCCCGCATTGGCAGCCGTGACCACTTCATCGCCGGGTCCGGTCCCGAGGGCGCGCAGGGCAAGTTCGAGCGCGTCCGTCCCGTTCGCGACGGAGACGCAGTGCGCCGCGCCGCAGTAGGCGGCGAATTCCTGTTCGAAGGCCTCGCATTCGGGACCGAGGATGAACCATCCCCGGTCGAGCACGCGCTGCGTGGCGCCGGCCAGTTCTGCGCGCAGCGGCGCGGGGGTACGGTTGAGGTCGTTGAGCGGTATCATCACGGGCGAGCCGGACCGACGCACAATTATCCCAGGATTCGCCTTGGGATGGCCATCGGCAGCGAGGGTGCGGAGGTATGGTGGAGGCGCCGGGAGTTGAACCCGGGTCCGGAAAAGCTCGTCATGAGGAGCCTACGTGCGTAGCCGGCTCAAAATTTTCGGCCGACGCTTCAGAACCGGCGAGAGCGGCGGCGGCCTAGCCCGATTGAGTTTCAGCCTGCGGCTCCGGACCGAAGCTTTTGGCCAATCCCGCAAGATGACGCTCACTCACCGCCGCGCGGGCTCAGCGGCTGGAGCGGCTACTTAATTAATTAAGCAGCGTATGCAAACTGCGTGTTGGCAGTTATGGTTTGCGATCGTTTTACGGGGGCTCGCAACCCGGCACGCCTCCCCACCACGATTCAATCCCGTCGAAGCCGTTACGCCCCCACTTGACCGATCGGGCAGGTACTACATCTTCATTCTACACCCGGCGCGGCGGGAGCGCTTTGGCACACCGCCGCCGCTATAATCAAGGTATGCGTAATCGGGGCACCGCCCTCCTTCGCCTTTGTGTGCTCGCGCTCACCGTCTGCGCGCTGGCATTCGCCGGACCACCCATGACCCGGATTACCCTGGTGGTCAAAGCGCGCGACGGACACCCGGTGGACCGCGCCGGCATCATCGTCAACTTCATCGAAGGCCACTCCGTGGTCAAACTCGGTAAGGCCGTCCGCCAGACCTACGAACTCCGCACCAACCAGGAAGGCGAGGCCAGCATTCCTCCCATCCCGCAGGGCAAAATCAAGGTGCAGGTGATCGCCAAGGGCTTTCAGACCTTCGGCCAGGTCTTCGACATCACCGAGGAGAACAAGAAGATCGACATCACCATGAACCCGCCGCAACAACAATACACCGCCCACTGAGCCCGGCATGATCTTCCTCACCGACGATGTACTGAAACTGCGCGACCGCCTCGAGGAGCGCATCCATGCGGGAGAGTTGAGCGAAGCTGAGGCCTACCGCGAAGCGCTCGCCGCCGACCCCGAGGACCCGCGCGCGCTGCGCCTGCTCGCGCTGCTCGCCGAAGAAGAGGGCGACTTCGCAACCGCCGATGCGCTGGCCTGGCGCTGGCTGCCCGCCGATCCGCTATCGCACGAAGTCTTCCGGCTCATCGGGCGCCTGCTGGCGCGCGATCCCGCGCAGGCGGCGCGCTCCGCCGCCTATCTGGCGCTCGGCCGGGAGAAGTTGCACTTCGATCCCGAAGCGGAAGCCGAGGCCGAAGAGGAGCCCGCCACGGTTCCCCCGAGCCCCGCGGACGAACCCGCCGAAGTCACCCGCGAGATGGAGCCGCACCGGCTGCTCCACACCATGTGGACGGCATCCACCGGAGAAATCGAACGCGGCGTGATCGAACGCGTGATCGGGCGCGGCGCGGACATGCAGCCGCTGCTGCACGGCGTCCTGAACCTCTGGGGCGAGGACCTGCTGGACGAAGTGGACGATGCGCTGGCCGCTCGCTCCCTGCTGCTGCTCGGCGAGTGCGCGGACGCGCGCGCCATCGGTACCATCGCGAGTTTCCTCCCGGCCGAGGATTCCACGCTGCGCGATGCCGCAGGCTGGGCGCTGCAACGGTTCGCGCGGCGCTTTCCGGCGGAAACCCTTGGTACGATCTCCGCCCGTGTGGAAGGCGGCGACGTTTACGATCTCGCGGCGGCGGCGCAACACCTGCCGCAACTGCCCGCCGGAAAAGAACGCGAAGCCATCGCCCGCTCCATCGCGGCGCACGTCGGCTCGTTCGGCGCGGACGAGGACGGCGCGCTGGCGGCCAGTCTCATGATGGCCGGGTACCTGATGGAAGGCGTCGCGAGCCCGCTGGCCGCAGCCATGCAGAAGGAGTACGGCAAGCGCGTCCCCCGCGAGATGCGCGCGGAACTCGACGACCTCCGGCAGTACGTCGAGGAAAAGGGGCTGTACCAGCCCGGCGACGATCAGCACGACATCTACGACCTCTGCTGTCCCGGCTTTGAAGCCGCCGGGGAAGACGAGCCGCACGTGCGGCAGGAGCCCAAGATCGGGCGCAACGATCCCTGCTGGTGCGGCAGCGGCAAGAAGTACAAGAAGTGCCACCTCGCCGCCGACGAGGCGCGTTAGACAAGGAACGCCATGAACCGGATTCTCACTCTCGCTCTACTGGTGTGCCCGAGCGCCGCCGCGGCGGACCACGTGACGCTGACCAACGGCGACACCATTACCGGAACCATCGTGAAGAAGGATGGGGCGAAGCTCACCGTCAAGAGCGATCTGATGGGCGAAGTCTCCATGCCGTGGAGCGCGGTCAAGAGCATCATCAGCGATTCCGAGGTCTTCGTGCAGATGCCGGGCGGCGAGACCGTGAAAGGCAAACTGGAGACCACCGGCGATCAGCTTCAGGTCACCGGCGGCGGTGAAACGAAGAGCGCCCCCCTCGCGCAGATCACCGCGGTGCGCGACGCCGCCGGGCAGCACTCCTTCGAGCGATTGGAGCATCCCGGGCTGCTGGACCTGTGGGCCGGATACTTCGACGTCGGCCTGGCGCTGGCGCGCGGAAACGCCCGCACCGATACCCTCACCAGCGCCTTCAACGCAGCCCGCGCTACCCGCGCCGACAAGGTGAGCGTCTACTTCAACCAGATCTACGGGACGGCGCGGGTCAACGATCTGACCGGCACCATCGCCAACGCCGTGCGCGGCGGCTGGCGCTACGACCGCAACTTCGGCGGGCGCTTCTTCCTCAACTCGATGAACGACTACGAGCACGACCGCTTCCAGAATCTGGACCTGCGCTTCGTGCTGGGCGCCGGCGCCGGCTACCACGCGGCCAAACACGATGGCTTTACGCTGGACTTCGACGGCGGCGCCGACTACGACCGCGAGAACTACCTCGACTCCGTACACCGCAACCTGGCCGAAGCCAACCTGGGCGACACGCTCGCCTACAGACTCAACCACGTGACTTCGCTCACGCAGACCTTCCACATCTTCCACAATCTCTCCGGCACCGGCCAGTATCGCGTCAACTTCGACCTGGGAACGGTCACGGCGGTGCGCCGCTGGCTTGGCTGGCACGTCACCGCGAGCGACCGCTTTCTAAGCAATCCGGTGGAAGGGCGGCAGCGCAACGATCTGCTGATATCCACCGGCTTCCGGCTCAGCTTCGCGCGGTAACGCCGATGAAGCGGAGTAGAATCAGGTGTATGCTTCGCGCGCTGGCGCTTCTTCTACTCGCCGTTTCCGTGTGGGCCGCGCAGCCCGTCCGCGCGCGGCACGGAATGGTGGTTACGCGCGAACCGCACGCGACGTCCGCCGGCCTGGCCGTGCTGAAGTCCGGCGGCAACGCGATTGACGCCGCGGTCGCCGTGGGATTCACGCTGGCGGTGACGCACCCGAGCGCGGGCAACATCGGCGGCGGCGGCTTCATGCTGATCCGCCTGGCCGGCGGAGGGACCACGTTCCTCGACTTTCGCGAACGCGCGCCGATGGCCGCGTCGCGCAACATGTACATCGATCCGGCGACCGGCAAGGCCACGCAGGATAGCGTGCTCGGCTACCGCGCGGCCGGAGTACCCGGCACCGTACGCGGCCTGGAGTATGCGAGCAGGAAGTATGGGCGCAAGCCCTGGGCCGAACTCGTGCGTCCCGCGGTGGAACTGGCCGCGAAGGGCTTCCCGGTAACCTGGGCGCAGGCGCAATCCTTCCATGCGTCGCGCGATCTGGCGCGGTTTCCCGAGTCGCAGCGCATTTTCCTCAACGGCGGCAAGTTCTACGAGCCCGGCGACCTGCTGGTGCAGAGCGATCTGGCGCGCACGCTGGAGCGGATCGAAATGCAGGGCGCAAAGGGCTTCTACGAAGGCGAAACTGCGCGCCTGCTGGCCCGCGACATGGCCGCGCACGGCGGACTGATCACCGAAGAGGATCTGCGGCGCTACGCGGTGCGGGAGATGAAACCGCTCACGGGGACGTATCACGGCTACACCATCGTCACCGCGCCGCCGCCGAGTTCGGGCGGCGTGGGCGTGCTGCAGATGCTCGGGATGCTGGACACCACCGGATACGAGAAGGCAGGCGCCGGGTCGGCGTCGGCAGTGCATTACATGGCCGAAGCCATGCGCCGCTATTTCGCCGACCGGTCCGAACATCTCGGCGATCCGGACTTCTTCAAAGTGCCGCTCAGTGCCCTGCTCGATCCAAAGTACATCGCGCGCCTGCGAGCCTCCATCGATCCGGTGAACGCCACGCCGAGCAGCGCGATTCACGCAGCGGTCTTCACCGGCAAGGAGTCCAACGAGACCACGCATTACACGATCGCCGACGAGGAAGGCAACGTCGTCTGCGTCACCTACACGCTGAACGGCGGCTACGGGAGCAAGGTCACGGCCGCCGGACTGGGCTTCCTGCTCAACAACGAAATGGACGATTTCGCGCCCAAGCCCGGCGAGGCCAACATGTTCGGGCTGATTCAGGGCGAAGCCAACGCCATCGCAGCGGGCAAGACGCCGCTTTCCTCCATGACCCCGACGATCGTGCTGCGCGACGGAAAACCCGTACTGGCGCTGGGCTCGCCGGGGGGACCGACGATCATCAACAGTGTGCTGGAAGTGATGGTCAACGTGCTGGATTTCGGAATGAACGTACAGGATGCGGTAAACTGGCCGCGCTTCCACCACCAATGGAAGCCGGACGTGCTGAGCATGGAACCGGAATATTCGCCGGACACGGTCGCGCTGCTCGAACAGCGCGGCTACAAGATTCGCCGGGTGGGCGCACAGGGCGAGGTCGCCGCCATCCGTTGGGAAAACGGCTGGCTGGAGGGCGCTCCCGACCCGCGCACCCTAGCCACCGCGGAAGGATACTGATTTCGGATGGATCACGCACTTTCAACGCATCTCTTCGTCAATCACCGGCTGACCTCGGCGCTGTTGACGAAGATTCAGCAGGCCGGCATCCCGGCGGTGGAGATTTTCTGCGCGCGGCAGCATCTCGACTGCACGGACAAGGCGCAAATCCGGGAACTCGGCCACTGGTTCCGCGATTCCGACCTCAAGATGCATTCGCTGCACTCCCCCATGTACAGCGACGAAATCTGGGGACGCTCCGGACCGCACGCGCTGATCACCATCACCGAGCCGGTCAAGGGCGAGCGCCTGCGCATGGTGGACGAAATCAAGCGTGCGCTGGAAATCGCCGAGTACATCCCGTTCCGCTACCTGGTGCAGCATATCGGGGTGGCGGGCGAGGAATTCGACCTGCGCAAGGTGGACGCGGCGTTCTCCGCGCTCGAACAGATCCACCTGTTCGCCAGCGCCCGCGGCGTCGAGGTGCTGATTGAGAATACTCCGAACGAGCTGGCCACCGCGGAGCGGCTGCTGCAATTCCAGGAACTGACCCACATCGGACTGAATTACTGTTTCGATACCGGCCATGCGCATATGACGCCGGGCGGGATCGCGCCGCAGTTTGACCTGATGAAGGAGCGCATCCGCTCCACCCACGTCCACGACAACAACGGCAAGGACGACGGCCACATCTTCCCGTTCGCCGCCGGCGGCAGCATCGATTGGAAGGCGGCGATGGAACTGCTGCGCAGCCGCCCCGGCCAGTATCCGCTCCTGCTGGAACTGAAGGAGCGCGCCGATGCCGCCAACCAATTGGAGCCGGCGCTGGAAGCCTTCGACCGTCTGGAACAACAATGATCCAACCCGATAGTTACGTACGGAGCCTGCTCAAGCGCTCCCCCGGCGAGACCGTCACGGCGCGCGGATGGGTGAAGACCCGCCGCGACAGCAAGAACGTCCACTTCGTGCAATTGAACGACGGCTCCTCCCCCACCGATCTGCAGATCGTGATCGAGCACGGAGTCGTGCCGCCGGAGACCATCGCGCGCATCTCCACCGGCGCCTGCCTGAGTGTCGAAGGAGAACTGGTGGCGTCGCCCGGCAAGGGCCAGAGCGTCGAGCTCAAGGCGCGGACCGTGACGGTACACGGCGCCGCCGATGCCGAACATTATCCGCTCCAGAAGAAGAAGCACACGCTGGAGACGCTGAGAGAAATCGGCCACTTGCGCACGCGGTCGAACACGTTCGGCGCGGTCTTCCGGGTGCGCAACGCGCTCGCCGCCGCCATCCACAAGTTCTTCCAGGACCGCGGCTTCCTCTACGTGCACACGCCCATCATCTCGGCCAGCGACGCCGAGGGCGCGGGCAGCATGTTCGGCGTCTCCACGCTCGACCCGGCCGCCGGCGCACCCGACTACACGCAGGATTTCTTCGGCCGGCGCACTTTCCTCACGGTGAGCGGACAGCTCGAAGCCGAGATCTTCGCCCTGGCGTTCGCCAACGTCTACACGTTCGGCCCCACGTTCCGCGCGGAGAATTCGAACACGCCGCGCCATCTGGCCGAGTTCTACATGATCGAGCCGGAGATGGCGTTCTGCGATATCCACGGCGATCAGGACCTGGCCGAAGCGTTTCTCAAATTCCAGATCTCTTACGTGCTGGACAACTGCCGTGCGGATCTGGAGTTCCTGGCCAAGTGGTACGACCCGGAACTCATCCCCACGCTCGAGGCCGTGGTCGCGAGCGAGTTCGAGCGCATCAGCTACACCGAAGCCATCGCCCTGCTGGAAAAGTCCGGCAAGCAGTTCGAGTTCCCCACCTATTGGGGCGTGGATATGCAGAGCGAGCACGAGCGCTACCTCACCGAGGAACTGCTCAAGAAGCCGGTGATCGTCACCAACTACCCGAAGGAGATCAAAGCGTTCTACATGCGCGCCAACGACGACGGCAAGACGGTCGCCGCGATGGACGTGCTGCTGCCGCGCATCGGCGAGATCATCGGCGGCAGCCAGCGCGAGGAGCGCCTCGACGTGCTGCAACAGCGCATCCGCGAAATGGCGCACCACGGCATGAAGGAAGAGAGCTACTGGTGGTACCTGGACCTGCGCCGTTTCGGCGGCGTGGAGCACGCCGGATTCGGATTGGGCTTCGAGCGCATGATGATGTACCTCACCGGCATGAAGAATATCCGCGACGTGATTCCCTTCCCGCGCACGCCGGGCAACGCCGAGTTCTGACCGTTACCGCGACAGAACGATCCCATGCGCGGCGGCGAAGCGGCGCAGCGAGTCCGCATCGGGGCCGGTAGCGTCGCAGGTAAACTTCGTTCCGCGTGGGAACTGGGCCAGTTTGGCCTCCACCGCGGCCAGATCCTCCAGGTCGCCGTACTGCGCCACGCGCGCGCCGCCGCCGAAGCCCTGCGGCAGGCGGATATGAGGCGCGCCCTCCCATTCGAGCAGTTCCGACCGCGTCTCCGACCGGCACTGTTCCGAGGAGCAGATGGTCTCGACGAGCCGCAAATCGGGAGGCAGCGTCACCCAGTTGCGTCCTCGCGCGATGGCGTTGCGCAGTGCCGCCTCCAACGCGACGCCCTCGCCGTTCCCCGCGAGTTCGGCTTCCCTGCCCTTCCACCAGTCGCGGAAGTAGCGCAGCGCTTCCCACAGAGCCGGCAACGCGGCGGGCGATCCGTAGCGGCCCAGCATGCGCGCGGCAGTGGTTTTCACAAAGACATCGGAGTGCATCAGGTACGCGGCCATGTACTTTTCCAGTTCGGGGCTCATCGCCAGCGGAGCCGTCCGCGTGAAGATCTGCACGGTACAGCGGGGCGGCGGCGTTTGCATGTCCCAGGGGTGAGAGTGGAAGACGCGGCCGGCGTACGGCGGATCGAGGCGCACGAAGTAGGCGAGCAGTTCGGGCTGGCACGCCTCCTGCTGGGATTCGTAGATGGCCTTCATGCGCGGCAGTGCGGCGCGGGTGCCGTAGCGCGCGAGCGCGGCCATCAGCAGTTGCGGATTCCATCCTCCGGGACGCTGATCCGCGGCGAGCGCGGCGATCAACGTGTCGTCCATGGGCGGCACCGCGGACGGCGGCAGCATTTCCAATTCCGGCCTGTCGAGCCACGTCCGCGGACGGGTCAGTTCGGCGCGAAGCCGCGCCTGCGCGCGCGCCGGGTCGATCGCGTTCAACCCGCGAATCGCCGACTGCGTGGCCTCATAGTAATCGCCCGGCTTCCACGCATCGAGGACGCGCTCCAGCAGCGGCGCCACGTCCGGAGTGCGCACCGTCGCGGTGAACATGTCCAGCAGATAGTGTTGGCGCTGCACCTCGACCTCCGGGAAAGAATGCACGAACTCCGCGGCGAGCGCCGGGATCCACATGGGGTCCGGCTGCGGCGGACGGTTGACCCGAACCTGCTGCACACGCTGGAGGAGCGTGGCAAACGCGGTCCACTTGGGTTCGGGCTGCTTCGACGGCAATGACCCTGCGAGTGCGGCGGTGGCGCGGTCCCACACGTCCTCGGTGTAGGCGCGGCGAGTCTCCAGCCACGCCTGCATCTTCGGATCGGGAGGCGCGGGCCGCGGCGGCGGAGTCGCGGCGATTACCGCTCGCAGTGCTACCGGCCGCGACTGGCCCGACGGCGCCGGGGCCGGCGGCAGATGCGCCTTGGCGCAAGCCTCCGCCGCCGCATAAAGGTACCCGCTGGAGACGGACTGCTCCGGCAGCGCCACGCGCGACTGCATGCGGTCGCACAGATCCGCCGGCGTACCCGTCTGTCCGAGCCCGGCAAGGATCAACGATTCCTGCTTCGGCAGCACGGCGAGCGCCGCATCGCGGGCCGCGGCGGTGTCCAGCCACGCCAGTTGCTGAGCCGCGGCCACCCACGCCTGGTTTTCCTGCGGATTCCGCGGTTGGGCCTCGCGCAGCGTCGCCCTACAAGCGTCGATCGTCGTCCGCACCCATGCCGCGTCCGCGGGCACGACTTCGAACGCAACGGCGTCACTGGTGCGGTACTCGGGCGGGTCGGCATAGCGCCCGATCGTGCCCGTCGTTGTGCTCTCGTACACCATGCGCCGCGCCAGCGCTCGCACTTTGTAGCGGCCCGGCGAAAGCCGCGGCACCCAGTGATTTACTGCGAGTACGCGCGTGTCCGATCGCGAACCGATTCCGATCTCTCCCGGCGACAGCCCCATCACCGGCGCAAAGCAAGGCTTCTCCTGCGTGCCACACTCGCGCACCGGATCCACCAGGAAGCCCGCGAACTGCCATTCTCTGCGCGGCACCTGTCCGGTCCCTGTCAACTCGACCCGGACCAGTTCCCGCTCGCGATACGCGTGCGCATCCAGCAACCGTAGTCCGATGTCCGCGGACTGCGCGTAAAGCGCGGAAGCCAGCGCCATCACGCCGAACCAGATCTTCAACATCACACCTCTTTCAGCTTAGTACCTCGTTCCGCAAGCACGGTCTCGTATTCCGCGTCCACCGCTCCCTTACGGTCGCGGCTCCGTTCCGAGCCGCGCGCGTCAGCAAGCGGTCTGCGGATATGTTGGCGAACTTCTGCAACGGAGTACTTAGACACCGCCGGTCCCCGATGCACGCCATGGACCAATTCGAGCTATTGATCGAATCCGGCTAATGGCGGTACACTTTTTCACCAACCGGTATCGGGAGGATACAAGACCGTATGCCAGCGAAATGGGGGGCGGCGATCCTGACGCTGTGGCTCTCTCACGCCGGCGGCTGGGCGCAGGCCATCAAGTTCCAGGCGCCGGTACTGTATCCCACGCAAAACGGGGCGCTGGCTTCCGCCACAGCCGATTTCAATGGCGACGGCAAACCGGATCTCGCAGTGGGTAACGCCGGATCGAGTTCCATCTCCATCTTCCTCGGCAAGGGCGACGGAACATTCACCGCGGGCGCCGTGATCCCGCTCCCGGGCGGGTGCGCGGTTTCGTATCTGGCGGCGCCCGACTTCAATGCCGATGGCAAACCCGATCTTCTGGCCGTGTGTGGGTTTCAGGGATCCCTGTGGGCCATCCTTGGCCTTGGCAAAGGGCAGTTCGCGAATCCCCAGCAGACCCAACTTCCCCAGCCACTCATCTTTTTCCAGGGCTTTCTCGTGGAGGCGGCAGTTCAAGGAATCGCCGTCGGTGACTTTACCGGGGACCGGAAGGCGGATATCGTCGCGATCGTCGGTGGCCCCGACGTCAGCAGCAGTCAGGCGTTGGGAAACCCCTACGTAGAGTTGTTCGCCGGGAATGGCGACGCTACGTTTCAACCGCCCACCGCGATACTGAACGATCCGGCGATCGCCTATTTCGGCGTGGCTGCCGGCGACCTGAACCGCGACGGAAAACTCGACCTCGTGGTGAGCGAGTCGCAGACGTCCAACCAGGACCTGACATCGACGGCGTTGGCGGTGCTGCTTGGCGACGGCAAGGGCGGGTTTCATACCGCCGCCACGTACAACACCAGAGACCTCGTGCTTGGATTGGCAATTGGCGACGTCAATGGAGACGGCATTCCGGACCTGGTTCACGGCGGCCCGGTCCTGCACAGCGGCACCCAAAACAGTCTGGTGTCGACCATCGCCGTGCTGCAGGGCGCCGGCGACGGCACATTTCAACCCGGCTTCTCGGTGGACGAAAACGGCGCCCTGATCTACGCGCTTCAGTTGGGTGACTTCCGCGGAACCGGAAGACTCGACGTTGCCGAAATCGCCGCCACACGGTCGCTCTCCTTGGCGCTGGAAATCCGGGCAAACAACGGGGACGGGACCCTTCAGGCGGCATCCAACGTCGCCGGACCTGGCGGTCAGGTCGCCTGGTGGTCCGGCATGGCCTCCGGCGATTGGAACGGCGACGGTCTCCTGGACCTGGCGGTCCCGATCATCGACAGCTCCGCGATCCAGACTATCCCCCAAAGCATCTCCGGTGTCGCGGAGTTGGTCGCCTTCTATCAGCACCTCCCCGCCGGGAGCCTCGCGGTCATCCTCAACGGCCTGCCGCCGCACAATCCCGGTACGGGGACCGGTTCCACCGGACCCGTCATCACCAGCGTGGTCAACGCCGCCAGTTTCCAACCCGGCATCGAAGCCGGTTCGTGGGTGACGATCAAGGGAACGAATCTGGCCAACACCAATCCCGGGCGCACCTGGCGCTCCAGCGAGATCGTCAATGGCAACCTGCCGGCGTCGCTCGACAATGTCAGCGTGACCATCGACGGCAAACCCGCGTACGTCTACTACATCAGCCCGACTCAGATCAACGTGCAGGCGCCATCCGACACGAACGTGGGCGCGGTCAATGTCGTGGTGACCAATAACGGCGCCTCCAGTGCGGCGTTCGCGGCCACTCTACAGGCGTACTCCCCGGCGCTGTTTCTTTACTCGGGCACTACGTTCGCCATCGCGTCGCGTTATCCGGACTACGTTCTGCTGGGCGACCCGTCCACCATCGCAGGCACGGTTCCGGCCAAACCCGGCGACATTCTGATCCTGTGGGCCACCGGCTTCGGCGCCACCAACCCGCCGACGGCTGCGGGAATCGCCGTGACCGGCGCGCCGTCTACCGCGACCGCGCCCACCGTCATGGTTGGAGGCGTCGCGGCACAGGTTCTCGGCGCGGCGCTGGCGCCGGGAACCGCGGGGCTGTACCAGATCGCGGTTCAACTCCCCCAGTCGGTTCCAACCGGGAAGGTCGCGGTGCAGGCCACCGTGGGCGGAGTCCCGTCGCCGGCCGGGATCTCTCTCTTCCTCTCCGCTCAGTGAGTGGAGCGAGCCCTGCGCCGCCGTGCGCGACAATGGAAGGGCATGGCTCGCACCCACGTCGCCATCATCGGCGCACCGCTCGACCTCGGCCAGGACCGCCGCGGAGTGGATATGGGACCGTCCGCGCTGCGTTTCGCCAGCCTCAACGCGCGGGTCGCGTCGCTGGGGTACGAGGTGGAGGATCACGGGAACATTCCCGTCGAACAAAAGGAGACGCTCCCGGTGGGCGAGGCCGGCGCCAAGTATCTGGAGCCGATCGCAGCCGCCTGCGAGGCGCTGGCCGGGCGCGTCGGCGCCGCCCTCAACGCGGGCATGCTGCCGCTCGTGCTGGGCGGCGATCATTCGGTAGCGGTGGGTACGGTCGCCGGGGTCGCCGGAACGTTGCGGTCCCGCGGCGAACGCGCCGGACTCATCTGGCTGGACGCGCACGCCGACATGAACACCCCGGAATCCTCGCCCAGCGGCAACATCCACGGAATGCCCCTCGCCTGCATCCTCGGCGATGGGCCTGAGCGGCTCGCGCAACTCGGTGGATTCCGCCCGAAGGTCGCGCCGGAAAATACCGTGATCGTCGGGCTGCGCGACGTGGATCTGGCGGAGAAGGCCCACGTGCGCCACTCCGGACTGCGCGCCTTCACCATGCGCGATATCGACGAGCGCGGCTTGCGCGCCGTCATGGAGGCAGCCATCCGGATCGCCGGGACGGGCACCGCCGGCATCCACGTCTCGCTCGACATGGATTTCTGCGATCCGGTACACGCGCCCGGCGTCGGCACGCCCGTGCGCGGCGGCGCGACCTACCGCGAAGCGCATCTGGCAATGGAAATGATCTGCGATTCCCGGCGGATGATTTCTCTCGAAGTCGTGGAGGTCAATCCGGTGATCGACGAGCGAAACCGCACGGCCGATTTCGCCGTGGAACTGATCCTGTCGGGACTCGGAAAACGAATTCTATGAAACTACGCGTAGCCGTCATCTATGGCGGCCGAACCGGTGAACATGAAGTGTCGGTGCGCTCGGCGAAGTCCATTCTGGCCGGGCTGGATCCCGCGAAGTACGAGCCTGTCGAGTACTTCATCGATAAGGAGGGCCGCTGGAATCCGCGGCCGATCGTGCCTGAACCGGGCGCTCATCCCGAGATCGACGTCGTCTTTCCGGTGCTGCACGGCACCTTCGGCGAGGACGGCACGATGCAGGGATTGCTCGAACTGGCCGGCCTGCCGTATGTGGGCGCCGGGGTGCTCGCCAGCGCCGTCTCCATGGATAAGGAGATGATGAAGCGTGTCTGTAAGGAACGTTTGTTGCCGGTTGTCGACTATGTGACCGTGTACCGCGGCAGCGCCGGCGCCGTGGAGGCGGCGCGGCCGCTCGGCTTCCCCGTGTTCGTCAAGCCGGCCAACCTGGGGTCGAGCGTCGGCATTTCCAGGGCGCGCGATGAGGCGGAACTGGCCGAAGCTGTGCGCACCGCCGCGGAGTTCGATCACAAGGTGATCGTCGAGCGCGCGATCGAGGGCCGCGAACTGGAGTGTTCCGTACTCGGCAACGAAGAGCCCGCCGCTTCCCTGCCCTGCGAGATCCTTCCCAGCCGCGACTTCTACGACTACGAGGACAAGTACCTGCTGGACCGCGCGCGCACGCAGGTGCCGGCCGAACTTGCCGCCGATAAAACCGCGGAACTGCGCCGTCTCGCGGTCGAGTGCTATCGCGCGGTGGAGTGCGAGGGGATGGCGCGGGTCGATTTCTTCCTGGAACGCGCCACGGGGAAGCTGTACATCAACGAGATCAACACCATCCCCGGGTTCACCTCGATCAGCATGTATCCCAAGATGTGGGAGCATAGCGGGCTGGCCTTCTCCGCGCTCCTGGACCGGCTGATCGATCTCGCCATGGCGCGCCACCGGCGCAAGCAAGAGACGCGGTTCAGCCGGTAGCGTCAGCGAGGGGGCCCGCGGGATAAAATAGAAGCGCATGGCCAGTTTGCCGCAAACCCGGACCGTCACCTACGAGGAATGGATCGCCATGCCCGAGGTGACCGACGCCATCGAAGAGGTGGTCAACGGCGAAATCCGCATTATGCCTCCCGCAAAATCCCGCCACGCCAGAATCGTCCAGCGCCTGAACCGTTCCCTGGACCGGCAGTTGGATCCGGACCGGACCCTTTTGCTTTCCTCGAGCTTCGGACTCGTTACCCGAAAGCAGCCCCTGACATCACGTGCGCCGGATCTCGCACTCTGGCACGCCGACGGCGTCATCGAGGAGGACGGCTATTTTCTCTCCGCGCCGCAACTCGTCGTCGAAGTTCTCTCCCCGGGCAACACGCGCCGCGAACGCGAGGAGAAGCTTGCCGATTACGCCGAACTCGGCGTGCCCGAAGTCTGGGTCGTCTCCCCCGAAGCCCGCACCGTGGAAGTGCTGTACCTGGAGAGCGCCCGTTACACCCGCGCCGTCATCCTCGCCTCGGGCGATTCGTTGAAACCGAAGCTCTTCCCCAACGTCCAGGTAGACATCGCCTCCATCTGGCCCGATTGATGATTCGCGCGACCCTCGCTCTGCTCATCGCCGCCGCCGCGCTTTCCGCCCAGGACGATCTCGACGGGCAGATGCGGGCGTTCATCCGCGCCTTCGCCGCCGCCGGCGCCAATGCCGCCGATCCCGTCAACTCCGAACAGGCGTTCTATGCCGGCGCGATTCCGCATCTGTTGAACCGCCTCGATCCGCACAGCACCTTCTTCGACCCCGAACAGTTCCAGCAGCTCCGGCGCATGGAAACCTCCACGCAGAAGGGTTTCGGCAGCGTGGTTTCGATCCTGCCCGGCCGCGTGATCGTGCTCCAGACGCTCCCCGGCACGCCTTCGGCCAAGGCGGGACTCTCGCCCGGCGACGAGATCCTCGGCATCAACGGGTACATCATCGCGCAACTCGACCTGGATCAACTTCCGCAACTCCTCGAAGCCTCGCGGCAGCGCCCCGCGCGGCTCGACGTCCGCCGCCCCGGACGCGCCGGACTCCTCGCGTTCACGCTCATCCCCGAGGAGATGCAATCGCCCAGCGTGGACCGGGCGTACTTCCTCGCCGCCGGCATCGGCTACGTGCGCATCGGCAGCTTCGAGGAGAAGACCCCGGACCAGCTCAAGGAAGCCATCGATAAGCTCGGCGGCGACCGGCTCGCCGGACTCGTCCTCGACCTGCGCAACAATCCCGGTGGAATGGTCGACGCGGCCATCCGCATCGCCGGCATGTTCCTCGATCCCGGCTCGAAGATCCTCACGGTTCGCGGGCGTCACGTACCGGAAAAGAGCGAATTCGTACCCGGCATCGCCACGCCCTACCACTTCAAACTCGCCATCCTGGTGAACGAAAAAACCGCCAGCGCCAGCGAGATCGTCTCCGGTGCGATGCAGGATCACGACCGCGCCACCATCATCGGCAGCCCCAGCTTCGGTAAGGGGCTGGTGCAGAGCGTGTTTCCGCTCAGTGAAGGCACCGGCCTGGCGCTCACCACCGCGCTCTACTACACGCCCAGCGGACGCTCCATTCAGAAGCCGCTGGCCAGAGAGTTCGGCCTCGCCGCGACTACCGCGCATCCCAACCAACTCTCCGAGTTCCACACCGATAAAGGCCGCCCCGTGAAAGGCGGCGGCGGCATCCAGCCGGATTTCGTGGTCTTGCCGCCGGAGATGAATCGCCTGCGCGCCGTGCTCGACGCCAGCGGCTCCTTCACCAACTTCGCCACCGAGTACCTGCATACCCACCAGGTGGACCAGGAGTTCGAAGTGACTCCCGCGATGCTGGATCAGTTCCGCCTGTTCCTCTCCGACCGCCAGATCCGGCCCGGTCTTTCCGAGTGGCTGGCGGAAGGGGACTTCGTCACCAACCGCCTGAAAACGGAAATCTTCAACCAGGCCTTCGGCGTCGAAAAGGGCGACGAAGTGGAAGCGCAACGCGACCCGGTCATCCTCAAGGCACTCGAGGTTGTCGGGTCCTAGTGCAGCATGTTAGTTGTCAGTATGGAAGTACCGGAGGCTTAAATGGCCACGTTGACATCGACAGTTTCCATTTCCTTGGAAAACGAAAAGAATCCATGGCTCGCCGCTGCCGCGCGCTTTGAAGAAGCCGCGACCCGGCTGCAGCTCGACGACGGGATGCGCAAGGTGCTGGGCTCGCCCGCCCGCGAGATTACCGTGCACATCCCGGTCCAGTTGGACGACGGAAGGCTGGAGGTTTTCACCGGCTACCGCGTGCAACACTCGATCGCCCGCGGACCCGCCAAGGGCGGCATCCGTTTCGCGCCCGACGTCACGCTCGACGAAGTCCGCGCCCTCGCGTCCTGGATGACGTGGAAGTGCGCGGTAGTCAACATCCCGTTCGGCGGCGGCAAGGGCGGTGTGATCTGCGATCCCCACATCCTCTCCGAGACCGAACTCGAAAAGCTCACCCGGCGTTATACCGCCGAGATCATCGATTTTATCGGACCCGAACGCGACGTCCCCGCCCCGGACGTCAATACCAACGAGAAGGTGATGGCGTGGATCATGGACACCTACTCGATGCACCAGCGCCACACCGTGACCGCGGTCGTGACCGGCAAACCGACCTCGCTCGGCGGCTCGCGCGGACGCCCCGAAGCCACCGGACGCGGCTGCATGATGGTCACGATGAAGGCCCTGGAATTGTTGGGTAAGGCGCCGGAGGATACCAGAGTCGTGGTTCAGGGATTCGGCAACGTCGGCGGCATGGCGTCCAAGCTGATGCGCGCCGCGGGGTTCAAGATCGTTTGCATCGTCGAGTACGATGGCGCGGTCTACAACCCCGATGGGCTCGACATCGCCGCGCTCGAACGCCACCGCAGGGACACCGGCTCCATCACCGGGTTCTCCGGCGGCGAGGACATGGACAAACACGAAGCCATGTTCCTGCCCTGCGACGTACTGATTCCCGCGGCGACCGAGAACGTCATCACCAGCCAGAATGCCGATCGCCTGCGGTGCAGGATTCTCTGCGAAGGCGCCAACGGGCCCACCACGCCGCTCGCCGACGAGATCCTCGCCGACAAGAAAGTCTTCGTGATTCCCGACATCCTGGCCAATGCCGGCGGCGTCACGGTATCCTACTTCGAGTGGGTGCAGGATCGCCAGGGCTTCTTCTGGAACGAGGCGCTGGTCAACGAGCGGTTGCAGGAGATCATGGACGCCAGTTTCGACGCCATCGTCGGATACGCCGATACCCACAAGGTCAACAACCGCATCGCCGCTTACATGGTGGCGCTCGACCGCGTGGCTAACGCGATTAAACTGCGGGGAATCTACGCCTAGTGAGTGATGCCTCCACGCCGCTGATGCGGCAGTATAACGCCATCAAGGAGCAGGCGCCCAATGCCCTGCTCCTGTTCCGCCTCGGCGATTTCTACGAGCTGTTTTTCGAAGACGCCGTGACTGCCGCACGCGAACTGGAGATCACCCTCACCTCGCGCAACAAAGAGAAGGGCGCCGCGATTCCCATGTGCGGCGTCCCGTACCACGCCGCCGAAGGCTACATCTCGCGCCTCATCCAGAAGGGCTACCGGGTGGCCATCTGCGATCAGGTCGAAGACCCGAAGCTCGCCAAGAAACTCGTCCGGCGGGAACTGACCCGCATCGTCACGCCGGGCACCGCGATGGATGCGAACCTCGTTCGCTCCCGCGAGAACAACTATCTGGCCGCCGTTGCCCGCGCCGGGAGCCGCTCGGCGGTGGCGCACGTCGACGTATCCACCGGCGAGTTCCGCGTGACCGAACTCGACCCGTCCGAAGTCTCCGGCGCGCTCGAACAACTCGGCGCCCGCGAAGTTCTCTTCCCCGGCGGCCTGCCGCTCTTCAGCGGCGAGGAGCGCCCCAACCCGCGCTTCGTCCGCACCGAACTCGAGGAGTGGATCTTCAGCACGGACTACGCCGGCCGCACGCTGCGCGACCACTTCAAGCTGCTCTCCCTCGATGGCTGCGGGCTCGCCGGCCGTCCCGCCGCCATTGGAGCCGCGGGCGCTATCCTGCACTATCTGCGCGACACGCAGCGCACCGCGCTCGACCACCTCGACCGCCCCACTTTCTACGACCGGGCGAACTCCATGGTGCTGGACGCGGTCACGGTCCGCAACCTGGAATTGATCGAGCCGCTCTTCGCCGCCGATGCCGGCGCTCCCGCGCAGCCCACGCTGCTCGGCGTTCTCGACCAGACCGCGACCGGCATGGGCGGGCGCCTTCTCCGCCAGCGCCTGCTGCGCCCGTCGATGGACCGCGCCGAAATCGAGCAGCGCCTCGACGCCGCCGGCGAACTGCTCCAGCAGACCATCCTGCGCGCGGAACTGCGCAAGCAGCTCTCCGGCATCCTCGACCTCGAGCGGCTCCTGGCCAAGGTCACGCTCGGCTCCGCCGGACCGCGCGACGTGCTCGCACTCGGCCGGTCGCTCGAAAAGCTGCCCGCGCTCAAGCGCTGCTTCGATACCCACCAGGCGGAGCGCCTGCGCCGCCTGCACGACGCGCTCGACGAACTGAGCGACGTCGCCGGCGTCATCCTCGAAGCCATCGCCGATGAACCGCCCCTGAACCTTTCCGACGGCGGCACGATACGCGCCGGCTACCACCAGGAACTCGATGAACTGCGCGACCTGAGCCAGAACGGCAAACAGTACATCGCGCAAATCGAGGCCCGCGAGCGGCAGCGCACCGGCATCCAGTCGCTGAAGGTGCGGTTCAACAACGTCTTCGGCTACTACATCGAAATCACCCGCGCCAACCTGCACCTTGCGCCCTCCGACTACGAGCGCAAACAGACGCTGGCCAATGCCGAGCGCTTCACCACGCCGGAATTAAAGGATTACGAGCGCAAGGTGCTGGACGCCGAAGCCAAGATCCTGGAGCTCGAAAGGGTTCTGTTCGCCGAAGTCCGGGTCCGCGCGGCCGCGCATGCGCAACGCATCCGCGCCACCGCCGCCGCCGTCGCCGAACTCGATGTCACCGCCGCGCTCGCCCAGGTCGCCGCCGAAAATCGCTACCAGCGCCCCGCGTTTTCCGATTCCGGCGAGATGCGCATCCTGGCCGGGCGCCATCCCGTGATCGAACGCCTCGCCGAGCAGGAATCCGGCCGCTTCATCCCCAACGACCTTTACCTCAACGAGACCACGGACCTGATCGCCGTCATCACCGGCCCCAACATGGGCGGCAAGAGCACCTACCTGCGGCAGGCGGCGCTGATCGCGATTCTGGCGCAGATGGGCTCGTTCGTCCCCGCCGAAGCGGCCACCCTGCCGTTGATCGACCGCATCTTCACGCGCATCGGCGCCAGCGACAACCTGGCCCGCGGACGCTCCACGTTCATGGTCGAGATGACCGAAACGGCCGTCATCCTGAATACCGCGACCGCGCGCAGTTTCATCGTGCTCGACGAAATCGGCCGCGGCACCGCCACCTACGACGGCCTGGCTCTGGCCTGGGCCGTTGTCGAGCACATCCACTCGCTCACCCGCGCGCGCACGCTCTTCGCTACCCATTACCACGAACTCACCGAACTCGCCGATCAGCTCGAAGGCGTGCGCAACCTCAAGGTGAGCGTGAAGGAAGCCGGCGACCACATCATCTTCCTGCGCAAGGTGGAGCGCGGCAAGGCCGACCGCAGCTACGGCATCGAGGTGGCGCGCCTCGCGGGACTGCCGCTCGCGGTCATTGAGCGCGCCCGCGAAGTGCTCAAGCTGCACGAAAGTAGCGAGCGCACGGTGAGCGGCGAACTCGTCCACCACGACGCGCGCGGCCCGGTGCAGATCCAGATGTTCGAGCCGGTCGGCTACGGCATCGCCGAGCGCATCCGGGCGCTGCATATCGATGAACTCCGCCCCATCGAAGCCCTGCAACTGCTGCACGAACTCCAGAAGGAGCTGAAACGCACGTGAGAGTCGCGGGAATCATGAGCGGCACGTCGCTGGACGGCATCGACGTCGCGATTGTCGAGATCCGCGGACCGCGCGTCGAGACCATCGGGTTCACGTCCACGCCGTACCCCGCCGCGCTGCGCGATGCCATCCTCGCGGTTTCCAACGCCAATACCCACACGTCCGCCATCTCGCGTCTCAACTACCAGCTTGCCGAGCGATACGCGCAGGCAGTTCGCCGCACGGTGCGCCGGTTCGGTGCGGTGGAACTGATCGGCTGTCACGGCCAGACCGTGTATCACGAGGGCCGCTCCAATACCCTGCAACTCGGCGAACCGGCGGTACTCGCCGAACGCACCGGCGTCACCGTGATTTCCAACTTCCGCGCGCGCGACATCGCCGCCGGAGGTCAGGGCGCGCCGCTGGTGCCATTCGTCGATTACCTGCTGTTCCGGCATCCGCGCCGGACGCGCGTCGCGCTCAATATCGGCGGCATCGCCAATATCACGGTGATGCCCGCGGGAGCCGCGCCCGGAGACGTCGCCGCCTTCGACACCGGCCCCGGCAACATGGTGATCGACGCTCTGGCAAAGGAATACTCGCACGGCAAGCTGACCTGCGACCGCGGCGGGCGGATCGCCGCCTCGGGCCGCGTGAACTCAGGACTTCTCAGCGAGTTGCTCCGCGATCCCTACTACCGCCGGCCGCACCCGAAGAGCGCCGGGCGCGAACAGTACGGCGCGGAGTTCCTGGCGCGCCTGAAGGCCTCCGGGTTGCCCCTGCGAGATCTCATCGCCACCGCGACCGTGCTCACCGCGGCTACGATTGCCATCGGGGTCCGGCGCGCGGCGCCGCTGCCGGCGGAATTGATCGCTTCCGGAGGCGGTGTTCACAACCCCGGGATCATGCACCACCTCGCCGCGTTGTTACCGGAGGCGGCAATCGCCACCTCCACCTCCTACGGCGTCGACGCCGATGCCAAAGAGGCGATCGCCTTCGCGGTCCTGGCGTACGAAACCTGGCGCGGGCATACGTCCAACCTCCCTGCCGCCACGGGAGCGCGCAGGGCGGTGGTGCTGGGCAGCATCACGCCGTACGGCGCGCGACCACAGGCTGCGCGCTCGGGCGGATAGCCACCGGCTCGCCAACCTGCATCCGGTTCCAGTCGTACGAAAATTCCCGCCCGCAATCCAGGCAGGTCACGTGGGCGTTCCCCCGCGCCAAGCCGTTGGCCGAATGCCGCGGAGTCATCGGAAAAGTCAATCTCTTGTGGGCGCACCCAAAGAGGGACTGAAAGAAGGAATCAAACATGTCGAGCTCCCTCCCATAACAATAGATACGGCAGAGGGCACGGAAGTTTCAGTTCGACCCCGTACCGCAGGCTAAGTGCGCGTACGGTTCCAGACACTTACGCAAAGTGAATAATGCCGCTAAGCCTTTAAGCTCCCTGCAATTGCACGGGCTATGGCCTGCCCGTGGAAGCGTCCGTTTTCGATAAATATTTCATTGGTGTGCATACCGGCCACAATTACCCCGGCCAGATAAATGCCCTTGCGCTCGCTCTCCAGCGTGTCCGGATTGGTGCGCGGACGGCGTGTCGCCGCATCCAGCGTGATGCCCGTGGCATTGAGAAATTCCAGGTCCGGACGGTACCCGATCAGCGCAAAAACAAAATCGTTCTTCCGTGTGATTTCGCCCTCCGGCGTAGCCACACGAATCGAATCCGGCAGGATTTCCGTCACGCGCGAGTGAAAGTACGCCTGAATTTCCCCCGCTTTGATCCGGTTTTCGATGTTCGGCTTGATCCAGTACTTCACCGAATTCGAAATCTCTCCGCCGCGGTGAATCAAGGTGACGCGCGCCCCGTGCCACAGCAATTCCAGCGCCGCGATGGCCGCCGAATTCTTTGCTCCGATCACCGCTACGTCGTGGTTATAGTACGGGTGGGGCTCCTTATAGTAATGCAGTACCTTGGGCAGGCCCTCCCCCGGAACGCCCAGCAGGTTCGGTACGTCGTAGTAACCCGTCGCCAGCACCACCTTACGCGCACGATAGACGTGGTTAGCCCCGAGCTTGTCGGTGGTGGATACTTCGAAGCCGTTATCCTCCCCGGCGATGCGGTCCACCTTCTCATACTGGCGGATATCCAGGCGATAGTGGTCCGCGACCCTGCGGTAATACTTGAGCGCTTCCATCCGGTTCGGCTTGTCGTTGAGGCTGGTCATCGGAAGGCTGCCGATCTCCAGCAGTTCCGGGGTGGTGAAGAACGTCATGTTGGTGGGGTAGTGGTAGATCGAATTCACCACACACCCCTTTTCCACCAGCACCGTCCGGACGCCGCGGTTCTGCAACTCGATGCCGCACGCCAGCCCTGTCGGTCCGGCGCCAACGACCAGGGCGTCCACCGCTTCGGTCACAGCTTCGCCTCGACCTCGCGATACACGCCCGCCAGCGCACTGTCCAGAGCGCCAATGTCCTTGCCGCCGGCTTCGGCCATATCCGGGCGCCCGCCGCCCTTGCCGCCCCCCGCC
>JBBIQR010000013.1:30169-37548 GCA_037442245.1 Candidatus Solibacter sp. | reverse complement strand
GGAGGAATCAAGCGATCGGAATCAACAACAAGCTTCTTGACGACCTCGTGCACGCCGCGGCACAAGCCATCCCCGGACACCTAGTGGTGCAGGACTGCTTCCTCCTCGACACATTGCCCGCCGATCAGCGGACAGTAAATCTTGCGCGCGCCAACAATATTCCAACGGCTTGGCAGACCAACATCTGGTTCGGCAAAAACGGGCTGGGCGCAGGCTGTGCCGGGGCAGGCAACGGGTTCCAGCAACTGATGCAGAATGCGGTTCCGTGCACCGAGTCCTCGTTCCTTCGCATGCTCCGCAACGGCATGTCCCCGCAAGGCGGGATCGGCCGAAGCAAGAACGGCCTGTTCATCGAAGTGTTCCCATCCGACGTCGTCGCTTTCCCCAACGCGATCAAGACCGCGCACGATGAGTGGAAGCGCTAACGACCGGTGTCATGGAGGCGACTGGTGTGCAGTCGTTCCGGGTCACTGATGCGCAGCCGCCGCGAAGCGGCGTTCGGAAAAGCAAAGAAGGCGAGCCGGTAAGCAGAGTGTCGCCGATTTCTTTGAGGATGTGGCCGGCGATGCGGTCAACCGTGGTTTCACCGTGCTATGTTTCCACTTGCGCCGCTACCATTCGAAGACGACGTTGCGCGTGAATCCCTGTTCCGAACGTGGTCCTGACCGTCTATTCGCTGCCCGCGAAGAGATGCTCTCGGCGCTCGGGGTGTGAACACGATATTCTAAACACTGCCAATCCGAGGAGAAAGAAATGGAGAACCCTACGCCGCAATCGATCGCAATCAATCGACGGACCCTGCTGACCCGGGGCGCTACCGCCGGACTCGCTCTCGCAGCCGGCAGCGCATCGGGCCAGCAGAAACCGAAGCCACAGGTACAAGCCTCCGCCAAACTGCTTACGCCTCTGGCTCCGCCGAATCTGAACCCGCCGGTGGTCCACGTGAAATCGGGGAAACTCCGCGGTTTCCGGGACGGCAAAACGCTCACGTTCCTCGGCGTTCCGTATGCCGAGGCGGAACGCTTTGAAATGCCGAAGCAGGTTCAAGCCTGGGAAGGCGTCAAGAGTGCACAGACGTGGGGCCCCGTCTGCCCTATCCCTCCGGCGACTTCAATCGGCGGCGACGATTTCGTCTTTCCTCACCGCTACTGGGTAGAGAACGAACATTGCCAGGTTTTGAACATCTGGACGCAGAGCACCACGCCGGCGACAAAGAAACCCGTGATGGTATGGATGCACGGCGGCGGATTCACCAATGGCTCCTCGATGGAATCGTACGCGTACGATGGCAAGACGTTGAGCGAGTTCGGAGACGTGGTTGCCGTCAGCCTGAACCACCGGTTGAACATCATCGGCACCCTGGACTTATCCGCCTACGGTCCTGAATTCGCCAACTCCCGCAATACGGGCATGGCCGACCTGGTGGCCGCTCTGCAATGGATTCACGACAATATCGAGACCTTCGTCGGTCAATCGGGCGGCGGCGGAAAAGTCACACGCCTCATGCACATGCCGGCGGCCAAGGGTCTTTTCCACAAAGTGATCTGTCAGAGTGGCGGTGCGCTGAACTATCGCAATACGGATCCCGCCAAAGTCATCCAGAGCCAGCAGGCAGTTGCCGCCGAGACTCTGAAGAACCTGAACTTGACCGGCAGCCAGATCGACAAGCTCAAGAGCGTTCCCTATCGCGAACTGCTTGCTGCCGGGAACACCGCTAATCAGACTCTGGCCAGGCAAGCTCAAGGGGTAGGGGGAATGAGCTGGAACCCTATTGCCGACGACCAGTACGTGCTGCGCGAGTTCTGCGATTGGGCCGGCGAGATTCCGTATATGGTGGGCAATGTCCTGAGCGAGTTCAGCAGCAATCTCGCGAGAGGGGAGTTTACCAAGAACGAGTGGACTCAAAAGGAAGTCGATGAGAAGCTTTCCGCTACTTTCGGAGAGAAAAAGGACGAGATCGTCGCCGCATACAAGAAACTGTATCCGCGCAAGAAGATTCAGGACGTCCTCTTCCTCGACAGCAGGTTCCGTCCCGGCTCCAAGGCCACGCTGGCCAGGAAGCTGGAAAAAGCGAAGGCGCCTGTCTACAACTATATGTTCACCTACGAATACCCGGTAAACGGGGGCGTGACGGCCTTCCACTGCTCCGAAATCGCGTTTGCATTCCACGCCCTGAGCGAGCCGCACATAGCCGTCGCCACTGGCGGGGCTCCGGCCGCGCTGGCCTTGCAGGACAAGGTTTCCCGGGCGTGGGTGAATTTCGCCCGCACGGGCAACCCCTCGCAGTCCGGTCTCGCCTGGAAACCCTATACCCTGGCCGATCGGGAGACCATGGTATTCGACACGGTCAGCGAACTCCGGTCCGTCGACGATGACAGGTTGATCTCTCTGTTACCTCAGAGCGGCCCGATGGGCGGAGGGCGGCGCGGCTAACGAGGCGCCCAAATCATCCGGACCCCAACGACCGCAGGACGGATTCAACATTCGCCGGAGCGGAACGCGCTCCTTACCGCCTGCGGTGAAGCGCCGGTACCGTTCACAGCAGCGGAAGTGACGTCATCGCCACTGACAACATCGTGTAACCGGCCGGAATTTTCTCCCTCATAGCGGGTCGCTTTTCTCAAATTGAGTTGCGCGGGGCTGGAGGCGATCGTGCATTTAGTGTGCCCTCGAATTTGAATCACAGAATGCCGGCATCGCCATGTGAAACTTGGCTCAATCCAAGCGCAACGCTAGTACGGGGTCGATTCGGGCAGCGCGGCGCGAAGGAATCCAGCAGGCCAAACCCGCGACCACCATCAGCAGAAGCAGTGATATGCCAAATGTGGTTGGGTCGGTCGGCGCGACCTCATAGAGCAGCGTCGATAACAGCCGGCTCACCGACCATGCTCCAACCAAACCGATGACAGCGCCGAGAAGCGTAAGTGTCAACCCCTGGCGGAGCAGCATTGTTGTTACGGAGGCCGAAGTCGCTCCGAGCGCCATTCGAACTCCGATTTCATTCGTACGCTGCACAACGACAAAGTGCAGGAGCGCATAGATACCGATCGCCGAAAGGAGTAGCGCTGCCAGCGCGAAACTGCCGACGAGTACAGTATCGAACCGGCGTTCGCCCGTCTGGTCAGCGAGTTCCTGAGTGACGGCGGCGATCCGGAACCGGGCCACGCCCTTGTCGATGGCCTGGATCTCCCTTTGAACAAGATTGGCCATCGTGGCGGGATCCACGCCGGTACGAACGATGACGTCCAATATGTCCTCGGAGCCCTGCCGGTGCGGAAGAAAGACCTGCGGCGCGGCCGGCTGGTCGACTCCTTGCCGCCGCATGTCACCCGTCACACCTACTACCGTAATCCAAGGCTCAGACTCGCGAAAACGAAATCTCCTGCCAAGTGGATCGGCCCCTGGCCAATCTGCTTTCGCCATCGCTTCGTTGATTACGGCTACGGGGGGCGCTCCCCGTCTGTCCAGAGGCGAGAAAAAACGGCCCTTCCTCAAAGGGACGCCAGCGGTCTCGAAGAATCGGCCCGCAACCCAGTCCTCGCAAGGCCCCGGATTCTGAGCAGAATGTCCCTCGATTTGTACCGAGTCCTCAGGATCGGTTCTGAGGAACCCCGAAATGGCCCCGGCGGAGCGGACACCCGGAATGTTCTCGGCGCGCCTGACCGCCTCCTCAAAATAGGCGGCCTGCTGGTCATCTGTCTTGCCCACGTGGAGGTCGATCCGCATGGTGAGCAAATGGTCCGGACGAAATCCCAGTTCGACTGCCCGGAGCAGCAAGAAACTGCGCACTAGCAGGTTCGCCGATATGAGCAAGACGAGCGCGAGCGCGAACTCACAGGCAACGAGCAAATCGCCAGTGCGCCGCATGGAAACGGAGGTCCACTGCCTGCTCGCAACTCGCGTGTTGCTGCTTTGAAAGGCTGGCCACAAGCTCGCAACTAACGCGGCGAAAACGGAAATGGCCGCCGTGAACAGCATGACGGGCAAGTCAACGCGTGTATCGGAAAGCCGGGGGATATCCGCCGGTCCAAATGCCTGAACAGCCGCACAACCAAGCCCTGCAAGCAATAGTCCGAGCAGCCCGCCGCATGTCGACAGCACCAGAGTCTCTGTCACCACCTGCGCGGCAATCCTGATCCGTCCTGCCCCGAGGGCGCGCCGGATTGTAAATTCGCGCTCGCGGCCATATCCCTGTACTAGCAGCAGGCCGGACACATTGACGCATGCAATGAGCAGCATCAGGAACACGGACCCGAGCAGCAGAGAGAGAGAAAGACGAAATTTACGAGTTGTCTGAATATCCAGCGGCACAACCGGGATGGTGCTCGGCGTGTCGAGCCCCGGAAGCTGCTGCCGCAGACTCACCGCGATATCGTTCATTTCCTGCTGCGCGCCGGACCATGTCACACCAGGTTTCAACCTGCCGAGCGCGAGCCACGAAGAATCGGAGCGCGGAGCCCTGCGGTCGCGTGTCCAGTACGGATGGGCCGTGACCGGCTCCCAAATCTTCGTATCGGCGAAGGGAAAATGGAATCCTGGTGGCATCACGCCGATCACGGTGTAGCTTCGGTCGTCCATTAGCAGATGCTGTCCCAAGGCTTCCTTGGAACCTCCAAACTGCTGTTGCCAGAGGTCGTAGGTCAGTACCGCCAACCTTGCCCCGCGCTTTTCTTCCTCGGAGGTAAAGACGCGGCCGAGCAAAGGCTGGACGCCGAGTAGCGGCCAGAAATCCGCCGATACGCGCGCCGAGCGCATTCTCTCCGGGATATCGCCCCTCCGAAGCAGGAACGTCTGGGCCCTGTAGGCAGTGATGTCCTCGAAGGCGTGACTTCGGGCCTTCCAATCGGCGAAATTGAGAAGCGATACCCGCCCCTCATGAAGCTCACGCGCGGGATCGCCGGAGAAGACCATGGCGAGGCGGTTGGGATCCTTATAGGGAAGTGGGCGAAGCAGCACGGCTTCCACGATGCTAAAGATTGTCGAACTCGCTCCGATGCCGAGCGCAAGCGTAAGAATCACAAAAACCGAAAGGCCAGGTCTTTGCTTGATTTGACGCAGGCCACGCCGCAGTTCCCGGCCTAGGTGATCGAAAAACATCCAGCGTCCAGACTCATACCACCGCTCCTCGACGGCAGTTATGTTGCCGAATGTTCGCCGGGCGGTTGAATTGGCATCCGCCGATGGCGTCGCGCCGCGAATTTCATCCGCTTCCAGGGTGAGGTGGGATTGGATCTCCGCCTGAAAGTCTTCGAAGGATCTCTTCTTTCGCCTGAACATTCTCAAGTCTCCGATTCACCCACGTTCAGAATTCGTCCCATCGCACCAGCGATTCGCTTCCATTCAGCAGTCTTTGCCGTTAGGCAGCGTCGGCCGTTGGCCGTAAGTCGATAGAATCTTGCCCGCCGGTTGTTGTCGGATACGCCCCATTTCGCGTCAATCCACCCCCGTTCCTCGAGCCGCTGCAGGGCAAGATAAAGGGACCCGTGGTCTACCAGGAAGGTATCGTCCGATTGGCGTTGGATGGAGCGGGCGATGCCTTGACCGTGCTGGGGGCCCAGCACGAGCATCCTCAGGATCAGCAGATCCAGAGTTCCCTGAAGAAGGCTAGTTCTTTCCCGGTTATCTTGGGTAGGCATCCGACATCAGTATCGCTCTCACTCGGGTCGGATGTCAACAGGAGCGACGGCGTGGACGATGCCTAAGCGCAGATACGGCAAGGCAAACTCCGGTAGCAGCGAAACCGTCCGTTTGCAGCACCGGCACAGGTACCGCCGAACGTGTCCGTGCCTACACAGCGGAGTATCCTATCCCACCCGCGAGGCTCCCCCGCCGGCGATACGGCCTTCTCAGCCGCCGCGAATCTGAGAAACCTGCTGGAAAACAGCGTGAGAATGTCGGGGGAGAAGATCGCGGCGCATTACAGCATCGGACATCGATGGCCCATCGAACTTCGCGGATCGAATTTCCAAACCCTTACTTTTGGTGGCTGATACTCCAGACATAGGCCGAGACCGCCCTGGCTTGCTCTGGAGTAAGTGGAGTGCCACCCATAGCCGGCATGGCGCTCCTGTACTTCTTGGGCTCAGCAACGCCTTCGGTAATCACTTTCAGCAGTCCTTTGAAACTCCCGTCGCTCCACGACCAGTTAGTCGTTGTCAGGCCGGGACCGAGCGGCGTGCCGGTGGCCTTTGCGCCGTGGCATCCCGCGCACGTCGCTCCACCGGCCAAGCCGTGATAGACGCGGTCGCCAAGGGCAACCATTTCGGCCGTCGCTTCCGGCGGGACGGGCCCGCTCAGCGGGGACGGCTGCTCGCCGGCGATTCCCTCGGGCAGAGCCGAGAGACTCGGACATGGCGTCCCTCTCGGCTCGGCGCCCGGCGGGCCGTCATAGGTGATGCGATAAATAAGCCCGCGGATGTCATCCGACACGTAGAGGGCTCCATCCGGACCTACGGCAACGCCGGAAGGCCGGTGCACCGCCCCTTCTGGAGTGACTACCTCTCCGGCGAAGCCATCCGCGAAAACTTCACATCCGCCGGAAGACTTCTCGCCGGCCAAAGGCTGAAACACCACGTTGTAGCCGCCTTGCCGGTAGGGCGCGCGATTCCAGGAGCCATGAAACGCAATGAACACGCCGCTTCGATAGCGCGAAGGAAACTGTTTGCCGTCGTAATAAACCGCGCCGTTCGGCCCCCAATGCGCGGGGAACGCCGCGACCGGCCCGATCTTTCCGGCGCAGACGCCCACTTTGTTGCCGCCGTCTCCGCCGTACTCGGGCGCCAGCACCAGCTTCCTTCTGGCCGTGTCGTAATAACACTCGGGCCACCCATAGTCGCCGCCACGCTGCAGCAGTAACATCGTCTCGGCGGGTTGGGTGGCCTCCTCTTCAGGCTTGTAGAACTCGGGCCAATTCGAGTGCAGTTGATCGCGGCCGTGCTGCGTGACGAAGATGCGTCCGGAGGCATCCACGGCGAAGCCCTCGGCGTTTCGGATGCCGGTGGCGAAACGCTGGGCAGGCGAAAATACCTGGTCCGTTTTCTCCGCGTCGAAGCGCCAGATGCCCGCGCGCGTCTCCAACTCCGTGCACGGACTCGCGCCGGGAACCTTGGGCTGGCGGTTCCTCGGCTGGCAGGCGTTTGTAGCCGAGCCAACGTCGACATACAGCGACCCGTCCGGTGTGATGACAAACGGGTGCATCGGATGATCGCCGCCCAGAGGCAGTTTGGAAACTACGGTTTGCGGCGCGCTCGTCGGCACTAACCCGCTTGCGGGCAGCCGGTAGCGCACAATGCGGTCGTTGATCTCGGCGTAGAGCCAGCCCTTATGGATGAAGACCCCGGTGCCGCCGGCGCCGCCGGAGGAAACGGTCTCGCCGAAAC
>JBBIQR010000013.1:0-30159 GCA_037442245.1 Candidatus Solibacter sp. | reverse complement strand
TTGCCGGCCCTGTCCGCGAGGGCGACCAGGAATCCGTCCTGCCGCGGTTTCTGGGAACCGTAATAGGCCCCCGACCAGGTGTTGACGTAGACATCCCCATTCGGGCCCACGGCGATGTGGCGTGCGTGGCCGATGCCATCCGCGAAGACGGTCGCACAGAAACCGGCAGGCAGTTTCAGGCCGCTGACGTCGTTCGGGCACGGCTTATTCTGTGCCGGCAGGCGAGAAGCCAGCGCCGCGCAGACGATGATCGAGGCCGCGAGTCTATGCGTGATATGCAATTCTGATGTCCCCCAAGGCTGACTCGGGTATTATAGCCGACAGGCCCTTTTACGAAACTTTCGCAGCCGGATATTGATCTGCTTCGGTCTGTTGGCTTCGCCGTGACATGACCGGCTCGACCCTTTCGAACGCCTTTCGGCTGACACTATGACGTGGCTTGTTACGGCTTTCACACCTGGACGTCGCGGGTTCGAGTCCCGTCTCCCGCTCCGTTTTATACTCCCCCTCATGACGGACACCCCCGCTCCGGCCGTCGCCGGCCTTCTTTGCGCGATTCCGGCCTCAATCATCATCCCGTGCCGCCAATCGATAGAGAAGGCCGGAGAAGTGAAGTTCTGATGCGCGCCGCCGCGAGAACCCTGCTTCCGCTGCTGGCGGAAATCTGTTGCTTCGCGGCGGACTTCGCCGACCCCCTCTCCCGCATCCGCGCCCACATGCGGGACTACCTCGCGCGTTTGCCCGATTACACCTGCCGGGTCACCATCGAGCGCGCCCGGCGGCGCGGCTCCCGCGGCGATTGGAGCGTGAGCGACCGCCTGCGCCTGGAGATCGCCTACGCGGGCGGCCGCGAGTATTACGCATGGCCGGGGGACAACCGCTTCGAGAGCACCATCGAGGAACTGCTGCCGGCGCGCGGCATGATCAGCGAAGGGAGTTGGGCGCTGCACATGCGCAAGCTGTTCCTGACCGATGACGCGCGCTTCTCCGTGCCGCGCGCGGAGGGCGGTGCGTGGCGTGTCGAGTTCCTGGTGCCGTCGGCGGCAAGCGGGTTCACCGTGAGCGCGGGCGGCGAAGCGGCTCCGGTCGCGCTGAAGGGCGCGGTGTGGTTCGACGCCGCAACGCTGGATGTGGAACGGCTCGAAGTGCGGGTGGACGATACGCCCGCCGAGGTGCGCATCGCCGGCACGCGCGAGGAGACGGTCTACCGGCGCGAGGTCGTGGGGGACCTGCCGGTGGTGCTGCCCGAACGCTCCGAACTGGTGCTGCGGGACCGGGACGGCAGTCAGCGGCGCAACCGCTCGCGCTTCGACGATTGCCACCGGTATGCCGGTTCGGCGACCGTGCGGTATGAAGGCGCGGCGGACGAGCGCGCGCCGCACCCGTCGGCCGCTGCCGGGAGGGAGTATCGCCACGGCGAGCGGGTGACCGTGAGGCTCACCACCGGCATTCCGCTGGATGTGGCCATCGGGGACCGGTTCACCAGCGGCGGGGATACCGTGTGGATCTCGGACGTGCGGCAGACGGGCAAGCGGTGGTCGATCGAGTTCTCGCTGGCGGGCACGCGGGCGGCGGTGCGGCGCACGATTGCGCTGCCGGCGGCGCCGGGGACGGCGATCACTTTCCGGGTGGAGTAGACTTCAGGTTCAGGACTTCGTTGAGCGATCCCTGCCGGTAGCCCTCGAGATCGAGCGTGACGTATCGGAAGCCGAGGTGTTTGAAGATGCCGGTGAAGCGCCGGGCCATCTCGAGGCTGAGCGCGCGATCGAGTTCCTCGCGGGCGATTTCGATGCGGACCACCTCGCCGTGGAAGCGCACGCGGAACTGGCGGAAGCCGAGGGCCTTGATTTCTTCCTCGCCGGCTTCGACGGTCTTGACGTTCTCGATGGTCACCGGCGTGCCGTAGGGAATGCGGCTGCTCAGGCAGGCGCTGGCCGGGCGGTCCCACGTGGGCAGACCCGCCTGGCGCGAAAGTTCGCGGATCTCGGCCTTGGTGAGGCCGGCGTCGGCGAGCGGCGCGGCTACTTCGTGCTGCCGGGCGGCGCTCTGGCCGGGGCGGTAGTCGCCGAGATCGTCCTGATTCACACCGTAGACGATGTGGCGGTAGCCGCGCCCGAGGCCCACTTCGGCGAGCCGGGTGAAGAGTTCGTCCTTGCAGTGGAAGCAGCGGTCGGGGGCGTTGCGCACGTAGTCGGGGTTATCGAACTCGCGGGTCGCGATGTACTCGTGAGCGATGCCGTAGCGGGCGACGAAGGCTTCGAGGTCGCGCTTGTGGGATTCCGGCAGCGAAGCCGAGTCGGCGGTGACCGCGAGGGCGTCGGCGCCAAGCGTCCGGTGCGCGGCCCAGGCGAGGTAGGCCGAATCGGTGCCGCCGGAGAAGGCCACGATCACGCGGTCCATGGCGGAGAGGGCGTCGAAAAGCTTGCGCTCCTTGGCCTGGAGGGAGCCGGCGGTGATCAGGGGCACCGTGGTGGACATCAGAATTCCATTGTAGAGCTAAAGTCGCGGCCGGTTTCCGCCGATGGAGTGGGCGATGATCGAAACCGCACCGCATCCGATTTCGATGGCGCGTTTGCGCGCCGCCCGGGAGAACGGCTTCCTGAACGCGCGCTGCCGGGGAAGGGAAGGGCTGATTCGGGCATACGGCGTGTGGTGCTGGCGGATGGGGCTGCCGATGCTCTGGTACGAGCCGCGCACTCCGCGCTCGCGCCTGAGCCGTCTGCACCTGGATCTGTTCACCGGTCCGGGCAGCCTGCCGGTACCGGCGCTGGCGGCGCTGATTGCGGTTTCGGCGCGGTACGTGGCGGCCCGGCACGGCGCTGTGACGCCGTACGGGGCGGTCTGGGACCGTCTGGATCCCAAAGATGTGGTAGATTTTGCCCGTGCGGTCTTCCGCTGTGTGCGGCGCTCGGGACGGGTGGAGAGCGAAGCCGGCCGGAAGCCGCGCATGGCGGGCGCGCGGGTGGTGACGCTCCCGGTGCAGCGGAGCGCGTGATGGGGAGTTCAAACCGGTGATGGGGCGATTCAGCCGAATCTGGAGAATCGTCTGGTGCGTTGCAGGTGCTTGCGGCGCTCCAGTGGCGTGGGCGCAGTCGTGGGACGCCGGGGACGACCTGGCGCGCGCGCTGTCCGGCTGGACGGACGGCCACCTGCGGCTGACCCTCGAAGAGCGCGGGCGTTACGAAAGCCGCACCGGCACGTCCTTCGGCGAAAGTCCCGACGTGGCGACCGGGCTCTACCGGACTCGCGTCGGGCTGGTATGGACACCGCTCAGTTGGCTGCGATTCTCGGGCATGATGCAGGATGTGCGCTCGCCCTGGTACGGGCCCAACGCGCCGAATACGATCCGCGACCCTGCGGACTGGCAAGAAGGCTACATCGAGCTGTTCCCATCGGCGGCGCGCGGATTCGGGCTGAATGCGGGACGGATGATGCTCAGTTACGGAGACGGGCGCTTGATCGGCATCCCGGAGTGGAGCAGTCTCTCGCGGACGTATGACGAGGCGCGGGTCTACTGGCGGGCGCGGCGCGTGAGGATCGAATTTCTGGCGATATCGCCGGTGAAGATCCGGACGGACGAATTTAACCGGCCGAACTGGGGCGAGCGCATCTGGGGCACGTACAGCACGCTGCCCGGGTTCGTGGCGGATCAGAGCGTGGACGTGTACCTGCTCCGGCACGACCAGAACCGCCCCGGAGGGTTCACGGGAGGATCGGGCAGGGATGGAACCGACCGCCTCGGCACCACAACCGCCGGCACGCGCTGGAACGGAGCGCTGGCTTACGGCGTGGGGTACACCGTGGAGGCGGCGCTGCAACGCGGCAAAGTCGGGCCTGCGAGCTTGAGCGCCGGGGCGTTTGTGGGCACGTTGCGAAGGCGCTGGACGCTCGCCGGTAAGCCGCTGGACGTGCTGGCGGAGTATAAGTACGCCTCCGGCACGGATAACCCGGCGGACGCGCTACACACCGGCACCTTCGATCAGATCTCACCGGCCAATCACGACAAGTTCGGACACGAGGACCTGTTCGGTTGGCGCAACATGCATGACGCCCGCAGCCTCACCACGCTGGGGATCACCCGGGCGTTCGCCCTCAATTTCATGTACGACGATATCTGGCTGGCATCGCTCAAGGACGGCATTTACAACAGCGCCGGCAAACTGATCGCGCGCTCACCGTCCGGGACAGCGGGGCGCCACGTGGGCCGCGAAACCGATATCTACGGCACCTACCGGTATCACCACTTTACTTTCGGAGCCGGATGGGGCCATCTCTTCACCGGGGATTTCCTGCGGAACACAACACCGGGGGTGGGACCGACTTACCTGTACGTGTTTCACACCTACTCGCTGTAGGGGACATCCGCGAGGTAGACCTGGGTGGTTCCGGTGCGGTCGCTGGCGAAGGCGATGCGGTCCCCGGCGGTGGACCAGCTCGGATGCGGGTGCGTGTGCTGCGGGCCGTAAACGGTATCGGCGGCGTTCTCCATCCAACTAAGGGTGTTGCGCGCGGCCGCGAAATCCCCGGCCACGGCGTAGCGGCTGAGGCGCCACTGGCTGCCCTGGTTGCTGGAACCCGAGTCGCAGACGTGGCGCAGCGCCCCGGTCGCCGTATCGATCAGGTACAGTCCGCGGTCGGGATGGTTGGTATCGCACAGGACACGGCGTCCGGCGCGGTCCGGCGCGATGTGCCAGGCGTTGAACTCAACGATGGTGCCCATCTCGCGCGTGGTCCAATCCATGCGCCGCAGGGCGAACGGCCACACCGTGAACACGATGTCCCCGGTTGCGCCAAGGAAGGTCTCGTGGACGATGAACTCGTCGTTGCCGTGCTGATACAGGCATTCCATCCCGGTCCCGTCGCGGCGGACGCGGTGCATGCGCGGCGCCGGATCGCCGGAAAACTCGATCCACTCGGGTTCGAGGGGATGGAACTGCGGATGGATCACGGTGCGGGGAAAGGGAATGACGCACTGGCTCGTGCCGTCGAAGCGGGTCACCACCAGGCCGCGGTCCGCGCCCCGTTGAAACGCCGCGGTCAGCCACTGGCCGTCGCGCGAGATCGAGCACTCCCCGAGTTGCCCGCCCTCCAGTTCCGCGATGCGGCGTTCACCCGCCCAAAGGCCGCTGCCGCGCGTCACCACGATCGTCTCCCCATCGGGATGCAGCGCGGCCGAGAACGGGTGGATCGGCGGCCCGCAGGTCAACTGCCGCGTCTCGCCGCTCTCCAGCGCGATGGCGAACAACTGCGCCGCGCCGGTGCGATAGCTGGTGAAGAACATCTCGCGGTCGCCGGGAAAGAAGCTGCTTTGTAAAAAGTAGGTCGGATGACTGATGTGGGGACCGTCCGTGACCCGGCGGATCATGTCCGCCCCAGGAAGAGGTCGCGCCCCTGGGCGAGGGCCGCGATCTTGCGGTCGGCCACCGAGCGCTTCAGCATCCACAGGCCGCAATCGGGATGGATCCAGCCGACGCGCCCCGCGCCGGCGATCCGACCGGCGCGTTCGAT
This sequence comes from Candidatus Solibacter sp., assembly GCA_037442245.1. GTDB lineage: Bacteria > Acidobacteriota > Terriglobia > Bryobacterales > Bryobacteraceae > Solibacter. Next base: position 24,651 of record JBBIQR010000013.1, on the reverse strand, counting down.
GGCGCGCGCGATCTCCTCCGCGGTTTCGACGTGGTTGACCTTCACGTCCACCACACCGAGTCCGAGCCGGATGCGCGGATCGAGATCGCGCATCGCTTCCAGATCGCTTTCCGGGCGGTGCGCCATCTCCAGCACCACGTGATCCACGTGCAGTTCGTTGAGGAAGCCGGTGAGGGCGCGCCAATGGCCTCGCTGGATCGTCTGTCCGCCGTAATTGCCGAAGCAGAGATGCACGGCGCGGCGTCCGGAGAAGGCGTCGAGCACGCGGTTGATCGCGGCGGCGGCGATGGGCGCATCGGACGGATTGCCGGGGATATTGGCCTCGTCCACCTGCAGGCAGCCGCAGGGCAGCCCGGCGACCTGCGCGGCGAGCACGTCCGCCACCGCCATCAGCAGATCCTCGAAGCCGCCGTAGTGGCGGTCGAGCAGGGTGCGGGCCAGCATGTACGGGCTGGTGACCGTGAACTTGAACGCTCCGCCGGAGACGGACGCGGCGAGTTCGCAATCGGCCAGCAGATTCAGCGATCCTTCGCCGAGCGCCGACTCGACCACGCCGGCGGCCTTGCGGCGGAACTTCATTTCGCCTTTGCGCGCGAACTCCTCGTGATCGCTTCTCCCGACGTGCTCGCGCAAACCGGCCATGGGGCGCACGAAGTAGTCGATCATGCCGTTGGTATCGGGATGATTCACGTCGAAGCGGTAGAGTTCGCCGTCGGTGGGCAGGTCGATGCGCGCCTGGCGCTGGATATCGAAGACCACCCGCGTGGCGTCCAGCCGCGCCTGTTCGCTGGGCAGCGCGGGCAGCCAGTCCGGAACCGGATAGCTGCCCACGGTGGTGGTGAGGATCTCGGGGCTAGACGACATAGGGTTTGCGGTACACACGGGTGAGGAGCGCGTTGGCGGCGTCGTCGCCCACGAAGCGGCCGCGCGCGGCGTCGATCTCGAGCTTCTTGCCGGAGCGGTAGCTGGCGTTGGCCAGGTGGCAGAGGTCTGCGCTCATGACCCCGATGGCGACATCGGCGTGCAGGTCCTGGTGGCGGCGGGAGCGGCACGCGGCCAGGAAGTTGGCCATGTGGGGAGCCACATCGCTGCCCGGATCGTTCTTCACGTCCATGGTCTTTTCGCCGCGCTCGCCCTTGTAGACCTGGAAACCCTTGTCATCGATCGACATCCAGCCTTCGCTGCCATAGAAGAGGGTGCCGATCCAGTTGCTGCCGCTCGACCTGACGCCGCCTTCGGTTCCGGTCACCAGGCCGCGCACCTCGAACATGAGTTCGCGGTCGCCGTAATCGAAAGTCGCGATCTGGGTATTGGGCGTCTCCTGGTCGTCGTGGTAGATGTACTTTCCGCCGGTGGAGACGACGCTCCGCGGCCACATGACTTCGCCGAGGCCCCAGCGCGCGATGTCCATTTCGTGAACGCCCTGGTTGCCGATGTCGCCGTTGCCCGTGTCCCAGAACCAGTGCCAGTTGTACTTGTAGCGCAGCTCGTTGAAGGGGCGCATGGGGGCGGGGCCGAGGAAGAGGTCCCAGTTGATGCCCGGAGGCGGCGCGGGCAGATCGTCTTTATGACCGATGGAGCGGCGGCGTTTGAAGCACAACCCCTTGGCCAGGTAGATCTGGCCGATGACGCCGTCCTTGAGCAGCCCGAGAGCGCGGAGTTTGTACGGCAGGCTGCGGCTCTGCGAGCCGATCTGCACCATGCGGCCGGTGCGGCGCGCGGTCTCGATCATGCGCTCGCCCTCGTGGACGTTGTAGCAGGCGGGTTTCTCGCAGTACACATCTTTGCCGGCTTCGCAGGCCCAGATGGTGGCCAGCGCGTGCCAGTGGTTGGGGGTCGCGATGGAGACGGCGTCCACATTCTTGTCGGCGAAGAGTTCGCGCAGGTCGCCGTAACCCTTCGGGGCCTCGCCGGAGAGGGCCTTGACGCGGGCCACTCCGGTTTCGAGCGCGGCCTGATTGATGTCGCAGACGGCGGCGATGCGCGCGCCGGGATCGGCGGCGTAGGCCTTGATGTGATCGTTGCCGCGACCGCCGAGTCCGACGATTCCAATGTTGATGCGGTCGCCCGCACCCATGATACGGCCTAGAGAAAAAGCGGTTGCGCCGGCCAGAAAGCGGCGCCGCGATGAAGCGTCCATGATGTCCTCGTGGGCACTAGAATATCACCGCGCCGCGTGCGCGATCCCCTCGACGGCTTTGGCGAAGTCCCGCGGCGTCTGGATCGTGATGGTCTTTCCCTTCACTTTCGCGATCGCGCGGCTCAGGGTGTCGGGCATGCCTCCCGGTTGCGAGGCGGCGACCGGGCTGGAGGTTTCGCGCTGCGTGTTCACAAGGTCGCCGAGATCGACGCCTCCGTAAGACGCATCCAGCCGGCTCAAGCTGGGGCCGCCCGGCGGCGGACCCGGTAGCTGGCAGGCGAGGAAGTAGAATCGCGGCGCGGCGCCGTGGCGAAGCAGCAGGCTGCCGGGGAATTTATCGTGGAAACGTTCGCGAGGTCCCAGGAAAATCACAGCGTCCGCGAGGGGCCGCGCGCGCAGTTCGCGATTGATCAGACCCGCGAGCAGGTCGATGTGTCCGGTGCGGTTTTGCAAAACGCGATACTCGACCTTGGCCAGTTGCAGTTGGTTCAGCGTGCCTGCGACCTCGCCCAGTGACGCGGGCGCGAAGTTGTCGTTGCGGTAGAGTTCCTTCTGTTGGTCCAGGTTGAACACAACCAGCCGGAATGCCGCCGCCGGCAGGCGCTCCAGCAGACCGGACAACTCTCCCAGCAGGATCACCTGGTCGCCCGGATGCAGCGTGGTCCCGGTGACCGCGACCGGCAATCCGGAGCCGGCCGGAAGCGGGGGACCCAGACTCCCCAGCCGTGCCCTTTCCGCCAGGGTCAGGGACTCCAGCGCCGATGGGTCGGGTGCGCCGTTCGGCGGGATGGCAAATGGCGCGGCGTCCAGCAGGATGGTGATGCGCCGGGCGCGGGAGTTTCCGGGCGCGGGCGCCGGCCGGAGGGACTGCAGCGCGGCCACTGTACCCGGAGCCATCGACGGCTTCACGCCACGGCCGGCGCCGGCATCGACGAACCACTGCTTGCGGCAGGCGCGCCCGGCTTCGTCCACCAGCAGCCAATCGACGCGGTAACTGCCTTCGCCGAGGAAGTAGGTGCCGGTGCCGGCGCCATTGGCGTCGCCGCGGAGCGCCGGGGGCAGGGGGAGGCGGTCGATCAGGTAGGCAGGCTGATCGGAGCCCTTGGCGGTGATCGCGGTCAGCACGGTGAGGCGGTGCCCCGGTCCGGCATAGGCGTTCAGGGGGAGGCGGAAGAGGTAGCCGGATTGCATTCGCAGGGCGAAGTTGAGAAAAGGCTGCACGGCCGAGACCTGGCAGTCGATGGCCGCAGCAGAGGTGCGTGCGAGAAGTGCCCGCGCTTCGGCGGGATCGGCCGGAGTCTGCGCTGCCGCGGCCGGCAGGAGCAAAGCGGCGGCCCATCGGCGGAGGGCGCGGGATGCCACACCGGTATTCTCTCCCAAAGCGTGGGCCGCCGGGCGGATGACGCGGCGCCGCGGCGGGCAATCCGAGGCGAGGGCGGGATGACAGCGGCGGAGTGCCGCGCTGCCGCGGGCGAAGGAACCCCGCGGCTTCCGGTGCGATGGCGGGTGCGGGCGCCGGCGGACTCCGCGAGGCCGCTTGCCGGACGTCATCTTTCCGGAGATGATTGTGTGCGAGATGAAGACGACGATACGGGTGTGGGCGGCGATGCTGGCGGCGGCGACCGGGTTGTGCGGACGGGGCGGGGAAGCCTGGGTGACGACCTGGGCGGCATCGGTGCAGGGGCCGTATCCCGTGGGAAACGCCTCGGGGCAGCCCAGCCTGCGGTTCGCCTTCCCCGATCCCGCCGGCGGCGCGCGCGACCAGACCTTCCGCCTGATGCTCCTTCCCGACCTGTGGGGACGGCAGGTGCGGGTGCGCTTCTCCAACGTGTTCGGCGCCAGGCCTGTGACCTTCGACGGCGTGTATGCGGCCCTGCCGCTGAGCGGCGGCGCGATCCTAGCCGGTACCAGCGCGGCGGTGCGCTTCGGCGGCAAATCCGCAGTCACGATCGCGCCCGGCGATTCGGCATGGAGCGACGCCGTCACGCTCCCCTTCGTGAAAAGCCCCGTACAGCCGGAGTTGCGCGGACGCCGTCTTGCGGTGAGTTTTCACGTCGCCGGAGAGAGCGGTCCGATGACGTGGCATGCCAAGGCGCTGACCACGTCGTACCTGACGGCGCCGGGTGCGGGCGCGCGCGGCGCCGAGGAGAGCGAAGGTGCGTTCCCGTTCACCACGACCTCCTGGTATTTCGTGGATGCCCTCGATGTGATGGCGCCGGCGGGTACGAAACTGGTGGTTGCCTTCGGCGATTCGATCACGGACGGGACCGCTTCGACCCTCAACGGCGACGACCGTTGGCCCAACGCGCTGGCGCGCCGCCTGCATGCCCGCTATGGCGACCGGGTGGCGGTGGTGGACGCCGGAATCGGCGGGAATCGCGTGGCGGGTCCGGCGGAGTACGGCGCCGACCGGCCGTTCGCGGGCGGTCCGGCGGCGGGGCAGCGCCTGGAGCGCGATGTGCTCAGCCTTTCGGGCGTCGCCGCCGTAATCTGGCTGGAAGGAATCAACGACCTGTCCTCGGGGGCGGAGGTGACTACGGTGACGGCGGCGATGCGCGAAATCGTGGCGCGGATGCGTGCGAAAGTGCCCGGCATCCGGGTCACCGGCGCGACCCTCACCAGCGCGGTGGGGAACTCGGGCAATGCCGGCAAGCCCGAGGTGGATGCGCGGCGGCGCGACCTGAACCAGTGGATTCGCGGGTCGGGCGTATTCGACGCTGTGGCGGATTTCGACCGCGCCACGCTCGATCCGGACAGCGGCGGAATGCGCGCCGAATTCGTGCCCGACAGCAGCCTGGGAGCAGCGGGGGACCATCTGCATCCCAACCGCGCCGGGTATCTGGCGATGGCCGGTGCGGTCGATCTGGAGACGCTGCTGGCGGCCCGGTAGATTAATCACCATATTCCCAATCGAGTTTATGGTAGAATCTCTTCAAGGCCATGGAAAGCCAATCGCGCAGTATCGCCAAAGCGGTCAGTTACAGGATTCTTGGGTCGACGACCACAGCCCTCATTGTCTATCTGCTTACAGGCAAAGTGACGCTTTCGCTGGGCGCCGGGGCAGCCGATATCGTCCTGAAGATCGGGGCGTATTTCCTGCACGAACGCATCTGGGACCGGATCAGCTACGGGCGGACGGCGAAAGCGCCGGAGTACGAAATCTAGCTACGTTATACTCGTAGTTTCCCGTGTTCCATTCCATTGAAAAGCAGGTGGCACGCGCGTTCCACGCGCATTTGCTGGCCCGGTACGGGGTCGATCTGGCGGTCGCGGTCGAGCAGCCGCGGCAGAGCGAGTTTGGCGAACTGGCGGTGCCGGTAGCCTTCCAACTGGCCAAGCAGTTGCGGCAGGCGCCGAAGAAGATCGCCGCCGAGATCGCCGAAGAGATCGGCGCGATTCCCGGGGTAGCCGCGCTCGAAGTAGCCGGCAACGGGTACATCAACGTGCGGCTGGACCGCGGCGCGTACGGGGCGGCGCTGTTGCGCGGCGACGCCGATGAGCCGGAGGGTTCGGGCGAGAAGATCATCGTCGAGCACACCAACATCAACCCCAATAAGGCGGCGCACATCGGGCACTTGCGCAACGCGGTCCTCGGCGATACGTTCGTGCGCATGCTGCGTGCCGGCGGGTACCGCGTGGAGGTGCAGAACTACATCGATAACACCGGCGTGCAGGTGGCCGATGTGGTGGTGGGGTTCTACCACCTGGCACATAAGACCGCGGGCGAGGTGAAGGCGCTGATCGCGGATCCGGCGGTGCGGTTCGACTATCTGTGCTGGGATCTGTACGCGCGCATTTCCCAGCACTACAAAGACCACCCGGAGTCGGTCTCCTGGCGCGGCGAGATGTTGCACGCGATCGAATCCGGCTCGGGGGATGCCGCGGAACTGGCGCATGTGGTGGCGGACGCCATCGTCAACTGCCACCTGGCGACGATGCTGCGGCTGGGCATCGAGTACGACGTGCTGCCGCGGGAGAGTGAGATCCTGCACCTGCACTTCTGGGCGTACGCGTTCGAGTTGCTGAAGCAGCGCAAGGCGATCTACTTCGAGACCGAGGGCAAGCTGAAGGGCTGCTGGGTGATGCCCGGGCTTTCCGACGAGGGCAAGGTGATCGTCCGTTCCGACGGCACGGTGGTGTATACCGGCAAGGACATCGCCTACCAGCTTTGGAAGTTCGGTCTGCTCGGGAAGGATTTCTACTACCGCCCCTGGACCACCTACGCCGACGGGCGGGTGCTGTGGGCGACGACCGCGGAACCGGCGGAAGCGGGGCAGGAGTTCGGGCGCGGCTGGAAGGTATACAACGTCATCGACACACGCCAGTCGTACCTGCAGGACGTGGTGGTGGCGGGATTGCGCGCGCTCGGGTACCAGGAACAGGCGGACCGCTCCACCCACTTCAACTACGAGATGGTGGCGCTTTCGCCGCGCTGCTGCGCCGAACTCGGCATCCCGCTTTCCGAAGAGGACCGCAAGCGGCCTTATGTAGAGGTGTCGGGACGCAAGGGGCTTGGGGTCAAGGCGGACGACCTGATCGATAGCCTCATCGCCAAGGCGCTCGACGAGGTCGGCTCGCGCAATCAGCAGCGGCCCGAGGCGGAAAACCGGGGAATCGCGACTCAGATTGCCATTGGCGCGCTGCGCTATTTTCTGCTCAAGTTCACGCGCAACACCGTAATCGCGTTCGACCTGCAGGAGGCGCTGGCGTTTGTCGGCGAGACCGGGCCGTACCTGCAATACACGGCCGTCCGGGCCGCGAAAGTGCTCCGGAAACTGGAAGAGCGGGGCGAGTCCATGCCGGATTTCGGCGCGGAACTGAACGCCGAGGCCATGGCGCGGCAACTTGCATCCGAGGATTTCTGGCAAATTCTGCTGGCCGCTTCCAAGGCGGATGCGGCGCTTTCGGCGGCGCTGGCGGCCGGCGAGCCTTCGCACGTGGCGCGCTACGCCTTCCAACTGGCTCAGGCGTTCAGCAACTTCTATGAGAAGTACCCGATCATCCACGAGGAGAACCGCGAAAAGAAGGTGTTCCTGCTGTGGATGACGGAGTTCTTCCGCCGCCAACTCGAACGCACCGCGGGCATCCTCGGAATCCCGGTTCCCGAATACATGTAGCCGCGGGTTACTTTTTCGGTTCCTCCTTCTTAGGTTCCGGCGGTTTCGCTTCGCCTTTGGCTTCCTCCGGTTTCTTCTCGCCTTCCTTGGCTTCGCCTTCTTTTTCGGCTTTCGGCGGCGGCGTCAGGTATTGCACGATCACGCTGACGCGCCGGTTGCTGGCGGCCTGAGGATCGTCCGGGTGTCTCAGGTCGCGGTCGGCGAAACCCCGTACCTGCGTGACCTGTTGCGGTTGAATGCCGTTGCCTTCCATCAGCTTGCGCGCCGAGTTGGCGCGGTCGGTGGAAAGCTCCCAATTGGAGTAGTCGCCATCCCGGTTGAACGGTTTGGCGTCGGTATGGCCCTCGATGAGGAGATGATTCGGCAGTTTGCCGAGTTCCTGGGCGAGGGCGATGAGTAGTTCCGACCCGGTTTTCGTCGGCTGCGCACGGCCCGATTCGAAGAACATGCCGGCTTCGCTTTCGAGGAGTTCAATCCGCAGTCCGTCGCTGGTGATGGTGATCTCGACGTGATCCTTGATGTTGCGGAACTCAGGCACCTGCATGAGCGCCTGCTGGATCTTTTGCGCGAGTTTGGCCATGTCGTCCTTGGGGATCTCGATGGCGTGCCCGACTCCGGCGGCGGCCGTGCCGGTTTGTTTGCCCGGTCCGGTGGGGTTATTGAAGAACGCGGCGACCTGTTCCTTGACTTCTTTATCCGCGCTCATCAGCCAGAGGACGATGAAGAGCGCCATCATGGCGGTCACGAAATCGGCGTACGCGACCTTCCAGGCGCCGCCGTGATGACCGCCGTGCCCTCCCTTCTTGCGTTTAATGACGACGATTTCCGGCTTGGGGGGAGGCGCCGGGGGCGCGGATTCGGTTTGCGCAGACATGTTACGCCGCCTTCGCCGCCACCGCGCCGCCGCCGCGGCAGGCGCCTTCCATCTCCTGGAACGTGGGCCGCACGCCGCCGGGAATGGAGCGCCGCGCCAACTCGATGGCCAGCAGCGGACTCAGTTCCTTGACGAACCCGGTGGCGCCCATGCGCAACACCGCGAAATACGCCCCTTCGGCCTCGGCGTTTTTGGCCATCGCGCCCGAAAGCGGTCCGAAGATGCCGTAGCACAGCAAAATCCCGAGGAACGTGCCCACCAGCGCCGCGGCCACCTTTTCCCCGATAGCCTCCTTGGGTCCGCCCAGGGCGCCCATGGTGAGCACCACCCCGAGCACGGCGGCGACAATGCCTAATCCGGGCAGCGAATCGGCCATCGTGTTCAGCGCCGCGATCGGCTCGTGGCTCTCCTTGTGATGCACTTCGAGATCCGCCTCCATCATGGTGTCGATTTCCAGCGGATCGACCCCGCCCGCCACCGCCATCCGCAGCGTATCGCACAGAAAATGCACGGCATGGTGATTCTTGAGGAATTTGGGGTACTTGTTCAGGACCTGGCCCTTCTCCGGGTTATCCACCTCTTCTTCGAGTTTCGCGGTTCCCGCCTTACGCGACAGCGTGAACAATTCGTACATCATCTTGAGCGTCTCCAGGTAATACGCCTTGTTGAACGGGTTGCCTCCTAATACCCCCGCCAGCCCCGTGCCGATCTTGGTGAGGACGGCGAGGGGGTTGGCAATGACCACGGTTCCGACCGCCGCACCGAAGATGATGATCAGTTCGGCGGGCTGGAAAAGCACGGCAAACTTGCCGTGTTCCATGAAGTAGCCTCCGGCGATGGCTCCCAGGACGAGGACGATTCCAATGATCGAGATCATGCGATGTGCGACTGCACAGATTCATATCGGTCGAAAGATTCACTTGCCTTAGGGTGGTACGCCCTGAAAGAATAGGGCCTTGGTAGACCTATGCACATTCGCGTTCTGGGAATCGTCCTCGCGGGCGGCAAAGGCACCCGCCTCTCTCCTCTCACTTTGGAACGGGCCAAGCCGGCAGTCCCCTTTGGGGGTAAGTACCGGATCATCGATTTCGTTCTGAGCAATTTCATCAACTCCGGCATCTACTCTACTTATGTGCTGACACAGTTCCGCAGCCAGAGCCTGCTGCAGCATCTCAGCGAAGGCTGGCAATTCGGCAGCCTGCTGAAGAGCCAGTTCATCATCCCGGTTCCCGCGCAGATGCGCTCACAGGACGAAACCTGGTACCAGGGGACGGCGGACGCGATCTACCAGAACATCAACCTGGTCGAGCAAGCCGCGCCCGACGTGGTGGCGATCTTCGGCGGCGACCACATCTACCGCATGAACGTGGCCAGCATGATCGAATTCCACGCCGCCGCCAAAGCCGACGTGACGGTAGCCGCCATCCCGGTGCCCAAGCGGCACGCCCACGAGTTCGGCGTCATCGAAGCCGACGCCGGCGGGCGGATTCTGGGTTTCCACGAAAAGAATCCCGACGCGCCCACCATGCCCGGCGACCCGGAGAACGTGTACGCCTCGATGGGCAACTATATTTTTTCCACCAGGAGGCTGCTGGACCTTCTCAAAGCCGATGCCGCCGACTCGGACAGCAGCCACGATTTCGGCAAGGACATTCTGCCCAAACTGGCCGGCAGCGCGCCCATCTTCGCCTACAATTTCCGCGAAAACCGCATCCCCGGTGAGCCCGACGACTCCGTGCCCTACTGGCGCGACGTCGGCACCATCGACGCCTACTACGAGGCGAATATGGATCTGCGGGCCGTCAGGCCCGAACTCAACCTGTATAACCGCCAGTGGCCCTTGCGCAGCACCAGCTACCCGGACCCGCCCGCCAAGTTCACCTTCGACGACGCGTTCCGCCGCGGACAGGCGATCGACAGCATCGTCTCGGGCGGCTGCATCCTCTCGGGCGGCGTCGTGCGCACCTCCATCCTGGGCCGCAGTGTGAAGGTCCACGCCGGCGCGCTGGTCGAGGACTGCATCATCTTCGACAACTGCGATATCGGGCGCCGCGCCAAGGTCCGGCGCGCGATCCTGGATAAGAACGTGAAGATCGACTCCGACACCACCGTCGGCTACGACCACGATGCCGACCGCGCGCGCGGCTGGCACGTGACCGAAAGCGGCCTGGTCGTGATTGCCGGCCAGCGCAGCCACGTGGATGTCGGCGAACTGACCGTCTGATGGAGCAGCAGGTTCTCGCCTGGATCTCGCAATACGGATACCTGGCGATCTTCTCGCTTCTGGTGCTGGGCATCGCCGGATTGCCCGTGCCGGACGAAACCCTGCTCACGTTTACCGGATACCTGGTCTATGCCGGGCACCTCTCGCTGCCGCCCGCTTATCTGGCGGCGTTCTGCGGCAGCGCCTGCGGCATCACCCTGAGCTACCTGTTGGGACGCTGGTTCGGGCTGGGGCTGATCCATCGCTACGGGCGCTACCTGCGCATCCGGCAGGATCACGTGGACCGGGCGCACGCCTGGTTCCGCCGCGCCGGGCACTGGAGCCTCACGTTCGGCTACTTCATCCCCGGGGTGCGCCACTTCACCGCCTATGCCGCCGGAATGAGCGAACTCGAGGCGCCGCAGTTCTGCCTGTTCGCGTACGCGGGCGCCGCCTTATGGGCCGCCACGTTTCTTTCACTCGGATATTTTCTCGGCGAGCGCTGGCACGCCGTGCAACAGAACCTGGACCGTTACCTGCTGCGGATCACGCTGGGCGCGGCGATCCTGATCGCGGCGTGGCTGGTCTGGTACTGGCTGCGCCGTCGCGCAGCGCGCTGATGCCGAGCGCCGTCGCCAGCACCACCCCGCAGCCGATCCCGTTGTACCAGAGCCAGGAGATATCGGTGTAGGCGGCGGTCCACAGGATGGCGGCTTCGCCCGCCAGCATCCCGGCGAACACCGGGGTGCCCTTCACGCGCGGAAACGCGAACGCCACCACGAAGCAGCCGAGCAGCGAACCGTAGAACAGGCTGCCCACCTTGTTGACCGCCACGATCAGCGATCCCAGCCGGCGCGCGTATCCGGCGAAGAGCACGGCGTAGGCTCCCCAGAAGAGCGTGGCGGCGCGCGAAGCCAGCAGGTAGTGGCGGTCGCTGGCGCCGCGCTTGAAGTAGCGCTGGTAGAGGTCGATCACGCTCACCGTGGCGAGAGAGTTGATCTCGCCCGAACTCGCCGACATGGTGGCGGCCAGAATCACCGCGATCACCAGTCCCACGATTCCCGCCGGCAGGTAGCGGGTCACGAACGACAGAAAAATGTAGTTGGTGTCGCTGAAACCGGCTTCTCCACCGGTCTGCTCGACTAGCCGGGCGGCCTGCGAGCGCGTGCGGTCGATCTCCGCCTGCGCCGCGCGGTAGGCGGCCTTCTGCCGCTCTTCGGCCGCCGGATCGCCCGAGTGGTGCGCCTCGACCAGCGCGAAAGCCGCCTGCCGCCGCGTCTCGTACGCCTGCTGGTATTGCCCGGCGATGGGCGCGAACGCGCCGTTCTTGCCGATGCGCGCCAGTTCCGCCCGCTGGAACAGCACCGGAGGCTGCGCGAACAGGTAGAACACGAACACCATCGCGCCGATGAAGAGGATGAAAAACTGCATCGGGATCTTGGCCACGGCATTGAACAACAGGCTGAGCCGGCTCTCCGCGATCGATTTGCCGGTGAGGTAGCGCTGCACCTGGGATTGATCGCAGCCGAAGTAGGAAAGGAACAGGAACGTGCCGCCGAACAGGCCGCTCCACAGGTTGAAGCGGTCGTTCCAGTCGAAGGTCGTGGTGACCGTGTTGAGCCGTCCCGCGGCGCCGGCCAGGTACACCGCATCGCCAAAGGAGACCGAACGCGGCAGCAGCACGATGACGGTGACCAGCGAAATAACCAGTCCCGCGAAAATCACCACCATCTGCTGCACATCGCTCCAGGTCACGGCTTTGATGCCGCCCAGCATGGTGTAGGTGACCACGGTCGCGCCGACGCAGACGGTCGTGACCGCCTCCGGCCAGCCCAGGATCACGCTCAGCACCAGCGCCGGCGCGTAGATTGTGAGCCCCGCGGAGAGCCCGCGCTGCGCCAGGAAGATGAGGCTGCCGAGCGCGCGCGTCTTCGAATCGAAGCGCTTCTCCAGGTATTCGTACGCCGTGTAGACCCGCGAGTGGTGAAACACCGGGACCACCACCGCGGCGATCACGATCATGGCCAGCGGCAGACCGAAGTAGAACTGCACGAAGCGCATGCCGTCCACGTAAGACTGGCCGGTGGTGGAGATGAAGGTGATCGCGCTCGCCTGCGTCGCCATGATCGAGAGCGCCATGGCGTACCAGGGCATGCTCTTGCCGGCCAGCAGGTAGCGGTCGACGGTATTGCTGCCGCGGCTGCGGTAGAGGCCGTAGGCGATGATCGAGAGCAGGCTCGCGACCAGGACGACCCAGTCGAGGGTTCTCATCGATACGCCCGGGCGAACAGGTAGAAGCCCGCGATCAGGAGCGCGAGATAGACCATCACCGCGCGATACACCCGCGACCACGTGCCCAGAAACGGAGGCGGTTCATCGGGAACGTCGCTCGGGTGGGGTTCGGGCATGTTGGGAGTGTAGCACGCGCTGCCCGGCGCCTACGCCCGCAGCTCGCCGGTCATCACGGTGACCGCCTGCCCGGCGATTTTCACCCGTTCGCCGGCCACCCGGACTCTCAGCACGCCGCCCCGCGCCGATGCCTGGAACGCCGTGAACTCGCTCTTGCCGAGCACGCCCATCCAGTAGGGACCGAGCGCGGTGTGGGCGGACCCGGTGACCGGGTCCTCGTCGATGCCGGAGCCGGGGGCGAAGAACCGCGACACGAAATCGAACTCCCCGGTGGCGCCGCGGGCGGTCACGATGACGCCGCGTACCGGCAGTTTGCGGAGCGCCGAGTGGTCCGGGGAAAGCGCGCGCACGGTGGCTTCGGAATCCACTTCCACCAGGTAGTCGAAAGCATTCTTGCCGGCAAATCGCGCGTGGGTGACGCCGAGGGCGGGCAGCAGGGACGGCGGCGGCTCCGCGGGAGCGGCGATTTTGGCGGGAAAGTCGAGTTCGATCCAGTCCCCGCGGCGGTCGGCGGTGAGCAGTCCGCTGCGCGTGTGGAAGCGCGCCTGCGCTCCGGCGGGAAGGTGCCCGTCCTCCCACAGCACGTGGGCGGAAGCCACGGTGGCGTGTCCGCAAAGGTCCACTTCCACCGCCGGAGTGAACCAGCGCAGATGGTACCCGTCTTCGGCCGGTACCAGGAAGGCGGTTTCCGAGAGATTCATCTCGCGCGCGACCTGCCGCATCCATTCCTCCGGCGCCGCTTGCGGCAGCACGCAAACCGCCGCGGGATTGCCGCCGAAGGGCCGGCTGGTGAACGCATCCACCTGAACGATTCGCAGTCCCATATTCAAGCAGCGTACCGCAGGCGAAACCAAAGCGCCCCTGGCGGAGTCCAATGTGTCAAATGCGCGAAGCCTGGACACGGTTGTTGATGTCGGCCCTGGCGATTTCGGTGCTCTTTGGCCTGAGCCTGTTGCGGGGACCGGCCGGGGAGCCGCTGGTCCACCCGCCCGCGTGGCAGCCGCAGCCGGTGCGGATCGTGCGTTTTTTCGCCACCACCGGAGCCTTGTTCGCCGGGGAAAAAGCCAAACTCTGCTACAGCGTCGAGAACGCGCGCATCGTGCGGCTCTCTCCCGTGATGGACCCGATTCCCCCCTCGCCCGGACGGTGCATCGAGATCCACCCGGAGCATACGACGCACTACACGTTACAGGCCGAAGGGTTTGACGGGCGGATCGCGGTCCGCTCCCTGACAGTTCCCGTACAGCGGCTTCCGCTGTACCCGCTCCCCCTGCAACAGGTGGGCTGGACCATACCCCGGTAGCGGCCGCGGCCACGGCGTTCGCCGGCGTTTTCCCCTTCAGCCAATCTTCAGACGGTGAGGCTACGCTCTGGTTTATAAGGAGTCCGGCCACCACCATGGGCACCATCGGACAGGACCTCATTTTCGCGCTGCGCGTGCTGCGCAAAAGCCCCGGCGTCGCGCTGGTCATCGTCGCCGCGCTGGCGCTCGGGATCGGAGCCAACGCCACCGTCTTCACCATCGTCAACGGCTTCCTGCTGCGTAACCTGCCGTTCGCCGACAGCGACAGGATCCTATATATTTCCAGCGCGGGTGGTCCCGGCGGAAACAGCCGCGGCGAGTCCTACCCGGACTACCACGATTTCCAGGCGCAGGCGCGTTCCTTCACGTCCCTGGGGGCCTTCGCGCGGTTTGACGTGGATGTCAGCGACGGCGCCGGTCTTCCCGCTCAATACAAGGGAGCGCGCCTGACCACCGGCACGTTTTCCCTGATCGGGCAGCGCCCGATTCTCGGCCGGGATTTCCTGCCCGAGGACGCCGCGCCCGGAGCGCCGCCGGTCGCCATCCTCACCAGCGCTCTATGGCTCAGCCGCTACAACGGAGAACACTCCGTGATCGGCGCCACGATCCGGATCAACCAGATTCCCACCGTGGTGGTGGGGGTGATGCCGCCGGGGCTGCGGTTTCCGGGCGACAGCAGCCTGTGGATTCCACTTACGCCCACCGGCGACTGGACCCGGCGCGAGTACCGCGCGCTCACCATGTTCGGCCGGCTCGCGCCCGGCGCGACACCGGCTTCGGCGCGCCGCGAAATGAGCGCCCTGGCCGGCCGCCTCGAGCGGCAGTACCCCGCGACCAACCACCAGATCGGTGTGCGGGTGGAGCGGTTCAACGATTATTTCATCGGGCAGGACACGCGGCTGATCCTGCTGGCTCTGCTGGGCGCGGTGGGGTTTGTGCTGCTGATTGCCTGCGCTAACGTGGTTAACCTGCTGCTGGCGCGCGCCGTGCTTCGCGCCAGGGAGATGTCGATCCGGGCGGCGCTGGGGGCGGGACGTTGGCGGGTCATCCGGCAGTTGCTCGTGGAGAGTATGCTGCTGGCGGTTACCGGCGGCGTGCTCGGCTCCGCGCTCGGGATCTGGGGCGTGCGTGCCTTTGAAGCGACGATTCTGCCGGACGAACGCGCCGCCTACCTGGACTTCTCGCCCGACTACCGGGTGCTCGCGTACCTGGGCGCGATCACCATAGCCGCCGGTCTCCTCGCCGGACTGGCGCCCGCGCTGCGGCTCTCCCGGCTGGACCTGAACGATGCGCTCAAGGACGGCGGCCGCGCTGCCGGCGGCGCGCGGAGCGGCCGGAAACTGTCCGGCGCGCTCATCACCCTGGAGGTCGCGCTCGCCTTTGTCCTCCTGGCCGGCGCCGGCCTGATGATCCGCAGCTTTCTCAACATGGCGCGGACCCCCATCGGCGCCCAGACCGATCACCTGATGAGCATGGACATTCTCCTGCGCCCCGGCACCTATCCAAACGACGCCGCGCAGATGCCGTTCTACGACCGCTTACTGGAACGGGTTGGCGCGATGCCGGGCGTGATCTCGGCCGGGATGGCCTCCAACCTGCCCGGCGATGGCTGGACCGATTTCTATTACCAGTTGGAGGGCGCGCCCCCGGTGGACCCGCGGCGCCAGCCGCGGACCGGCGGGGTAGTGATCAGCCCCGGCTACTTCTCCCTGCTGGGTATCCGGTTGCTGCGCGGACGCGCCTTCACCGGTCTCGATGTCGCGGGCACGGAACCGGTCCTCATCGTCAACCAGAGTTTCGCGCGTGCCGCGTGGCCGGGCCAGAATCCGATCGGCAAGCGGCTGCGCATCATCACCCGCAGTTCCCGGCTGCCGTCCGGCGCGCCGGGTCCGGATCAGCCGTGGCGGACCGTGACCGGCATCGCGCCCGACGTGGTGCAGAACGACGAGAGCCAGGGATTGCACGATCCGCTCCTTTACCTTCCTTACCGCCAGTTTCCGCAGCGCGAGATGGTGGTTGCGGCGCGCACCGCGATTCCACCCGAGCGGCTGGCCAACGAATTCCGCCGCGCGGTGCACGACCTGGACGCGGATCTGCCGGTAACCGACCTGCGCACCCTCGATCAACTGCTGTGGGAGCGCACCTGGAAGTGGCGCGTCTACGGCGGCATGTTTTCCGCATTTGCCGCGATGGCGTTCGCGCTCGCCGCCGTCGGGCTCTACTCGGTGGTGGCCCACTCGATGAACCAGCGGGTCCACGAAATCGGAGTCCGCATGGCGCTGGGTGCGACCCGGGCGGACATCGTGGGGATGGTCGTGGCGGACGGTTTGAGGCGGATTCTGGCGGGCGTGGTGCTCGGCGTATTGGGCGCGTTCGCCGTCACGCAGGTGCTGGACAGTATGCTGGCCGGGGTCAGCGCGGCCGATCCGGCGACAATGGCCGCGACCGCCCTCGTGCTCGGATGCGCCGGATTCTTAGGCGCCGCGATTCCCGCGTTTCGCGCCACCCTGGCCGATCCGGTGGACGCGCTGCGCCACGAGTAACCCGCGTCTATTGCAGCTTCAGCGAGTCCATCATCTGTTTGAAAGTGTCGGCGACGCGCGGCTGATCCTGCTCCGGCGCGACGAAAACGGCGTACCAGAGTTGGCCGGAGCGCTGCACCGTGACCAGCGTATCCACCTCGTTGCCGCCGAAGACGGACTGGCTGCGCAGCGTGGTCGTCATCGCCGCCAGCCTTCCCGGCAGGGAAAGCGAGCGGGGACTGCCGGTGATGGACATCTGCGGGTTATCGTTCTGCAGCCCGGCGATGAGCTGGTTGGTCGCGTCCAGCAGGCTGGCGCGCGAGTTCTGCGGCGAGTACTGCGAGATCACGGCGCCGAACCCGATCTGGGTCGAGCCGTTCTGCGAGACCACCCCGTCCTTGGGCGCGAGCGTCACGTCCGTCGAGTTCTGCTGGCCGAAAACCTGCCAGCCCTGCGGGTAATTGATGGCGAATCCCTGGCCCTGGTAAACCTGCCATCCGGCGGGAGCGGCGCCCGGCGGTGGAACGCTGGAGCCGGGACCCGGCGCGGCCGTGCCCGTGCCCGAGCCCGAGCCGGTTGCCGATTGCGCCTGCGCCGGAGTCTTCTTGGCGGGAGGCGGCAGCGCGGCGACCTCTTTCTTCATGCGCGGGAAAAGACCCGTGCCGGCGCCGTATTGCCGCGGCGGCAGCGTCTTCATCTCGGCCACGATGGCGGCTTCGCGGTTGCCCGGATTGGGGTGATCGGAGAGAATCTGCAACTGCTGCCCGCCGCTCGCGTTGAGTTTTTCGAAAAACCTGGCCATCTGCACCGGGTCGTAGCCGGACTCGGCCATCAGGTGCGAACCGAGCGCGTCGGCTTCGCTTTCGGCGTCGCGCGAAAACTTGAGGATGAAGCTGTTGCCCGCCAGACCGAGGCCGGATTCGGCGAGGCGTCCCACGGTGGATTCCCCGCCGCCCAGCATCGCGCCCAATCCTCCGGCCAGCAGTTGCACAAAGTTGGCCTTGGTGGCTTCGTGCGTGCCGTGACGCAGGATCACGTGCGACATTTCGTGGCCCATCACGCCGGCGAGTTGCCCCTCGTTATCGACGGCCTTGAGCAGACCCGTGTAGATGAACATGGGACCGCCGGGCAGAGCGAAGGCGTTGATCTGGTCCACGTTCAGCACGGTGAACGTGAAGTTGAATCCGCTGGCCTTGGCTTCGGGCGCGGAAGCGAGTTTCTGGCCCATCTGCTGCACGTAGTCCTGCAGGAACTTGTCCTTCACGACCTCGTACTGTTGCAGCACCTGCTGCGCGTTCTGCTGGCCGATCTGGATATCGTCCTGTTTGCTGAAGAGATTCCATCCGGGCTTCAGCGGGTCGCCCGCCCTGCGCGCCGCGAAGGCGGCAACCGCGCATGCCAGAAGGACCAGAACCGTTCGGGAGCGTGTCGAAAGCATAATAAATCCCCTCAAGATATAATGAAACATGCTGAAGCCCACTGAAAAGATCTGGCACAACGGCCGTCTCATTAATTGGAAAGATGCCACGATCCATGTTCTGGCCCATGTCGTGAGCTACGGTTCCAGCGTCTTCGAGGGGATTCGCTGCTACTCGACGCCTTCGGGCCCGGCCGTGTTCCGGATTCGCGAGCACTATCGCCGCCTGATCGATTCCGCGAAGATCTACCGCATCGAAGACATCGGGTTCACCAACGAACAGCTTTGCGAAGCGTCGCTCGAACTGGTGCGGGTGAATAAGCTCGATTCCTGCTACTTCCGTCCGATCGTGCTGCGCGGCTATGGGGATGTGGGCGTCTACGGCATCACCAACCCGATCGAAGTCTACATCGCGTGCTGGGAGTGGGGCAAGTATCTGGGCGAGGAAGCGCTGGCCGAGGGTGTGGACGTGTGCGTCTCCAGTTGGACCCGGCTGGCTCCGAACACGCTCCCCGCGCTGGCCAAGGCGGGCGCCAATTACATGAACTCGCAGTTGATCCGCATGGAAGCGTCGATCAACGGCTACGCCGAAGGCATCGCGCTCGATTCCCACGGTTATGTCAGCGAGGGGTCGGGCGAGAACATCTTTGTGGTGCGCGATGGCCGCATCCACACGCCGCCCCTGGGCGCGAGCGTGCTGCCCGGCATCACGCGCGACACCATCCTCACGCTGTCGCGCGAACTCGATATCCCGGTGGTCGAGACGCTCATCCCGCGGGAGATGCTCTACATCGCCGACGAAGTGTTCTTCAGCGGGACCGCGGCGGAGATCACGCCCATCCGCTCCATCGACCGCATCACGATCGGCAGCGGGCGGCGCGGACCGGTGGCGGAGAAACTGCAGAAGGCGTTCTTCGGGATCATCGACGGATCGCGTGCGGATACGTACGGCTGGCTCTCGCGGGTTCCGGCTCCGGCGGCGGCGAAGTAGAGTTCCGCAAACACCGCATAAAATCACGATGGGGCAGACCATCGGCCTGCCCCACGGGTTGCGATTCGTCCTTACCGATTCTCGGGAAGAGTAACGCCCAAAACGGCTGCGCAACCACGATGACCACCTCCCCCGAGATTTGCCATCCCGGCTGCGCAACCGCCTAATGGACTCTCCTGTTGTAACGTGAGTGCGCGCCCGGCGCCAGAAAAATCGTTCCCCTTTCCACATCTTTTTTCCGCCAGCGGTAGCAAGTAGTTAAGCGCGGTGCGGTGTGGCAAACTTGTGTATAAAACATGGGCCAGCAAACCTGTTCGGGCCGCGATTCCCTCAGCGGGCAAGAGATCACGGTAACGTTCGATAACCGCATCCGCGCGGTGGCGCCGGGCGGCGACGATGGCGGGCTGTGGCTCGCGCCCGGATTCATCGACGTGCAGGTGAACGGCTTCGCCGGCGTGGATTACAACGATCCCGCCGCCGGGCACGAGGCCATCGCGCGATCGCTTGCGGCGCAGTTCGCGCGCGGTACCACGCGGCTGCTGCCCACCGTGATCACCGCGGAGAAGGACGCGATGGCGGCGTGCCTGCGCAACCTGGCGGCGGCCCGCGCCGGCGTCCCAGGGGGAGACGCCATCGAGGGCTTTCACGTGGAAGGGCCGCACATTTCGCCCGAAGACGGGGCGCGCGGCGCGCATCCGCTGGCATCGGTGCGTCCGCCCGACTTCGACGAGTTCCGCCGCTGGCAGGACGCGTGCGGCGGGTTGGTGCGGATGGTCACGCTTTCCCCGGAGTGGCCGGGCGCGCCCGGCTACATCGAGCGCGTGACCGCCGAGGGCGTGGTGGCGGCGATCGGGCACACGTCGGCGGACGCCGGACAGATCTCCCGCGCGGTGCGCGCCGGAGCGACCCTCTCGACGCACCTGGGCAACGGCGCGCACCAGATGTTGCGGCGGCATCCGAATTACCTCTGGGAGCAGCTTGCCGAAGATCGCCTGATGGCCGGCTTCATCGTGGATGGCATTCACCTGGGCCGCGCGTTTCTCAAATCCGCGCTGCGCGCCAAGGGCATCGACCGCAGTTTCCTGGTCACCGACGCCGCGACTCCGGCGGGCGCCGCGCCGGGACGCTACCTGCTGGGAGAACAGCCGGTGGACCTGACGCCGGAGGGCCGGGTGGTGCTCGCCGGCACGGACCGGCTCGCGGGCAGCGCGCTCGATATGGCCACCGGGGTCGCGAACCTGATGCGGCTCGCCGGGCTCACGCTGGCCGATGCCGTGCGCATGGCGACCGTGAATCCCGCCGCCGCCGCGCGCATCGCGGGACGCACCCGCGGAATCGCCGCAGGCGAACGCGCGGACCTGGTGGCGTTCCGCTGCACGCCGCCCGGCGCGCTCGAAATCGCCGGCGTGTGGATTGGCGGCGAGCGCGTCGTGCAGTAGTCTGTAGAGGATGAGATCCCGCCGCCGTACGTTTCTTCAGCAGATGGCGCTGGCCCCAGCCGCCGCGCAGACCCGCGCATCCGCAGAGCAGACGCCGCCGGGAGGCGCGCCATCCGCCGCCACCGCCCCGTCCGCGCCGCCCGAGATCGCCTATCCGCGGGTGTTCAGCGGACGCCACCTGAAGATGATTGCGTTCCCGCTGGGCGGCGTCTGCGCGGGTTCGATCTCGCTCGGCGGGCGCGGCCAGTTGCGCGATTGGGAGATCTTCAACCGTCCCGACAAGGGCAACGCGCCGGCCTACGCCTTCCCGGCGATCTGGGCGCAGACCGGCAGGAGCAAGCCGGTCGCGCGCGTGCTCGAATCGCGCATCCAGCCTCCCTATGACGGCTCCAGCGGATTAGGCACGCGCAACGCGCCGGGGCTCTCGCGATTGGCCGCCGCCACGTTCACCGGCGAGTACCCGCTGGCGCGCATCGACTTCACCGATGCGGCGCTGCCCGTGCGTGTCTCTCTCGAAGCCTTCTCTCCGTTCATCCCGCACGAGCCCGACGATTCCGGTCTGCCGGTGGCGATCCTCCGCTACCGGGTCACGAACCCGGGGGCGGCGCCGGCCAAGGTCTCGATCGCCTGGTCGATCGATAATCCCACCGGGACCAGAGAGAGCGCCGATCCGCGCGTGAACGAATACCGCTCAACGGCGCGTCTGTCCGGCCTTTATATGCACGGTCCGGAGTTGCCGGAGGACGACGCGCTGAAGGGCAGCTTCGTTCTGGGCGCGCTCGATGCCGGTGACGCGCGCGTGACCTATCTGCGCGGCTGGCAGCGCGACCGCTGGTGGAATTCGCCCATGCTCTACTGGGACGATTTCACCGCCGATGGCGAGCTTGGTCCGGAGCCGGGGCAGCGCAACGGCGTAGGCGCGCTCTGCATGGCGCGGACGTTGGCGCCCGGCGCGCACGCCGATTACACCTTCCTGCTGGCGTGGCATTTCCCTAATCGCACCCCGCGGCGCTGCGGCTGGAGCGCTCCCAAGGGCGACGAGGATACGGTCATCGGCAACTGGTACACCACGCGCTTCCCCGACGCGTGGGCCGCGGCCGAATACGCGGCCGAACGCCTCCCGGAACTCGAGCGGAAGACGCGCCGCTTCGCCGCGGCGCTGCGCGAATCCACCGTGCCCGGCGCGGTGCGCGACGCTGCCGGCGCGAACCTCTCGACGCTGGCGACGCAGGTCTGCTTTCGCACCGCCGACGGCGAGTTCCACGGCTTCGAAGGCGCCAACGACCACGGCGGCTGTTGCCACGGAAGCTGTACCCACGTGTGGAACTACGAGACCGCCACCGCGCACCTGTTCCCCACGTTCGCGCGCTCGCTGCGCGCCACCAGTTTCGGCTACGATCTGGATTCCGCCGGCGCGCTCCACTTCCGCGAAAACCTTCCCCACAAGCAGCCGCTATGGGGCTTCGCCGCCGCCGACGGCACCATGGGCCAGGTGCTCCACGCCTACCTCGACTGGAAACTCAGCGGCGATACCGCGTGGCTGCGCGGTCTGTGGCCCGGCATTCAGCGCGCGCTCGAATTCGCCTGGGTGCCGGGCGGATGGGACGCCGATCGCGACGGCGTCATGGAAGGCGTGCAGCACAACACCTACGACGTCGAGTTCTACGGACCGAATCCGCTGTGCGGCATCTACTACCTCGGTGCGCTGCGCGCCGCCGGGGAGATGGCCCGCGTGGTGGGCGACACCTCGTCCGCGGCCGAATACCGGCGCCTGTTCGAAAGCGGCAGCAAGTGGATCGACGCGAACCTGTTCAACGGCGAATTCTACGTGCAGAAGATCCGCGGGGTGGCCAAGGAGGGGATCGCGCCTTCGCTGCGCAGCACCATGGGGTCGGAGGATACCCTGAATCCGCAATACCAGGTGGGCGAAGGCTGCCTGCTGGACCAGTTGATCGGGCAGTATCTGGCCGATGTCGCCGGACTCGGTCCGCTGGTCTCTCCCGCCAACATCCGCAAAACCCTCGCCTCCATTTACCGCCACAACTACAAACGGTCGCTGGCCGAGCACGATACCGTGCAGCGCGTCTACGCGCTCAACGACGAGGCGGCGCTGGTGGTCTGCGACTACGGCAAGGCGGAGCGCCCGCGCATCCCGTTCCCTTACTACGCCGAATCGTGGACCGGGCAGGAGTACCTGGCGGCGTCGCAGATGATGTTCGCCGGCATGACGCGGGAGGGCGTCGAGTGCTACCGCAACACCCGCGCCCGCTACGACGGCGAAAAGCGCAATCCGTGGAACGAACCCGAATGCGGACACCACTACGCGCGGGCCCTCTCGTCGTGGAGCGGGATGCTGGCGCTCTCCGGATTCCGCTATCACGGCGGAGAACAGGCGGTGGAGATCGCCGCCCCCGCGGGACACCGCTGCTTCTGGTCCACCGCCTCCGGATGGGGCACGTTTCAGGTGACCGCGGCGGGCGCCGCGATTCACGTGGACCATGGCACGCTCGCCGTGAAATCGTGCACCGTGAACGGCAGAAAATCGTCGCCCGGCAGGACCCTGCGGGAAGGCGAGGATCTGCGGGTGTGACCCCGGCGGTTGCGATCGTCGGCGGATTTCTGGGGGCGGGGAAGACCACCCTCATTCTGAAGGCGGCGCGGGTGCTGGCGGCGCGCGGTGTGCGGGTGGCCGCGGTGATGAACGATCAGGGCGGCGACCTGGTCGATGCCGAACTGGCGCGTCGCCACGGAGTGATCGCGGGGCAGGTCGGCGGCGGCTGTTTCTGCTGCCGGTTCCCGGACCTGGTGACGGCGTTGCAGCGGATGGAGGAGCACGGCGCCGAGGTGATCTTCGCCGAAGCGGTGGGCAGTTGCACGGACCTGGTGGCGACGACGCTGCGCCCCTTGCTGCGCGATTGGGGTCATCGGTTCCGCGTGGCGCCGCTCACAGTATTGGCGCACGGCAGGCCCCAGGGCGCCGATCTCGAGTTTCTCTTCGAGCAGCAGGTGGCCGAGGCGGACCTGGTGATCGATCGCGCGGTCGATGTGGAGTGGTGGCTGGGCGAACTCCTGCGCGAGGGCGTCGCCGTGGGGGCGCATCCGGTCGCGGTGGATTACGCGCGCTACGCCCGGGCGGAGGCAGCGCTCGGCTGGCTGAACGCGCGGGTGCGGCTGCGCACGCGTCCCGCGCTTTCGCCGGCGATGGTGGTGGGGCCGCTCATGGACGCGATCGAGCAAGGGCTCTCGGAGGCGGGCGCGCGCATCGTGCACCTAAAGATGATGGACCAGTGCGCCACCGGCTATGTCAAGGCGGCGCTGACGGCCAACCGGCGGGATCCCGCGGTGGAGGGCGTGCTGGACGCTTCGCCGGCCCGCGAACACGATCTGCTGATCAACCTGCGGGCGTTGGGCGAGCCGGACACGCTGCGCCGGATTGTCGAGCGCGCGCTCGAGGGACGGCGCGCGGAATGGCGGACGCTCGAAGCGTTCCGCCCTGCGCCGCCCAAGCCGTTCCATCTTCCCGGGCGCGAGTCGCCCGGTTAGTGCATGCCGAAGAAGATCGCGATCCAGACCACGATCAGGAAAACGGCGGCGGTGCCCAGCATCATCCAGTTGAACGCGTCCGGCTTCTGGCGCGGAGCGGCGATGCGTTGCGGCACGGCATAGGCCGCGGCTGCGGCGGCATCCGTCTGCGGGGCGGCCGGCGCGGCGGTTGCCGGTTCCGCCGGCGGCGCGGCTGGAGCCGGCATCGTCACTACGGAGACGGGTTCGGCGGTACGGGCGGGTGCGACGGCGGCTGCGGCCGATACCATGCCGGCCACGGCCCACAGGTCGGCCTTCAGTTTCGGATCCGGGCCCGGCGCGTCGAGTTGGGGTTCCGGTACGGCGAGCGCGGACTGGTCCAGCGCCAGCGGCAGCGCGAACGCGTGGTGCGACTCGGGCGCGGCGATTGCCGCGGTCGCCGGGGCATGGACCAGGGTGGCGAGGGCGTCGCCGAGGGCGTCGGACGCTGCCGCGGCCGCGCTCACCGGCTCGTGTTCGGCCACCGCGGAAGCCACAGGTTCCGGTTCGGTTGCGGCGACCGGTTCCGGCTCGGCTTCAATGGCGGAGCGGAGCAGTTCTTGTTCGGCTACCGCGGAGGCGACCGGTTCGAGTTCGGTTGCGGCCACGGGTTCGTGTGTGGCTTCGAATGCGATGGCGGCGGGTTCCAACTCGGCGAGGACCGCCGCCGGCTCG